>DXFZ01000002.1 GCA_019114175.1 Candidatus Corynebacterium gallistercoris
ACTAGGCTCCACCAAAGCTTGGAATACCGAACCCCGGTCGAGGTCGAAACCGAATTTTGGAAGCAGAACCCGCCACAGGAAATAATAGAAATCAAGGCAAACGCCTAGGAACAAAACCCGGGGCACTTCAATCCACCTAACACCACCCTGGCACGCGTGTTCAACGATTCCTGACAAATCTCAACCTCCTTATCACTAACCTGGCTGAAGTCAGTGCCCTTGGGGAAGAACTCCCGAATGTTGCGATTCGTGTTCTCATCCGTGCCCCGCTGCCAGGGCGAATGTGGATCCGCGAAGAACACCCTCACATCCGGATCGACCTTGAAGGACTGCTTGTACTTAGCCATCTCCACACCCTGATCCCAGGTGATGGACTTCCACATCCCGGGCTTGTTCAACTCGGTGACCATATCGGCCAGTTCCGTCGTCACCGTCTTCGAGTCATGCTCCACCGGCAGCCGCCTGATGAGCACAAACCTGGTTGTCCGCTCCACCAGAGTGATCAGGGCGGTTTTCCCATCACCACCAATAACCAAATCCCCTTCCCAGCGCCCCCACACAGCCCGGTCGTCAACCTCTGGTGGGCGCAGGGAAATATGAGCATCCTGCACCCAGTTCCGCCGCTGCTTGGTCAGTGTTGATCCCGCCAACGGTTGGATCAAACCCTCCACCACACCCGGGGCGATCCAGACAGCCGCCGACCCCGGCCGACTATCCGACCCCGGGGGTTTGACACCAACCACGGCCAAAGGTGTGGACTCGGTGGCGTGGCCGCCTGTGCGGCCACGGCGTAGGGGACGGGGTTTGGTGGTCATAGGCCGAGATCTATCCCACGCGGAGTACAACGTGGTCGGTGACATGCCGAGGAGTGTGGCTGCGGTGGATACACGCATACCGGTGGAATCAATCAGATCGAACGCTTGCTGGATCCTCGGGCTTGGCACGTCATGTTGACGCCGGCCACGGCGACGCGACCCGCCGGCGGCTTCGATAGCCCAGTCGCTAAGTGTTGATCGGCATACTCCGTGGATGGCTGTGATCTCGGAGTAGGTTTTGCCTTGGTTTATCAGTTCGAGACAGGCTAGTTTGATCTCTTTCCTATACGCCACCTTGGGGCTCCTGCAGGTCGGGCGTAATCCTGCATTCACCCCCTGACGCCAAGTAAAAAATCCCGGATTTTGAGCGTACTTTCTTCCTCTACCGAGTGCGCTCACCGGCCAGTCGCCTTTAAAGCACCGCACCCTGCGCCGAGCACCGCGTCCTGCGCCGCTACCCGCGTGCCACGTGCGTCTTCAGGAAGGTCAAGGCACAGCGCTTGCCCGTCGCCTCGTTGATGTGCTCAATCCGCCACAGGTGTGAACTGCGCCCAACGTGTTCCGGAGTAGCGACGGAGACCACCACGTCCCCTGGGGTGGTGGGGCGCAAGAAGTGTGTCTCATTACTGGTGCCCATCACTGCGGGGCCAGCCCCTGCAGCCATGTAGCTGGCCATAGATCCAGCGGTCTCCCCCAAGGCTGCGTACACTCCACCGTTGGTGATCCCCCACGGCTGGATGTGATCGTTCGAGATTTCCAACCTCAACTCCAAGCGCTCGGGCGCGATCGCCTGATAACGCACGCCCAACGTGCGGTCCAGCGCGGGGAAAGCCGCTGTAAAGCCGTTGATTTCGGTTACTTCCTCTTCCGTCAACTCACGCTCGCTACCTGCAATGCACAGCTCCTGGAATCGCTGCAGCGCCTCCATCCCGCGCGCCTCTTCCCCGCTGTTTACCCGCTGAGCGCTACCGCCATCATCGACCGTCATTGATCCCACTCTCCTCCAGACACTGACCTGACCACTGACTTGCCCTGAAGGGGCTCCAGTCAGGGTTCCACGTCACTACTCTTAGTCAATCCATTCCTGCCCTTACCCTTGTGCACCCTACTGCACTTTTATAACTGTAGAATGAGAAACCATGAATATTGCTTCTAGCACCCCCGAAGATTCCGCCACCACCGGCCCCGCCACCACCGGCAGCACCGGCTCCGCGCAGATCGGCGTCGTAGGCCTGGCCGTGATGGGCTCCAACATCGCTCGCAACTTCGCTAACCAGGGCCACACGGTCGCCGTGTACAACCGCACCACCTCCAAGACGGACAAGTTCATGGAGGATTTCGGTGATACCGGCAGCTTCGTCCCCTCCTCCACCATCGAGGAGTTCGTGTCTTCCCTTGAGCGCCCCCGCCGCGCTTTGATCATGGTCCAGGCAGGTGCCGGCACTGATGCCGTCATCAACCAGCTGGCTGATGCCATGGATGAAGGGGACATCATCATCGATGGCGGCAACGCCCTGTACACGGACACGATCCGCCGCGAGGCGGAGATGTCCAAGCGCGGCCTCAACTTCGTCGGCGCTGGCATCTCCGGCGGTGAAGAGGGTGCACTAAACGGCCCGTCCATCATGCCTGGCGGCCCCGCCGAGTCCTGGGAATCCCTGGGCCCGCTGCTGGAGTCCGTCGCCGCCAAGGTGGATGGCACCCCGTGCGTGACCCACATCGGCCCGGATGGCGCAGGCCACTACGTGAAGATGGTGCACAATGGCATCGAATACGCGGACATGCAGGTCATCGGCGAGGCCTACCAGCTGTTGCGTTACGCCGCCGGCATGGAGCCCGCGGAGATCGCAGAGGTCTTCAAGCAGTGGAACCAGGGGGACCTGGATTCTTACCTCATCGGCATCACCGCGGAGGTCCTCGCCCAGGTTGATGAGAAGACTGGCAAGCCGCTCATTGACGTGATCGTGGATGCCGCCGGCCAGAAGGGCACCGGCCGCTGGACCGTGAAGTCCGCGCTGGACCTCGGCATTCCCGTCACCGGCATTGGCGAGGCCGTGTTCGCCCGCGCCCTCTCCGGCGCCACGGAGCAGCGCCAGGCCACCATCGGCAACCTGCCTTCCGGCGAGCTCACCACCCTGGACGCGCTTGGCGTGGACAAGGAGACTTTCGTCGATGACGTCCGCCGCGCCCTGTACGCCTCCAAGCTCGTGGCCTACGCCCAGGGCTTCGATGAGATCAGCGCCGGTTCCAAGGAGCACAACTGGAATGTCGACCCCCGCGACTTGGCCACCATCTGGCGCGGCGGCTGCATCATCCGCGCGAAGTTCCTGAACCGCATCGTTGAGGCGTACGACGAGCAGCCTGATCTCCCGACCCTCCTGCTCGCCCCGTACTTCAAGGGCGAGCTGACCGGGCTCGTGGATTCTTGGCGCCGCATTATCGTGCTGGCTACCCAGCTTGGCCTGCCGGTGCCGGTCTTCGCCTCCTCCCTGTCTTACTACGATTCCCTCCGCGCGGAGCGCCTGCCTGCCGCGTTGATCCAGGGGCAGCGTGACTTCTTCGGCGCTCACACCTACCGCCGCGTTGATCGCGAGGGGTCCTTCCACACCTTGTGGTCCGGCGACCGTAGCGAGGTTGAAGCGTAAATTGGCACGCTCTTCCGGTGGTTCTGCCGGTCGGGGCCGGCGGCGGGTTCGCAGGTCTCGTTCTTCTTCTGGGGGCGACGCCCCCGCGAAGCGCCAGACCCCACCCCGCGCATCGGGTCCCACACGGGATCCTGCCCCCACGGGCCTGGCGGACACGTCCACCACGTTCGCTGAGCTTGGGCTCGCTCCCCAGCTTGTCCGCGCTCTGAAGGCCGAGGGGTTGGTTCATCCTTTCCCTATTCAGGCCGCGGCGATCCCCACCGCACTTGAGGGTCGAGATGTGCTGGGCCGCGGCCCCACGGGCTCTGGCAAAACGTTCACCTTTGGCCTGCCCATGATTCACCGGCTGACGCAGGGCTTTTCGACGCCGAAGCAGCCACGTGGGCTGATTCTGGTTCCCACCCGCGAGCTGGCGGCTCAGGTGCGCGAGCGTTTGGATCCGCTGGCGGCCGCCGCGGGCCAGCGGGTGCTGGAGGTCGTGGGCGGGGTGAAGATTCAGCGGAATATCACCGCGTTGGCCCGGCCAGTGGACATCTTGATGGCCACCCCAGGTCGGCTGCAAGATTTGGTGGATCAGAAGATCCTCTCCTTGGCTTCTGTGGAGACTGTCGCCCTGGATGAGGCTGATCAGATGGCGGACATGGGCTTTTTGCCACAGGTCACGAAGCTGCTGAAGCTCGTGCCACGCAGCGCCCAGCATTTGCTGTTTAGCGCCACGTTGGATGGTGACGTGCAGCAGCTGGTGGACCGTTTCCTCACTGACCCGGTGGAGTTTTCTACGGGTGAGGCGAAGGTCAGCGTTGATTCCATGGATCACACGTTGGTGGTCTCCGCCACTCCTGATGAGCGCACAGTGGTCCTGCGCGAGCTGGCGGTCTCCGCGTCCAAGATGGTGATGTTCGTACGCACCACCCACGGTGCTGACCGGTTGGCGAAGAAATTGCTGAAGATGGGCACTCACGCGGTAGCCTTGCACGGTAACAAGGGTCAATCAACGCGCACTGCTGCTCTGGCAGCGTTCGCCTCGGGTGAGGCGCCTGTATTGGTCGCCACGGATATCGCGGCCCGCGGCATTGACGTCAAGGACGTCGATGTGGTGGTGCATGTGGATGCCCCGGCGGATCCGAAGGCGTATGTGCACCGCGCCGGCCGAACGGCCCGCGCGGGCGCCGCCGGTGTTGTGGTCACCTTGACCTACACGGATAAGGAAGCTGACGTGCTGGCGATGATGTCCAAGGCTGGGGTCACCCCGGCGGTCGTTGCTGCTGGGTCGTTTTCCCTCAAGCACATTCTGCCCACTGCTAAGAAGAATTAGGCCTGTTGGAGGGGCTACTCGCTAGACAATGGAAATACTGCTTTCTCTCATCGGCTTGGTGCTGTTCGTGTTGCTCACGGCAGCGACCGGCCTCTTCGTTGCCGTGGAGTTCGCCCTCACGGGCCTGGAGCGCTCCACGGTCGATGACCACGTGGCGCAGCGCGGCGATGGCACCGCCAAGCTGATCCGCCGTGCCCACGGGGAATTGTCCTTCCTGCTCTCTGGCGCACAGCTGGGCATCACCATCACAACGCTGGCCACGGGTTATCTTGCAGAGCCGATCCTGGCTAGGTTCTTCGATCCGTTGTTGGAGCTGGTGGGCTTGCCAGACTCCGTTGCCATGGGTGTTGCACTGGTGCTCTCCATGATCGTCGCCACGGTGCTCTCCATGGTCTTCGGTGAACTGGTGCCGAAGAACCTGGCGATTACCAACCCGTTGGGGGTTGCCCGCGCCACCGTTCGGCCGGTGTGGGTCTTCAACACGGTGCTGAAGGGGTTCATCAACATGATGAACCGTTGGGCCAATGCGATTGTACGCAAGTTGGGCATTGAGCCAGCCGATGAGCTGGCCTCGGCCCGTTCCGCGGAGGAGCTTTCGGCTCTTGTCCGAAACTCCACGGGTACTGGGGGCTTCACCCAAGCCAAGGCCCGCATCCTGGATCTTTCCCTGCGCTTCTCCGATGCCACGGCGGAGGACATCATGACTCCCCGGTCCACCGTGGAGTCCCTAAACCAGGATTCCACGGCGGTCGATCTGATCCAGCTCGCCCTGGAAACGGGTCACTCCCGCTTCCCCGTCACCAAGGGGGATCTGGATGACACGATCGGCGTGGTGCACGTCAAGGACGCGCTCACCATTGATGCCGCCCACCGGGCTACCACCACGGTGGATCAGCTGGCCAAGAAGGTGCCTTCTGTCCCGGATTCGCTCTCTGGCGATGACGTGCTGAACCAGGTCCGCCGCGCTGGCTCCCAGCTGGTGCTGGTAGTAGACGAGTATGGTGGCACCGCCGGCATCGTCACCATCGAGGACGTGGTGGAGGAAATCCTCGGCGAGGTGTGGGATGAGCACGATAATGCCGAGGAGGACAAGGAGTTTCAGCAGCGCGGCTCCACCTGGGAAATCTCCGGGCTGGTGCGCACCGATGAACTGCATGAAGCTGTGGGGTACTCCGCCCCGGATGGGGACTATGAAACCTTGGGCGGGCTGATCATGTCCACGCTGGGCCGCATCCCCGCCGAGGGCGATAAGGTCGTGCTACCGGTGGGTGACAACGAGGCCATGGAGAGCTTTGAAACGGGCATCCCGAACCGGTGGGAGGCCACGGTGAAGACGATGGATAACCGGCGCGTGGACCGCGTTGTGTTGCACCCCATCCGCGAGGAGGCGTAAGAACTAATGGCTACCAATGACCTCTTGGCAATCGTCTTTGCCGTGTTCCTGCTGCTGCTCAACGGATTCTTCGTGGGCGTGGAATTCGCCCTCATCTCCTCCCGCAAGGACCGGCTAGATTCCATGATCGCCACGGGCAACAAGCGCGCCAGCAAGGTGCTGTATGCCACGGAGCACTTGTCCATCATGCTGGCCGGCGCGCAGTTCGGTATCACCATCGCTTCCCTGCTGCTGGGCAAGGTGGGTGAGCCTGCCATCGCGCACCTTATTGAGGCCCCGTTCGAGGCCTTGGGCCTGCCGCACGAGCTACTGCACCCCGTGGGCTTCGCCATCAGCCTCCTCATCGTGACGATGTTGCATATCATCATCGGCGAGATGGTGCCGAAGAACATTGCCCTCGCCGGCCCGGAGACGGTGGCCACGTTCCTCGTCCCCGCGCACCTGTTGTTCGTGAAGATCACCAACCCGATCATGCAGCTGCTCAACTGGATTGCGCGCCAAACGCTGAAGCTTTTTGGCGTGGAGCAAAAGGACGAGCTGGATTCCACCGTGTCTGCCTCTGAGCTGGCCAGCATGATCCAAGAGTCCCGCTCTGAGGGGCTCATCGCCCCGGAGGAGGCCACACGATTGGATAAGGCGCTCACGTCCTCCCAGCGCACGCTGAAGGAGGTGCTCATCCCGCTGGAGCGGGTGCATTCGATCCGCCAGGAGGGCAGCTCCTTGTCCGTCGCGGCGGTGGAGCAGGCGGTGACACAGACGGGTTTCTCCCGCTTCCCCGTCACGGACTCCCAGGGCACGTGGATCGGCTACATTCACGTCAAGGACGTGCTTGATAACCTCGTGCGCTCGGATGTGGATACCGCCGTGGACTCGACCGATATCCGCCCGCTCATTGAGGTGGAGGCCGGCTCCAACTTTGACGTCGCGATGCGCCGTATGCGCCGCACCTCCAGCCACATTGCGGCCGTGACCGATTCCGGTGGTGCCATCATCGGCATGGTGACGCTTGAGGACATTATTGAGGAACTCGTGGGCACCGTGCGGGATTGGACGCATGACTAGCGGGTTTGGCACGCACACTGTCACCACGGTGTTGGGGGTGGAGGAATGGGAGGCGCGGCGGCGTCGCCACCAAAAACAAGCCGATGACCTCACGGCGGATCATGTGCAGCGCCGTGCTCGCGGCGAGCGCCACCCCGTGTGGGACTTCATGTTCAACTACTACCCCACTACCGCAGGTCAGCTGCGCCGTTGGCACCCTGGTGCGGGTGTTGGTGTGGTTGTTGAGGGCGACGCCACCCCGCGCTTGCCCGCCTTCAAAGATCACTACGGTGAGGTACGCATCGATGGGCAGCGGGTGTGGGCACTCGATGTGGAGAGGCACCTGGCAGCGAGGGGCAAGACGGTCGAGTATATCCAGCGCCTGCTGCGCGCCACGGCCGAAAGGCCTGCGCAGCTGGGGTGTTTTGGGTTGCATGAGTGGGCGATGGTCTACCGCGACACGCCCCGCCATCCGGAACCGCTGCGCCTCGGGACGGAGGGGACGAATGAGGTGGTGGAGGCCAACCAGCTCAAGTGCACGCACTTTGATGCGTTCCGCTTTTTCACCCCGCAGGCGGCTCCCCGCAACGAGCTGGCTCCTACGCGGAACACGCAGCCCGACCTAGAGCAGCCGGGGTGCCTGCACGCTTCCATGGATCTGTACAAATGGGCCACGAAGCTGGGTCCGCTCATCCCTGGTGAGCTGTGGCTGGATACCTTCCGGCTCGCCTGTGACGTGCGGCGCCTGGACATGGAGGCCAGCCCCTACGACCTGCGGGAATGGGGATTCCAGCCAGTGCGGATAGAGACTCCGGCGGGCCGGGCGGAGTACGTGCGCCGCCAGCGCAGATTGTTTGAGCGTGCTCAAGAATTGCGGTGGCGGATTCTTGAGATCGTCGATCAACTAGACTCTCTATGAGGACCTTGACTGTCAACCTGAAGGGAAGTGCTCAGAGACGATGGGGCGCCACGGAAGCGGCAAATCTAACTACACGGTAGCCGGCTGGGTGTGGGGTGCGCTCCTTGCGCTCATCGCCATCGTCGCCCTCATTATCGGGTGGAATGTGGTGAACAACCGCAATTCTGAGCAGGTCGCGCAGCCAGAATGCGTGGGTGAAACCTACCAGTTGACGGTGTGGGCAGACCCCTCCGCGGAAGAGGCTGCGAGCGGGTTGGCGAAAGAGTTCAACTCCTCCAACCCGAGCGCGATGGATCAGTGCATCGAGGCCGCAGTGGCACCGATGGCGGATGCTGAGGCGGCCGGCCAGTACGCCGCGTGGGCGGATAACGTGGAGGCGCCGCAGCAGCCCGCGGCGGTGTGGATCCCTGCCGATGCAGCTGCGGCGGTGAAGGACTTGGGCGATGCGCCGGTGGCGTTCCGCAACGCGGAGGCCCCGCGGCTCAAGGGCGGCGCGGCAGTGCTGGCCCCGGAACTGACCGGCGAGCGTGCTGCTGCTGTGCACGATGAGATGCGCCAGCGCGCGGCAGATAAGTTCGTGGACTTTGCCTCGGGGGATGACCGGGCCACTGGTTCGAAAGTAGTTGCTGATTTGACCGGCGAGCCGGAGGCCGGGGGCACGGAGGAAAACGGTGAGGCCCAGCCGGCTTCCGCGCCCGGCTCCTCGACCGGCGGAGCCGCTGGCGCCCAGCAGGTGACGTTCGTGTTGGATACTTCTGGCTCCATGGGCCTCATCGAGGGCGGTGCCACGCGGATGGACAACGTGCGGGAGCCCCTGGCCAAAGCCATGATTGGTGTGGGTGAGGCCGGCGGCACCGTGGGGCTGTGGAACTACTCCTCCCCTTTGAGCGCGCAGGCCACCAGCCCGTACCGGAACAACGTGGATATCACGGTGGGCGATGATGGATCTACCTCCGCCGCGATCCTCCGCCAGCTGGGGTACGGCGGTGCGACGCACACGTATAGCTCCATCACTGCGGCGTATGGCTCCGCGGCAGCGGGGGCTGCTGAGGGCACGCCATCCCGGGTGGTCCTCATTACCGATGGGCCGAATGACGGCGGTGCCCTGAGCCTGGACCAGGCTGTGGCGCAGATTAAGAAGCTGCACGGTGACACTTCCGTGCAGCTGGAAATCGTGGCTATCGGTGATCGTGTGGATGTTCCCGCGCTGGAGCAATTAGCCGACGCAGCGGGGGGTTCGGTGCACCAGGCGAACAATTCCCTCGGCGTGGATCAGGCTTTGTCCGCCGCGTTGGGCTAATCCCCTGTATCCCCCTAAAAGTTCCTAGGCCATCCGGCGACGGCGACGCTCCGCCAGCTCGTCAATTGCCGGGTCCTGCACCACGGTCTCGGAGGGGAATGCCGTGATGGTACCGGTCAGCTCCTTCATCAGTCCCGGCACGGCGATGCCAAACACACCCTGGCCGCCGCCAAGTAGGTCAATGACCTCTTCGGCGGAGCGGCACTCGTAGACCGTCGTCCCATCGGAGACAAGAGTGATCCCGGCGAGGTCATCCACGCCCAGGTTCTCTAGCTTTTCCACGGCCTTGCGGATGTTCTGCAGGGAGATGCCGGTATCGAGCAAGCCCTTGACGATCTTGAGCACCAGGATGTCCCGAAAGGAATACAGGCGCTGGGAGCCGGAGCCTGCCGCATTGCGGATGCTGGGCTGCACGAGCTTGGTGCGCGCCCAGTAGTCCAGCTGGCGGTAGGTGATGCCGGCCACCTGGCAAGCGATGGGCACACGGTAGCCGACCTCTTCGTCTGGGCCGTGAACGTCAAAGAGCGCGTCCTGCTGTGGTGCGTTCTTGCTCATGAGAGTCTCCTGAGGTTCGGCAGCGTGTGTGACGCATACCGTTAGTGTCATTCTTCCTATGAACCTTAGACCGGTTTGCCCGGTAGTCAACTGCAACCACACAAACCTTCGAGTTCAACTTCAAACTTTACACTAACATGAGTCACAAATTTCACAAATGTAACAACATGCGTGTCGTGTCCCGTGAGCAAGAATGGCTCTACTCGTTTTAGAGTACGATGATCTCATCTTTGTAGCCTGCCTAGGTGCACCAAGGTGGCCAGATGTAGTTCCCCAAGTTTTTCACCCAAGGACTATGCCACGTAGGTGTCCACACCGCTCTTGACAGCTTCGACTGCCCTGACACTCCACCCCAACAGAAGTTTGCCAATGGATTTTAAGCATTTCGATGCTCAATGGAGAAGCAAACGGGAATACTAACACTATGAAGAAAACCACCCTTGCCCTCAGCGCAGCTCTCACCTTGCCCCTGATCAGTTCTCGATTTCACACGCGGCAGGAAGGCTCTCGCCGGGTCCTCATCACCGGCGGCGCCTCCGGCTTAGGGTTCGCCCTAGCTCAAAGATTCGCTGCCAGAGGCGACCATGTCACCATAACCGACGTGCACGAGGAAGCTCCAGATAACGTGGCACAAGCCACCTTCGACTACCTACGGCTCGACGTTACCAACGACGATGACTGGGACCATGCAGCCAAGGCCCTCGGAAACATTGATGTTCTAGTCCTCAACGCCGGAGTTCCAGTCGGTGGTCGGATTGAGCAAGTCTCAATGAAGACATGGCAGCATTCCTTTGACGTCAATGTATTCGGGGTTGTGCGTGGCTGCCGTACCTTCATACCGCAACTGAATAAGGGTGGACATGTTGTCATCACTTCGTCAATTATGGGCCTCATTCACCCACCCCTGATGAGCACATACAACGCAACCAAGGCCTCGGCCGTTGCCATCGCGGAATCGCTCCACTCAGAACTTGCTGACCGAAAAATCGCGGTCAGCGTTATCTGCCCGCAATTCTTCCGTACCCCCCTGGTTCACGCACTGTCCAAAGACGATCCTGAAGTAAACAACGTCGCCCGCTTCCTGATGACCCGTACCTGGCTCACTGTGGACAAGGTAGCTGACCGCGCTATGGCTGGCATTAAAGCCCGTAAGCTCATCATCACCCCCGATGCCGCAGCTGCTTCGGCCTGGCTGCTCAAGCGCTTCGCGTACGGACCGTTCCTCGGCCTTAACGCTATCATTGGCCGTGCCTTAGCCTTGTGGCTGAGACGCCAAGCCAGGCAACAATTTTAGATCACTCTTACAGTGCCCAACCGACCCAACATGACAACACGCAAACGAGGAAAACCCCTAAAATTCACGCACTTTCTCCCGCAGCATCCGGAATAGCGCCGCCCCGTCCCACTTGATGCCATCGTGCTGGAACTCATTGGTGAGGTGCACTCGACAGTCTTTATAGAGCGACGCCGCCACCATAGACCCCTCCACTGGCACGAATGCGTCATCGTAGTACACCGCCGCTGCCGAAGTGGGAGACTTTTCTGCCAGCACGTCGACGTCATAGGGGCTTGTCCTCCACGTCTTCTGCGCCAACTTCCCAGCAGCTTCCCCGAATAGACGCAAGGCGGGATCCTCCTCACACTGCCAGGGGAAAATGTGCTCGCCAGTAAGGTAGTAGGGGTCCTTACTCCGTGGGTCAGCTTGCTCCTCAAAGCCCGGAATCTCTTCACGCACGCGGTGTGCAGCCCACGCCGTGCGCGCGTCACTCACCACTCCCCCATAGATGGATTCATGGATAGCCCAGTACAGCGGGCCTTGCGCGAAACTGACGTGGCTACAAACGGTATCCAAAAAGTCCGTACGTAGACGCTTCTCCCCCGCTACCTGGTGAAAGGGATCTTCAAGCAGGTAGGCCAATTCGTGCAGCCCCGCCCCGCGGCCCAGGTTGATGCCGATGGTGCGGAAGCGGCGGGCGCTGAGGCGTTCACCCGTGGGCAGGGTCTCATCCGATTGGTCCAGGTGGTGGGCCACCTCCCGCACCCGTTGGTCGGCCCAGGGGTAGCGGGAGTACCACGCGGAATGCCGCGCGCGGATGGCGGCGAAGGTGGTGCGGTAGATGTCTTCGATACCGCTGGTGATCGTCGGCAGGCCGCCCGTCAGGAAGGCCTCCTCCACCGATTCCGGAAACAGCGAGCAATAGGAGGTGATGCAGAATCCACCGAAGCTCTGCCCGAACAGCGACCACCGCGTAATGCCGAGGGCCTCGCGGAGCAGCTCTGCGTCTTTGACGATGTGTTCTTGGCGCAGCAGCTCCAGCCTGTCAACACTGCGATCTTCGGCCGGCGAGTTCCCATCAATACGGTGGGAGCGGCCAGTGCCCCGCTGATCAAGGAGGATCACGCGGTAGTTCTTCAGCGCTTCCCCGATGACCCCGGAAGTCTGGTCCACTGGCCGGGGCGCTGGGAATCCTGGCCCGCCTTGGAGGTAGACCAGCACGGGCAGATCCTCGCCGCCAGCTGGGATTAGCTCCCGGGCGTAGAGGTCAAAATTGCCTCCACTGGGATCGGAGTGATCCCACGGGCAGGTAAGGATGTGTTCTTTAACGGTGAGCCCCATGGCGGGGTAGCTAGTTGTCTTCATCCTTTTTATTCAACCAATCATCCAGCTCTGCCGAAAGCCCAAGGCCTTCCCACAGCTGTTGGAACCCCGCTTCGGGGTCCGATGACGTGCTGAAATCCTCCGTAGCGCTATCCCACGCAAGGTCAAGGGTGATGGGGTCCCCGTCCTCATCCACGGCGGCGAGCTTATCCTTCAGCTCGCTGCCCCACTCCGGGTTAACCTCAATGAGCTGGTTCGCTACGTGGGGCTTGAGCGTGATCTCGAAAATCACCCCGGCTCGGCTCAGTGGCTCGATGGTGGAGGGGCGCACATCAATGTAGCGCTCCCGGGAATGCTCCACATCCTCTGCGTCCCCGCCGTGCAGGAGAACAGATTGGTAGATACCGGCGGTCATCTGACCGCGGGAGTTCGTGGCAATCTCGGCGAACCACGGGCTGTCATTAGGCGCGCTGCGCATAATCTCCGCCAGGATCTCAGCGTCCGTTGGCCGGCCGCCGCGATCTTCGTCGGGGGTCACCCACACCGGCAAGATGTGTGTGAGCTCCGGGGTGACGAAGAACAGCACGTCAGGGGTCGGCATAGCCCCGTCGCAGGAGAATTCCGTCTGCGCCCGACCAAGAAAGTAGACCTCAACCGCGTCAGCCAAGGTTCCCCTTCACCAGTGCCGTGTTGAGGGAGATGATGAGGGCCGATACCTCGCGGGCGGTCTCAAGGGAGCGCTGCTGCGCGTTCTCATCCCGGGCATGTGCCAGGGGATCCGCCACGCGGGCCACCATGTCGTACTGGCGGTTCGCAATGGTCATGAGGGACTTCAGGTGCCGCGTATCCAGGCCGTGCTCCGCCAAGCGTGAAGAAAGTTCCACGATGGTGACATCGTCCACGGAGAAGAAGCCGGATGCGTCCGCGGTGATCATGCCCAGGCGGATGAGGGACCCAGTGAAAGAATCCTCCACCCCAGCCCGTGCGGTCACATCCGCACGGGTAAGGCGCCGGGTCTCCGCAGCGCGCAGCTGATCTGCCGAAACCGCCCCAGCCGGGGTGCTGCGGCGCGTGGCCACGGGAGTAACCTTGCCTTCATCCATGGCGTCCAGCTGCTCACGGATGACCTTGAGCGGCATGAAGTTATCCCGCTGCAGAGTCAGGATGTAGCGCAGGCGGCGGATATCTTCCGGGGAGAAACGGCGGTAACCGCTCTGGGATCGGCGCGGGCTGATGAGCCCCTCGGATTCCAAGTAGCGAATCTTGGAGACCGTCACATCCGGGAAGTCAGCGGTGAGCTGCTTTAAAACGTCGCCAATAGAGGCCGTGGGAAGCACGGCCTCTACGGGCGATTGTGGCGCAGAGTTATCTTGCGGCTGGGCACTCACGTGGAAATCCTTAACCCCTGGTTAAGCGTCCTTGGAACCGTTCAGGAACACCAGACGGAACTTACCGATCTGGATCTCGTCACCGTTGGAGAGCACGGCGGAGTTCTTCGGCTCACGGTTCACGTAGGTGCCATTCAGGGAGCCCACGTCCACAACTTCGTACTCTTCGCCATTGCGGCGGAACTCAGCGTGGCGGCGGGATACCGTCACGTCATCCAGGAAGATGTCACTATCGGGGTGGCGGCCAGCTGCAGTGGTCTCCTGATCAAGCAGGAAACGGGAACCGGCATTGGGCCCGCGCTTCACTACGAGCAGTGCGGAACCCTCCGGAAGGCCCTCCACACCGGCAGGAGACGCGTCCGCCTGTGCGCCAGACTCCATCTCCTTCAAGAGGTCTGCGCGGAAGACCGAAGTGGTCTCAACAGAAGCCTCTGGAACTCCGGTGTTATCGCTCATGTCTTGGGGTCCTCTCTGGAACTAATCGATTACCCACCGCCTGCCCCACTGTGTGGCACCGGCAGCGTTGTTACGTCTGAACCCACAATACTACTAAGGCAGCCAATGGGGGCAGGTAGTCCCCAAGTTGCAATCAAACCTTTATAAAACTGTCAGCAATTCCACGCACACGCCAACGGCTCGCAGGCTAGCGGAACATCTGCGCGATGGATCCCATCACGGATCCCCCGCCGGAAGACAAGGGACTATCGTTGACCATGTACGTCCAGGTCGCGCTCGGCTTGTGCAATCCCAATCCCTCCAGCTGCGCGCCATCTGCCGTGATTTCCACCTCATCGAAGGTTGCGCGCGCTTCCGCCACCGCCTCCTCAGCCAACTCACCGAAGGCGGCGATGGACATCCGGTGGAACTCGTCGATTGGCGATTCCCGCGCGATCGCCCGCAGGTGGATTGACTCCCGAATGTCATCCAGGTACGCCAGGTGATCGGACCACCGCCGGTCCAGGTGAAACAGCATGATCTCCCGGGCAGCCTGCTCCAGCACGTCCTCCGGGATCCCGGCCGCGCGTAGCTCGCCGGCCTTGTCCACATTGTGGTAGCTCAGGTCATCCCACGCCGCCGCTGTATCCAGCAACTGCGCGCGCCGCTCATTGACGATGTCCCGCTGATCCTTCACCAGCTTGTTGTACTTCCACGTGGTGGCGTGAATATCCAGCATCTGACCCTCGGTCACCCGCTGGCAGTGGTCCACGAAGCTCATGACTTTCTTCTGCGGCAGTAGCCCGTCGCTCTCCGGCTGGGCTTGGAGCTCTTCGCCTGCACCACCCACGGCCACAACATCGTCCTCCAAGCTCACGAAGAATACAGCACTGCCTGGATCCCCCTGGCGGCCCGCCCGGCCCCGTAGTTGGTTATCCAGCCGCTGGGAGCGGAACCGGCCCACGCCAACAACGCGCAAGCCCCCGGCATCCACTACCTCATCCCGCGCCTCCTCATCTGCGCCACCGAGCTTAATGTCCGTGCCTCGCCCCGCCATCTGCGTGGAGACAGTCACCATCCCAGGCCTTCCGGCCTCGGCGATCACGGCGGCCTCGGCCTCATGGTTCTTCGCGTTCAGCACCGCGCACTCCACGCCCGCTGCAGCCAGTTCCTCAGCGATGCGCTCGGATTCCGCCACGTCCTGGGTCCCCACCAACTGCGGCTGGCCGGTCTGCTGCACCTGCAGGATGTGGCGGATCACCGCCGCATCCCGGTCCGCAGCTGTGGCGTACACCCGGTCGGCCTCGTCAAAGCGCTGGGTCGGCACGTTGGGCTCGATGATGGACACGTCCAGTCCATAGAACTGTCGCAGCTGATCCCGGGCCGCCATGGCGGTACCGGTCATGCCGCAGACTTCCGGATACATCCCCACCAACGCCTGAATGGTGATCTGGTCAAGGATGCGGCCACCATCGGTCACGTCCAGGCCTTCCTTGGCTTCCACCGCAGCCTGGAGACCATCCGGCCAGCGCTGCAGCTCTGCCACGCGCCCGCGGGATCCGTCGATGAGCGCCACCTTGCCCTCCCGCACGATGTAGTGGACATCCCGCGTCAGGAGGTGCTCGGCATGCAGCGCCACATTAACCTGCACCAGGAGGTCGCCAGCCTCCCCGCCTTCGTCCCTCGCGCCGTAGAGGGAATCAACTCCCAGCTTCCTCTCCACATAGGCCGCCCCCTCGTCCGTGAGGAACACATTGCGCTGGTCATCGGAGATGGCGAAGTGCTCACCTTCTTCCATTCCCTTGACCAGGTCTGTGATCTGCCCGGCTGGCGCAGGCCCAGGCTCGGATCCGGCCAACACCAGCGGCACCAGCGCCTCGTCCACCATGACTGAGTCCGCCTCATCGATGATGGCCACGTCCGCATCAACCCGCACCGTGTCTTCGCGGCGGGTGACCAGCTGGTCCCGCAGCACGTCGAATCCCAGCTCGTTGATCGCGCCGAACACGATGTCCCGGCCGTACACCTCCCTGCGCTCCTCCGGACCCATCTCCTCTGTGATGGCGCCATGGGTCAGGCCAAAGTAGTCAAACAGCGGGCCCATCCACGCGTCATCGCGGGCGGCCAGGTAGCTGTTGACGGTGATGACGTGCACGCGCTTGCCCTGCAGCCCGTATCCCACGGCTGCCATGGATCCGGCCAGTGTCTTGCCTTCACCCGTGGCCATCTCCACCACATCGCCGTGGAGTAGCCGATAGGTGCCCTGTAGCTGCACGTCAAAGGGGGTGAGACCCAGGGTTCGGGTTGCTGCCTCGCGCACTGCGGCCAGCAGGGCGGATGCGTCCGTGACGTGGCCGTGGCCGCGCTGGCCGTCTGCCGCGAGGGTGCCTGGGGCGATGGCCGCGGCGGCGGCGTCGCGAACATCATCATCCGATGCCGATGCGAACCGATCCGATCCTGCCTGGGCAACCACCGCCCTGCTCTTTTTCTGGTTCTTCGCAGGTGAAGATCCCATCGCCTTCCAGAACCAGTCAAATGCCATCGCTTCTGGCCTTCCCTTCATCGATCATGCGTCCGGTGCAATAATGAGCTAGCACCACGATAGTCCAGCGGAAGAAAGAATTGATATGGCACCCACGAAACCCGCGGTGAAATCCATCCACGTGCAGATCGATACCCCCAGCGGCGAGACTCTGGCAGCCACGGTGGACATGCCCGGTGCGGGGCCGGATGGTGCGCCGGTAGCGCTGGTGGCGCACTGTTTCACGTGCAATCGCCAGTCCCCTGGGGTCTCCCGGATCTCTAAGACGCTCGCCCGTCATGGTTACGTCAGCGTGCGGGTTGATTTCACTGGCTTGGGTCAATCGTGTGGGGATTTTGCGGCTACTGGGTTAGATAGCAATGTGGGCGACGTCATCGCTGCCGCCACCTGGGCCACCGATAATTTTGGCGATGTGAGCTTGCTCGTGGGGCACTCTCTGGGCGGCTCTGCCGTGCTGGCGGCCGCCTCCCGGATTGGCGGGGTGAAGGCCGTGGCTACCGTGGGGGCGCCCTTTGACCCACGGCACGCGGCGGCGGGGATCCCGGCGGCTGTGAAGGAATTGAGTGCCGATGAGCAGGCCGAGGCTCAGCTGCCCGGCCGACCCATCAAGATTGGTGCACGGCTGCTGCGCAGCTTGGCGGAGTTCTCCGTGGAAGAGGCGCTAGCCGGGCTGGCGGACAAGGGTGTGCCGCTGCTGGTGCTTCACTCCCCGGAGGATAGGACGGTTCCATTCGCGGATGCCGTAAAGCTGTTCGAGGCCGCTGCGCAGCCGGCGAGCCTGATGGCAGTGCCGGAGGTGGATCACCTGTTGGTCTGGCGGGGTTCCGGGCAGCGGATCGGCGAGCTAGTGGCCAAGTGGGCGGAGCCACTTGTCCGCGTCAGCTAGGCGGGGAATTTCTGCCGTATGGTGGTGGGTTATGAACGAGATTGAGTTTATTCCCACGGCAGATTTGGTTGACATCATTGGCGAGGACGTCCGCAGCTGTGACACGCAAATGCGGGACCTCGGCGGGCAGGTGGAGTTCTGCGGCACGATCACGACGGTGAAGTGCTTCCAGGACAATGCACTACTGAAGTCTGTCCTGCAGGAGGACAACCCCGGTGGCGTGCTGGTCATCGATGGCGGGGCATCCATGCACACCGCCCTGGTGGGTGATATTATTGCGGGCCTGGGCAAGGACCACGGCTGGGCCGGGGTGATTGTCAACGGTCCTGTGCGGGACTCCAAGGTGATCGGCACGATGGACTTTGGCTGCAAGGCGTTGGGCACGAATCCTCGGAAGTCGACGAAGACCGGCGAAGGCGAGCGGGACGTGACCGTGAGCTTTGGCGGCGTGGACTTCGTTCCAGGCCACGTGGCGTACTGCGATTCGGACGGGATCGTGGTGACCGAGTCTCCGGTTCAACCGGAGTAATGGCCCGCGGGCACCTTGTTTGCGCAGCGTAAGCGCGCGATTAGGGCATGAGAATGAGAATGTTGTAATCTGTTGAACGTTCAACGCGCAGCCACACTGTGAGTGTGGCTTGGTTGAATGATACGGACTGTGGCGCAGCTTGGTAGCGCACTACACTGGGGGTGTAGGGGTCGCAGGTTCAAATCCTGTCAGTCCGACCACTAGCCCACCCCAGCACTGGGGTGGGCTTTTTGCGTTGCTGGGCACCTTGCCGATTATCCCCCTGCCCACGCTTCACCCGCTTCACACGGCAGTGCGCGCAGGCGCCTTCTTAGGAAATCTCCATGAACCTTAGACACACCTAAGATACTGACTGCAAACTTTCGGAATATTTATAGGAAATCCTTACCTATTTTCGCCGTGAAGCCGTCTCTCCTTGAAGCGACATTCAACGCGAATGGTTATCTAAATAGTAATTGAACCATTCACTACAAGTAACCTTCTTACCTGCACTTTTTATAAATCCACAACTTTTCAAAACAGCGTTAGTTATATCGTCATGTCTTTTTTCTGGGGCTTCACGTGGGATATCACAGCCGTTTCACAACTTTTTCTAAAAATTTTTTGCATGGTTTCATTGCAGGTCAATGCATATATTTCATTGATAGGTGGAGCCTGTTTCAAGGAAAAGTTCAGCTTCTGTGTAACGGAACAGCAACGGCCCCGTTGTATCTTGATGAAAGCGCTGCAAGGCACTGAGAGCAGAGACTCCATACTGGAGAGGATGCTCATGGTGTTAAACCCACAACTGCAGTGCGACCCCTACACACTACGAAAGGTTTGATCACACATGATCGACGTTATCTCCACCTTCTTCGAGACCCTGCTGACCCTGGCCACCAAGGGCCTGACCGGCATCGTTGAGGCTATCGCCAACGCCCTGACCAATAAGTAGTTGGCCCGCTCCCGCCCAGCGGGAGCACCCCTCCGCACTAGCGGAAAACCCACACTTTCGCTGTAACTAGAAACCCATACTTCATCTAGCAACAGCAACCTACACACCAAGAAAGGTTTGATCTCACATGATCGACATCATCTCCGGCTTCTTCCAGACCCTGCTCGAGCTGGCTTCCAACGGCCTGACCAAGCTCGTTGAGGCAATCGCAGACGTATTCACCGGCGGCGAAGAGGCTTAAGAAACCTTCCCCTCTGGGAAACCGTACTGAGGAACCTCAGTACACCAAACCCACTTTCTCGCTGAAACTAGATACCCACACTTCATCTAGCAACAGCAACCTACACACTACGAAAGGTTTGATCTCACATGATCGACATCATCTCCGGCTTCTTCCAGACCCTGCTCGAGCTGGCTTCCAACGGCCTGACCAAGCTCGTTGAGGCAATCGCAGGCGTGTTCACCGGCGCAGGCGAGTAATTCTCCTCGCAGTCAACGAACTGCTCACCGGGTGCCACATGGCACCCGGTTTTTTGCTGCCATCAGGGCCTCACTTCACCCCTGCACACCTCATCCACCAGACACCCTGTACCGCCTAACCGCACCGAACGCCGCACCTAACCCCACCGCGCTTCACACCCCGCCTCCACTACACTCGCGCGCATGGCAGGTAACAGAATCTTCAGCACCCCAGTGGCGGACGTCTACCCCCACTACATCAACAAGGCCGAACGCAAGGGCCGCACCAAAGAAGAGGTAGATGAGATCATCCGCTGGCTCACCGGCTACAGCCAGGAACAATTCGAATCCCAGCTAGAGGCCAAGACAGACTTCGAGGGGTTCTTCGTCCAAGCCCCAACCCTCAACCCCAACAGGGAACTCATCACCGGCTCAATCTGCGGCGTGAAGGTTCAAGAAGTCGAAGACCCCCTAATGAAAAACATCCGCCAGCTGGACAAGCTGGTGGATGAACTAGCAAAAGGCAAGGCCATGGAGAAGATCCTGCGCTCCTCCTAAGGCCCTGCCTTGCCCTTTCTACTGCCCCGCCCGCGATTTACTTAGAGATCTAGGGCGTCTGCGCGCTGCGGCAGCACCTTCGGGCGCACGCCAGCGATCTCCTCAACAATGCGGATTACCTGGTTGGAGTAACCGAACTCGTTGTCGTACCACACGTACAGCACCAGGTGGTTGCCAGATGCGATGGTGGCCAAACCATCAACAATGCCAGCGTGGGTGGTGCCCACGAAGTCCGTGGAGACAACCTCCGGAGACTTGATGAAGTCAATCTGCTGGCGCAGGGTGGAGTGCAGAGAGACGCGGCGCAGGTAGTTGTTCACCTCGTCGGCGTCCACCTCCTTATCCAGCGTCAGGTTCAGCACCGCCATGGACACATCCGGGGTGGGAACGCGGATAGCGTTACCCGTCAGCTTGCCCGCGAACTCCGGAAGGGCCTTGGACACTGCCTTGGCTGCACCAGTGGCGGTCAGCACCATGTTCAAGCCCGCAGCACGGCCGCGGCGCTCACCCTTGTGGAAGTTGTCAATCAAGTTCTGGTCATTGGTGAAGGAGTGAACCGTCTCCACGTGGCCGTGCTGCACACCGTAGCGGTCATTGATCACCTTCAGCACTGGGGTGATGCCGTTGGTGGTGCAGGACGCGGCAGACAGGATCCGGTCGTCCTCAACAATGTCACCGTGGTTGATGCCGTACACGATGTTCTTAATGTCACCCTTGCCAGGGGCAGTGAGCAGCACCTTGGCCACACCCTTGGACTCCAAGTGCTTCTCCAGGCCAGCGCGGTCACGCCACACGCCAGTGTTGTCCACCACGATCGCGTTGTTGATGCCGTACTCCGTGTAGTCAATCTCCGCCGGGTTGTTGGCGTAGATGACCTTGATCGGCGTGCCGTTCGCCCAGATCACGTTGTTCTCCGGATCGGTGGTGATCGTGCCGTCGAAGGCGCCGTGCACGGAGTCACGCCGCAGCAAGCTGGCGCGCTTCACCAAATCACCCTCGCCCTTCGAACGGACAACCACGGCGCGCAGACGCGCGCCACCGTAGGTGGCCTCGCGGGACACGAGGATGCGTGCCAGCAGGCGACCGATGCGGCCGAAGCCATACAGCACCACGTCGCGGGGCTGCAGCTGGTTGCTGGTACCCACCACGTCCGCAAGCTCCCGCTCCAGGTACTCACGCAGGCTCAGGCCCTCGTTGTCCTTGTTGTAGCGGCTGGCCAAAGAACCGATGTCAATGGAGGCCGTGCCCAAGTCCATCTTCACCAGCTCCTGCAGCACCGGCAGGGTCTGCTCCAGCGGCAGTTCCTTTTCCACCACGCGGCGTGCGTAACGGTGGGACTTGATGATGTCCACGTCCGTCACATTCACCAGCAAGCGGCCAAAGATGGAAGTCACCACGTTGTGGTCCCGGTGCAGGCGGCTGATCAGCGGCAGCATATCCTGTGCCAGGTGCAGCCGGGTGTTCCAGTCATTGTGGTTATCCGTTGGTGGGGTCATCAGTCCTCGTTCGCAGTTGAAAAGTGAACAGTGAAAAACAGTACTAGCCAGGCGGGGGTCACCCACCTACCCCAAGAATCATAAATGCCACACGGGAAATTTTTGGAATTCGGGGGCACCTGGCGCGCCAATCGTGTATATAGCCATATCTTTCCCCTCCCCTACACGCCGCCAGACCCGCCTAAAGTAGAAACCATGAGCACACAACCATCAGACGTTCAGATCGCCCAAGCACACCAGCTGGAGGAGATCACAGCCATCGCCGAACGCGCAGGCATCCCATCCCGCGCCCTCATCCCCTTTGGCCGGACCAAGGCAAAGATTGACGTAACACAGCTGGAAGAGGCGGACAACGGTGGCGTCGCCCCCAATAAAAAACCAGGAAAGCTGGTGCTCGTCACGGCGATGAGCCCCACCCCCGCCGGAGAAGGCAAGTCCACCACGCTCATCGGCCTGGCCGATGCCATGCGCGCCGCGGGCAACAACACCATCGTGGCGATCCGCGAGCCCTCCCAAGGCCCCGTCATGGGCATCAAGGGGGGTGCGGCCGGGGGTGGTTACGCGCAGATCGTGCCCATGGAGGACATCAACCTCCACTTCACCGGGGACATGCACGCCATCACCGCCGCAACCAACACCCTGGCCGCCATCATCGATAACCACATCCACCACGGCAACGCCCTCGGCATCGACCCGCGGCGGGTGACCTGGCACCGCTGCCTGGACGTCAACGACCGCGCGCTGCGCAACACCGTCACCGGCCTCGGCGGGCCCGGCCAGGGCATCCCGAAAGAAGCCGGGTTCGATATCACCGCGGCCAGCGAGATCATGGCCATCCTGTGCCTCGCCACGGATCTGGCGGACCTGAAGGCGCGGCTGGGGCGCATCGTTGTGGGTCAGACGTACACCCAGCAGCCCGTCACCGCCGGTGATCTGAAGTGTGCTGGCGCACTTACCGCGCTGCTCAAGGACGCGATCAACCCCAACCTCGTCCAGACCCTCGGCGGCACGCCTGCGCTTGTCCACGGCGGGCCGTTCGCCAACATCGCCCACGGCTGCAACAGCTTGATCGCTACCCGCACCGCCCAGCAGCTCGCGGACGTGGTGCTCACCGAGGCCGGCTTCGGCTCAGACCTGGGCGCGGAGAAGTTCTTCGATATCAAGGCCCGTGCCGGCAAGCTGGACGTGGGCGCAGCCGTGGTGGTGGCCACCATCCGCTCGTTGAAATACAACGGCGGCGTGCCCCGCGAGGACCTCACCGAGGAGAACGTGTCCGCGCTGCAGGCTGGGCTGAAGAACCTGCAGCGTCACGTGGAGAACATCCGCAAGTTCGGCGTGGAGCCCGTGGTTGCGCTGAATATTTTTTCTTCTGATAGCGACGCCGAAACCGCCGCCGTGGCCTCGTGGGGCTCAGACCGTGGGGTACGGGTGGTGGACTGCACCGTGTGGGCCGATGGCGGAGCTGGCGCGGCAGACCTGGCCGCCGCGGTGCAAGAGGTGCTCGAAGAAGATGAGCAGGCCCGGACAAGTGGCACGGCGCGCGAGAGCCACCAGCTGTACCAGCCAGTGAACGGCATCGAGGCCTCCCTGAACACCATCGCCACAGAGATCTACGGCGCC
>DXFZ01000032.1 GCA_019114175.1 Candidatus Corynebacterium gallistercoris
TTGGGCCCCACCGCGGCGACGCGCACACCGGCCAGCGCCCGGGCGTCCAACCCGAACTCCTGCAACTTGTCCCACGTCGCCTTGACAGCATTGACGCTGGTGAACACGATCCAGTGGTAGCGGCCGTCCACGAGACCCTTGATGGCCTTTTCCATCTGCACGGGCGTGCGCGGAGGTTCCACGGAGATGGTGGGCACCTCCACGGGGATAGCGCCATGAGTGGCCAGGCGCGTGCTCATGGGCCCGGCCTGGTTCTTTGCGCGAGGCACCAGCACGGTCCAGCCGTACAGTGCGCGGTTTTCCCACCAGGAGTACTTGGAGCGGTTGTCCACCTGGGAGCCGATGGTGACCAGCAGCTCGTCCGGCAGCTCGCCCTCCTTCACGGCGGGGCCGGATGCCGCGGCGATGGACTTCAGCGTATCCAGGGTCACGTCGTAGCTGCGCTGGCGACGGGTGGTGCCGTGCAGCGTCACCGTGGCGGGGGTGGATCCCGCGATACCGCGAGCCTTCAGCTCAGCAGCGATAGGCTGCAGATCGTGCGGCGCGGCAGTAAGAATCAACGGCAAACCAGCGCCGGCGAGCTGATCCCAGTCCGCTCCCCCGCGCACGTCAGCCTCCGTCACGTCCGGCCCCACACCGATACCGGTGAAGGCGGGCACAGCCACGGAACCGGTCATGCCAGGAATGACCTGGAACTCCACACCCAGGTTGGCCACCTCTTGTAGCTCCTGCATCACCGCAGGGTTGCTCAGCGGGTTGCCGGCCACGAGACGCACCACATCCACGCCAGTCTTGGCGCACGCCACCATCTGCTCTGCAATCACGGCCGGAGCCACAGCTTCCGGGTCTTGCTCGAGGCCCTGCCCCCCAGCGTCCACGTCCCCGGAGTCCTCGGCCCCGGCGCATTGCGCTTCCACGCGGCAGGGCGCGGCGACCACAATCTCGGCGGCCGTCGGCGGCGCCGGGCGCGGCGGCTTACGCCGGGCGCCGGCTTCCTTGGCCGCTTTCACCTGTGCCGCCCATGCCTCTTCCGCCTCATCCAATTTGGCTTGGGGCACCGGTACCTGGGCCGCCACCAGGGAGCGCACGCCGTGCAGAACCATCGGATCAACCCAGGCGTGGGCCGTGTGTTCGAGCACGTCCCGCGCCTTGATCGTCAGCAGATCCGGGTTACCGGGGCCTGCGCCCACGAAGTGGACACGGCCGATCGGAAGAGTTGTCATCAAAAAACTTTCTAAAGAATGAGGGCTATCTACAAGCGTGAAATATAGGGGTCGAGTGACACGGGCTAAAAGGCTGTGGCCACTAATTGGGCCGCACCGGCATCTAACAGCTCCAACCCCACTGCTCTGCCCAGTCTGGCCGCATACTCTAAGACCTGCGCGTGCTCCGCGGAACCCGCCACAAACTCCTGCCAACCCTCCAGGTGCGCCGCCGCTGCGTCCCAAGACTGGCTCCGCACCAGCTTGTCTGTCCCATCCAGCGCGAACACGCCACCGGTGAGCGTGAGCTGCACGCCATCCGGCCCACCACTCCATTGCGCGGAGGCACCGACCGGCGCGGTACACCCGGCCTCCAAAGTGGAGAGCATGGCCCGTTCGGCCGTCGCCTCAGCATGACTCGGGAGGTGATCCAAACCGGCCACAGCGGCCCAGGCCTCGGCATCGTCAGCACGTACTTCCACGCTCAGCGCGCCCTGCGCGGGCGCGGGCATGACCACAGCCGGATCGATGGACTCCGCCGCCTTGTCCAGCAGCCCCACGCGCTCCAGGCCGGCGCGGGCGAGCACCACCGCGTCCAGATCCTCTTCCGTGCGGCGCATCCGAGTGTCAATGTTCCCGCGCAGCGGCAACAGCTCCAGGTCGGGGCGGGCGACGCGGATCTGGGACACCCGGCGCGGGGCACCTGTGCCCACCTTGGCGCCCTCCGGCAGCTCCATCAGCGTCTTGTTCCCACGGCTGACCAGCACCTCACGTGCGTCCACCCGGGGCGGGACAACAGTCTTGAACCGGGGGTCGGCGGCGGTGGGGAGGTCCTTGAAGGAGTGCACGGCAATATCGCACTCCCCTCCGGCCAGGGCCTTGCGGAGAGTCTCCGTGAACACGCCCACGCCAATGCTGCGCACCGGGGTCTGCGCCGCTTGGGAGTCATCCCCCGGCGTACGGACGATGTGCAGCTCGGCCTCGAAGCCCGCGGCGCGGACTCCCTCCATGACGTGCGTGGATTGTGTCGTGGCCAGGTTGGAGCCACGTGTACCGATGAGCAAAACCATTTATGCCTCCCTCGCCATGGACAGCGCATCATCCACGCCGCTCATACTTTCCACACCGGTGCTGCTGGCACCGGTGACTGAATCAACTACCCCCACCGGCAGATTAAATAGGGTGGCCAGCGCATCCGGGTAGCTCACCTGCGCCCCACCGGCAGACAGTTTCTTCGCCTGCACCGTTGGTGTGTGCAGCAGCTTATCCACTACACGCCGGATGGACTTTTCCACCGCGGCCCGGTCTGCCGGGGACATGGTGGGAGTCGCCCGCTCCAAGACCATCAGCTCGTCGGCCACCAGGTCGCTGGCGCGCTGCCGCAGCGCCTTGACCGTGGGCACCACAGACTGCGCGCGCTGCTGCGTGATGAAATCCTGCAGCTCGGTGGCCACGATCGCCCGCGCCGGAGCCTCGTCATCGGGCCCCTCGCCCGCCATGGTGGTCAGCTGCTCAATGTTCAGCAGCGTCACACCCGGCACGTCCATGCGCTCAATATCCGCGGGCATGGACAGGTCGATCAGCACCTGGGAGTTCTCCTCGCCACGCACGCGCATCGCCGCGGCCACATCGGCCTCAGTGATGACACAGCCCACAGCACCCGTGGCGGACACCACCAGGTCCACATTCTGCAGCACGTCACCGATGGCATCCAGCCCCACCGCGTCCGCCGCCACACCCGCCTCGCGGGCATGCGCCACCAGGTTCTCAGCTCTGGAAACGGTGCGGTTCGCCACGGTCACGTGGCTGACCCCCAGCTTGCCGAGATACGTTGATGCCAGTGAGGCCATCGCGCCCGCCCCCACGATCAACGCGCGGGCGTGAGCCAGCGGAGCCGTGGTGGCGTCGCTCACAAAAGAAACAGAAGACTGCGGGCGCAGGAACCGCAGCGCCTTATCCACGGCGAAACTCACCATGGAGGCGCCCGCGGCATCGATCATCGTCTCCGAATGCACACGCTTGCCGGTGCGCAACGCCCGCTGCGTCAGGTCATGGAGGGTGCGGCCCACGGTGCCAGTGTCATTCGCGGACTGGTAAGCGCCACGCAGCTGGCCGATGATCTGCTGCTCGCCCACCACCATGGAATCCAGCCCGGAGGCCACATTGAGCATGTGCTCCGCGGCTGCATCCGAGTAGTGGACATAGAGGTACGGCTCCAGCTCATCGGCCGGAACGCCGGAAAAATTGCTGATGGTCTCTACCACGTGATCCAAACCGGAGTGGAACGCTGTGGAGACGGTGTAGAACTCCATGCGGTTGCAGGTGGAGAGCACCAGCGATTCGCTCAGCACATCGGAGTCCACCAGCGCCATCTGCAGCTTGGGCATGTCCGCATCCGCGATGGAAACCTGTTCCAGGATGGGCACCGGTGCGGACCGGAAGGATAGGCCAACAAGCAACACTTGCGCGGCACTAGTCATCTATATCCTCCTGCGGTCCCTTTGGCCCTTGAAGTGGTTGCGGGATAGACCTATACGGTAGCCCTTAGGGCACCCCCTTGCCAAAACGTCCGCGCGGGGGTGGTATAGCTGGCGCGCTTGGGGTACGCGGTCAGAATACGCGGTTGTGATACGCCGGCTAGCTCAGTGCGGCGATGAGGTCTTCATCGTCGATCTCCCAGCAGGCGATCTCCTCATCATCGACCAGCACCACCGGCACGCGGTCGCCGAACTCCGCCGCGAGGTCCGGGGTATCGTTCAGATCCAGCTCCACGATCTCCAGCTCCGCACCGTACTCCGCCACGATGGGCGCGATCTGGCGCGCGACGCGCTGGCAAGATCCGCAGGTGCTGCGGCTGATGAGTTGGACGTGGTGGGTCATCGTGGCGCGCTACTCCTTTGGACTTTGCTTCTGGACTTTGCTTCGTGTGCCCGCGCGGGTGAAGAACTTCTTGGCGTTTAAGGGTAGTTTAGTCCCTGTGAACGATGATCAACCAGGACGCGAAACCGGTCTGCCCCGCGGGCTGCAGTGGATTCAGGACGCGGCGAATCAGGTGGTCATTGCTGCCAGGGCGGGCGTGCGCAGCGTGTTGAGCCGCCTGGTTTTCCCTGCTCGGGGCGAGTCTGCACAGAAGCTCGCCGGCGTGGCTTCTGCTCAGGCAGTTTTTGGGGCGACGCCACCCCCCAGCCCCACCAGCACCGATCCCACTGATATCCATTCCTTCGCCCAGGCTTACGGGCTGACGCACGATCAGCTGCTGACGGGTTTGGATAACTTCCGCGGGGCCAGCGACGCCGCGGGTGGATCCAACCGGCTGAACACTCCGGATCCCACGATCCCGCAGGATCAGGGCGTGGCGGCGTTCTTTGACGTGGATAACACGCTGATCAAGGGCGCATCCATCCTGCTGTTCGCGCGCGGGCTGGCGCAGAGGAGGTTCTTTACCGCTGGGGAGATCGCCGGGTTTGTGTGGAAACAGCTGAAGTACCGGGTGTCCGGCACGGAGAACCCAGACGATATCGCCAGCGGGCGGGAGCAGGCCTTGGCTCTGGTGAAGGGGCACAAGGAGGCCGAGGTGGTGCAGATGGCGGAGGAAATCTGGGCCGCCACCATCGCTGAGCGGATCTTCCCCGGCACCAAGGAGCTGGCGGACATGCACCTGCAGGCGGGTCAGCAGGTGTGGCTGGTGACGGCCACGCCCGTGCAGCTGGCCCAGATCATTGCGCGGGAGCTCGGCTTCACCGGCGCGTTGGGGACCGTGGCGGAGGTGAAGGACGGCGAATTCACCGGCCGAATGGTGGGCGACATCCTGCACGGCTCCGGTAAGAAGCACGCGGTGGTGGCGCTGGCGGCGCATGAGCAGCTGGACCTTTCCAAGTGCACGGCGTACTCCGATAGCGTCAATGACCTGCCGCTATTGTCCATGGTGGGCACCGCGGTGGCGGTGAACCCGGATTCCAAGCTGCGTAAGGCTGCCCGCGATAACGGGTGGGAAGTCCGCGACTACAGGCGCGGGCGGAAGGTGATGAAGCGCTTGGCGGGGGCGGGAGTAGCGGCCGTGGGGGCCGGCGGGTACTGGATCAGCCGGCGGTAGGCGCGGGGCTCGGAGACTCTGGGTTCGAGCTTCTTCCCTTAAACACCGCCCTACTCCCGTTCGCGGACCGGATTAACCGACAACACACTTAGACCGCAATTTTCGCCAATTCAGCCGCCTAAGTGTGTTGTGGACCGCGGCCCGCCCGCGTAAGTATGTTGTGGACGGTCTCCCCTGCTCGGCATAGCGAAGAAAGTACGCTCGAAATCCGGGATTTTTGCAGGTAGAGCGGATTTTCGAGCGTAGTAAATAACGGGGCCAGGGGGCGACAAGCAAAAAAGTGGGAGGCGGACCGAATTGGTCCACCTCCCACTTTCACCCGCTCCAAGAGAGGGGTTGGCGCTGGGCTTACTTGCCCAACTTCCGACGCTGAACGCGGGTCCGGCGAAGCATCTTGCGGTGTTTCTTCTTGGACATGCGCTTGCGGCGCTTCTTAATCACAGAACCCATAACGGGCACCTCTTTCTCAACATTTGTTAACTTACCGCGCCAAGGGGCGCTCGCCTGAGGGCGTTCGCCTCGGGCGGCCGCCAAGTGCTCAACAGTCTACAGCGTGCGCCGGATAAGGCACAAAAGCCGCCTGTTGATAACCACCGCTTCTTCTAGCCGGTCTGCTGGCCTGGGTTGTACTCGGAAGCACCCAGGTATGCATCCACTGCAGAGGAACGGACGCGGAAATTGCGGCCAACCTGAACAGCAGGCAGCTCTTCAGCGTGGATCAAACGGTACACGGTCATCTTGGACACGCGCATCATTTCTGCGACCTCAGCGACGGTCAGAAACTTCTCATTAGACATAGAATCTTCTCTTTCTTGGCGCTCTCATGCGCTGCAGGCTTCCCCTCCTGCAGGACGTCACACGGGAATCGCTCCGACCTATCATAACGTGAAAGTTGTGATTCATGTGCAATGAGGGGGTTATTTGTGCGGGAAGTGACGGGTGAAACTGGTGTCACCAGTGCAACTTGGCGATACGAGTGTGACAGGTGGGGGTGGGGATCCCCAAGCCCCACTGCCCTACTTAGCGGCTCAGCCTAGCGCTCGCCCAGTTCTTTACCTAGCTCTTGCCCAGCTCCTCGGAGCGGTCCTTGCAGGCTTCCATGGCGCGGAAGAAGGCTCCACGGATGCCGGACTCCTCAAGCTCACGCAGAGCGGCCGCGGTGGTACCAGCCGGGCTGGTGACCTTGGTGCGCAGCACGGAGGGGCTATCCCCACCGTCTTGGTTCTTCGCCATCATCGTCGCGGCACCTTCCACGTTGGCGATGGCCAGCTTCTCCGCCAGCGGACGGGGCAGGCCAAGCTGGACCGCGGACTCAATCATGGATTCCACCACAAGGAAGATATATGCCGGGCCGGAGCCGGACACTGCAGTCACAGCATCCAGGTCCTTTTCCTTCACCACAACTGCCGCACCCACCTTGGACAGGGTGTCCTTGACCTGATCCAGGTGGGATTCCTCGGCAAAACGGCCACCGGCGATACCCGATGCGCCCTTGCCAACGAGCATGGGGGTATTCGGCATGACTCGGACTACGGGCGTGCCTGCGGGAAGCAGCTTCTCCATGGCGCCAATGGTCACACCAGCTGCCATGGAGACAATGATGGATTCATTGGAGTTGTTATCCAGGACATCGGAGACGTCTTCCAGAACCACCGGCACAATGTCCGGCTTAACGCAGATGAAGAGCAAGTCAGCAGACTCCGCCGCTTCAGATCCTTCCGTGGTGACAACCACGCCGTACTGGTCTTTCAGATCATTCAGGCGATCCTCGGAAGGATCCGCCACAATGATGGACTTTGGATCTGCACCGTCCTCGATAATTCCGGAGAATAGTGCTTCGCCGATATTTCCGCCGCCAATAATTCCAATATTTGTCATACCGTCCAGCGTGCCACCAATTTCCTCAGACCGCTAGGTTGTGGCCACTCTAAGGCGCAGTGCGCCGGACTAACGCGAAGGTAAGAAGCACGGAACACCGCGCGAAAAAGCGCCTCAGAGCTTCAAGCTCTGAGGCGCAAGGGTTGGAGCGCTCGCTCCGTTCTACATACCCAGGATCAGGCGGGGGCCGATAGTCAGCACCAAGCCAACGAAGAAGGCCAGGATCATCAACAGCTTGTCCCGGTGACGCAGCAACGCGTGCACCAGACCAACCATGACCAGGGTCACCGCCAAGGCAAGCACCAGCACCAGTGCGCCTGGAGCCTTGTCCCACAGGAGGCTGAACGCGAAAAACACGCCAACACCAGCGACGATCGCAGCCAGCGCCTGTGCCAGCATGGCCGGCCAGGAGATGCGGTCATCTTCATACTCCAGCACCTCGTCTTCAGCGAGGTTGGCTTCCAGCTCCTGGAATTCCTCCGGGGTGACCGCAGAGTCCTTCGCCTGTTCAGTCTTGGAGGAAGGACGCTCTGCAGTTTCTACCTCGCCCCTATCGGCGGCAGTTCCGGCCCCTGCAGCTCCAGCTCCACCGGCAGCAGTTCCGGCAGCGCCCAGCGCACCCTTCTTCTTCTTGAAAGGAGCACCCTGTTTGTCAGCTCGCTTCGCAGGCGTAGCCACAGCCTCAGCCTGCTCCGCCTTCTGAGTGGATTTCTGGGGGGCCTTTTGCGTTGCAGTCTTTGCAGCCGCAGAATCGCCCACGGCATTCTTGGGCTCTTCCTTCACAGCAGCAGCGGCTGGCTTGGCACTAGCGGCTCCCAGTTGCTTCTTGCCGGCTTCCGGCTTGGCACTCGCAGCCACCCCTGGCTTCTGTGCCCGCTCAATGTCTTCGATCTTCTGCGGCTTCTTGGGATCCTCGTCCACCGCCGCGAGCTTGCCGGTCTTCTCCTCGGGACGCTCCACCGGCGCCACCTTGGTCTGCGGCACGGGGCGTACCTTCTTGATAGACGGCTTCGCAGACGCAGACGAAGGCGAAGACGCAGCCGCAGACCCCGCCCCTGCCTTAGCCGCAGCACCAGCACCAGCCGCAGGCTTCACCGATGGCTCCGCCTTCTTCCCCGCAACAGCCCCCTCGGTACGGGACGCAGCAGTGTCAGAATCTGCAGAATCCTCCACTACCGGGATGGATCCCGTCAGTTCCGCCACGGAAACGCCGCCGTCTTCCAGGCTGCGGCGCCGACGCTTGGGCCGGCCGGCCTCCGCCGAATCCTCTTTCCGCCCATTGCGGGCGAGGAGTTCGGCGACTGTCAGCTTCTCACTCATCCATCGTTCCCATCGGTGTGCTGTCCGTCATGATCCACAAAGTTGATCCACACAATTGTGGCCTTCTAATCTTCATAGATTACTGGCCTTCAAGTATCAACTGGAAATCCACGGAGCAATTTCTTGGTCAGTTTGTCTAAAAATTACTCCCTCGCGTAGCGCCCATGGGCACATATGCAGCGTGTCGATGCCTAATTTGCGCATCGCAGCTTCCGCGACCAATGCACCGGCAACCACCTGATGCGATCGATCCGCGCTCACGCCCTCCAGCTCAGCGCGGTCTGCGGCCGTCATCCGAGAAATAAACATGATCAGCTGCCTCAAACCAGCCTGCGTCAGCGTCCGCTTGACCCGCGGACCGGCTGATGAGGGGGCCGCACCAGTTAGCCGCGCCAGCATTCTAAAGGTCTTGGATGTTCCCACGGCCAGATCAATCGGGCCGCTTTCCAACAGTTCTTGGGCGGGAGCATCAAGTGTTTCGTCGATGTAGTCACGCAGGGCGGATATTTTTTTCTTCGACGGCGGATCCGTATCAAACCACTGACTCGTCAGCCGCGCGGCACCGAGTTCTACGCTCCGTGCCACATCTGGATTCTCATTGGTGCCGATGGACATTTCCAGCGATCCACCACCGATATCGAGGTCACAAATGCGGCCGGCGGACCATCCGTACCAGCGCCGCACGGCCAAGAAGGTCAGCCGCGCTTCGTCCTCCCCGGACAGGATCTGCAGGCGCACCCCGGTCTCTTCCTCCACGCGGTCGAGAACCGCCTCAGAGTTGGTGGCAGAGCGCAAGGCAGAGGTGGCGAAGGGCAGCATGCTTTCGCACCGGAACTGCTCGCTCATTTCCCTGGCCAGCGCCACACCTTTGATGAGTTTGCGCTGCCCCTTTTCATTGATGGCACCGTCATCGAGGTATTCCACCAAGCGCATGGGGGTTTTCCAGTTGCTCATGGGGGTGGGCGGTCCGCCACGTCCGGCGTCCACCACCACCAAGTGCACTGTGTTACTACCAACATCTAGGACACCTAATCGCACCCTTTCAGCCTATAGGTTTAAGGTGGTTGCTGTGAATGTCACAGGTTATCCAGAAGGCACCCCCGCCGATCTCTCCGTCAAGGCGGGGCAGGAGTTGCCAGCGGATCACCCCACGGAATGGCTTGAATTTGTGGATCCTGATGACTCCGAGCACATCGTGTCCGTGGACCTGACATGGCTGCTGTCCACATACCGCTGCCGGTTCGGCACCACCGCCTGCAAAGGCATAGATGCCAGCAACCCTTCCGCTGGCTGTTGCGTCCACGGTGCGTTTCTCACCGATGAGGATGACCGCGCAGCGCTGCGCATCATCGCGAATCAGCTTGAGGGCTGGGACAACCGCCCAGATGATCTCCCCGCACTCGGCACCTGGGAGGACAACGCCGACAGTGAGGAAGACATTGAGCCGTGGCTGGAATGGGATGAGCTAGACAATGAGGACGGGGAAGCGGAACCTGCGCTGAAGACCAAGGTGACGGGCGGCTCCTGCATCTTCGCCACCTCCGTGGGCTGCGCCCTGCACGCCTACGCCCTAGACAAGGACATCCCCATCACCGTGGCGAAGCCAGAGGTGTGCTGGCAGCTACCCCTGCGCCGCACCGAGGAGTGGGAGACCCGCCCGGACGGGGTGGAGATGCTCCACACCCGAATTACTGAATACACCCGCCGCGGCTGGGGCGATGGCGGCGAAGAGTTCGATTGGTACTGCACGGCGGACCCGAACTGCCACGCAGGTGACGAGCCGCTGTGGCGGACACATGAAGAGGAACTGACGGAGCTCATCGGGCCTGCCGCGTATGAAGTAGTGGCAGAGCACTGCCGGGCTCGGGAGGAGCTGGCGAAGGTCTCGCCGAGCGGCTTCCCGCTGCTGGCGATCCACCCGGCCACGGCTGCTGCGCGCCGCTAGTCGTTACAGCAACTGTACGTCGCTAGGCATCACTGCGACTGAACGCCACTAGGCGTCAAACTTGTAGCCCAGGCCACGGACGGTGACCAGCAGCTTGGGGTCACTGGGGTTTTCCTCAATCTTGGAGCGCAGGCGCTTGATATGCACGTCCAATGTCTTGGTGTCCCCCACGTAATCCACTCCCCACACTCGGTCGATCAACTGCCCGCGGGTAAGGACTCGGCCGGAGTTACGCATGAGGTACTCCAACAGGTCGAACTCCTTCAGGGGCATGGGCACCTTCTCCCCATTGACCTTGACGATGTGGCGGTCAACGTCCATGACCACGCGGGATTCCTGCAGCACCATGCCGTCATCGATCTCTGGCTCCTTGCCCCTGCGCAGCACGGCGCGAATGCGGGCGATGAGCTCGCGGGCGAAGTAGGGCTTGGTCACGTAATCGTCCGCGCCGAGCTCCAGACCCACGACCTTATCGATCTCGCTATCCCGGGCGGTGACCATGATGACTGGCACGGAGCTGGTGGCGCGCAGCTGACGGCACACCTCAGTACCGGACATTCCCGGCAACATGAGGTCCAGCAGCACAATGTCTACCTCTTGGGCGGCGAAGGTCTCGAGCGCCGTGGGGCCGTCGCTGGCAAGAAAAACCTCAAAGCCTTCCTTCTTGAGCAAGAAGGCCAGTGGTTCTGCGAGTGATTCTTCATCCTCAACGATGAGCACGCTGGTCATAAGAGGTCACCTTCCTTTTAGGTCACAGTGTAATGAGGGACAGGGGTTGGAGGCTAGGGATTCTCATCATCAACGGGGTCGTCAGCCAATTCCGCCACGGTGGTGAAGTTGCTGGCGGGATCGCCCTCCACTCCCGTGGGCAGCGCGCCGCCCTCGGTGGTTCTGGGCAGTTCCAAAGTGAAGGTGGACCCGGTGCCTGGCCTCGACCACAAGGACACGCTACCGCCGTGGTTGACCATGACGTGTTTAACGATCGCCAGGCCTAGGCCCGTGCCACCGGTGTTGCGGGAGCGGGCCTTATCCACGCGGAAGAAGCGTTCAAACACACGCTTCTGGTCTTCTGGAGCGATGCCGATGCCTCGGTCAGTGACGCGGATGACCACGAAATCCCCGGAGACTTCCCTGGAGATGGACACCGGCGAGCCCTCCGGGGAGTAATGGATAGCGTTCGTGATCAGGTTGGACAGGCTGGTCACCAGCAGCCCCCGGTCTCCCTTGACCAAGGCGTGGGAGTTGGAATCCTTCACCAGCTCAATGTTCATCGCCTCAGCAGCCAAGCGGCAGCGGTCGATGGCTTCCTCCACGATGGCGTCCACGCTCAGCGTGTCGGGGTTGGGCAGGGACTCCGCGCCCTGCAGCTTAGAGAGGCTGATCAGCTCCGTGATCATCTGGTTCATCCGCTGCGTTTCCACCACCAGCTTGCCGCCGAAATACTGCACGGCATCGGGGTCATCGTGGACTTCCATCATGGTCTCTACCAGCAGGGAGATCGCACCCACGGGGGTTTTGAGCTCGTGGGAGACGTTGGCCACGAAGTCCCGGCGTGCGGATTCCATCCGCACATGCTCTGAGTCATCGGTGGCATACGCCACCACGTAGCGGTCATCGGCCAGGCTCAGCAGCTTAACCTGCCCGGCCACAGAAACCACGGGCCGGTTCCCCCTGCGCCGCGGCGGGGTGAAGCGGATCGGCCGCGGCTCGTGATCCTCCAAAACCTGCTCCACCACGGACCACACTTCGGTATTGAGGTCCCGCTCGTGCACCAGCCCGAGCTCGTGGGCCCGGGGGTTAGACAGAACCACGTTGCGGCGCTTATCCACCACCGCCACGGCATCGGGAGCCGATTGGATAGCGAAGTGGAGCACTTGCGCCACCGTGGACACACGGTTGCTGGCTAGCTGCCTGCGGGTACGCCTATTGCGCAGCTGCTGGATACGGCGGCGGTACACCCATCCAGCGATGATCCCCACTGCCACGCCCACGAGGAGCGCGGCCAGCAGCTGCCACCACTCGTCCACGTGCTACTTGCTCTGCTCGCCCTGGGCAGCTACGGCGGCGGCACCTGCGGCGGCGGCTTCTGGATCCAAGTACTCGCCACCTGGGTTGAGCACGTTGCCCTCGGAATCCAGGTGGTACACCAGCGGAATGCCGGTGGGGATGTTGAGCCCGGCAATGTCCTCATCAGAGATCTTGTCCAGGTGCTTCACCAGTGCGCGCAGGGAGTTGCCGTGTGCCGCGACCAGGACGGTTTCACCGTTCTTCAGGCGTGGCTCGATTTCCTGCTCGTAGTACGGAATGAAGCGCTTGACCACATCCAGCAGGCACTCGGTGGCTGGCACCTCATCGAGGTTCGCGTAGCGCGGATCATCGGTCTGCGCGTACTCGTTATCCGCCTCGATCGCCGGCGGCGGGGTGTCGTAAGAACGGCGCCACGCCATGAACTGGTCTTCGCCGTACTTGTCCTTCGTCTCGGCCTTGTTCAGACCCTGCAGGGCACCGTAGTGGCGCTCATTGAGCCGCCAGTCACGGATCACCGGGATCCAGTGCAGGTCGGCAGTATCCAGGGCGATGTTCGCCGTGGTGATCGCGCGGCGCAACAGGGAAGTGTAGAGGATGCTGGGCCGCAGACCTGCGTCCTTGATCATCTCGCCGCCGCGCTCGGCCTCGTCACGGCCCTTATCGGTCAGTGCAACGTCCACCCAGCCGGTGAACTGGTTGGAGGCGTTCCATTCGCTCTGGCCGTGGCGCAGCAGGATGAGGGTACCGTTGTTGTCGTTACTCATGCCCCTATAGTGCCACGCAGTGGTGGCGATTGTGGGCTATGTCCCCCGTGTGGGTGGAGCCGGCGGCGCCTGCGGGGTGTGCTTGCGTGGAGCGGGCTCCTCTTCCGCCTCATCTGCCGCCCCCTCGGCTCCCCCAGCCGCACTCTCAGCACCCGAGGCCGCCACCTCGTGCGCCAGCTCGCTACCCGGCGGCGGGGCCAGAAGCTGCACCTCCTGCTCACTGGGCTTCAAGTGCGCAAACGCCGCCAGGTTCATCGTCGGTTCCCCGCGGGAGAGCCTCCACGCCCACTCGTGGCGGATGGAGGAGGCGAACCCACGCTCCAGGATCCTGTTGAAGTCCCCATCCGCCCGCTCCAGGATGGTGCCCAGAATCCGCTGCACATCCTCCGGCGTGGTGGAATCCGGGAACTGCCCCACCAGGTAGATGTCATTGTTGTGGTCCAGCGTGTAGTGGACCCCGAAGGTCTTCCGGTTCGCCTGCAGCAGCAGCTTATACACCTCATCTTGGGCTTCCTCCACTGCTCGGCTGATGAACGCTTCCACCCGGAACATCCCCTCTTGAGGGATGAAGATGCAGTTCGTTTTCAGCCGCTTCTCACCTGGTAACACGACCACCACGTTGCCGTACGCGTCATCGGCCGCTTCCCCGCTCGCCTCCCCGGGAAGGACGTACTCAACCTCGGCTTCTTCAAGCAGTGCGCAGATTCCTTGTCGGTCCATGGGCACCAGTCTAGGCGCTTTATCAGCCCTGCGGATAGCGTTCGCCACGCTGCGGCTGCTCACGCAGGCAGGTGTAGAGCTCGGACATGCGTGTCGCCGTCGCCTCCCAAGAAAAACCAGCGGCGTGCCCCACCGCATCCTCGGCGTACTGGATACGGCGCGCGTCATCGAAGATCAACTCCGCCAGCGCCTGCGCCCAATTGTCCGCACCGTGGCCGTCCACCAGCAGCCCTGTCACGCGATCCTGCACCGCGATGGGCAACCCGCCAACCCGCGTGGCCACCACAGGCGTGCCGCTGGCCTGCGCCTCCAGCGCCACCAGCCCGAAGGACTCGTTGTAGCTCGGCACGGCCACGATGTCACACGCCTGGTACACGCTCACCAGCTCCTCCGGTGGGCGCGGATGCAAGAACCTCACGCTATCGGCGATCCCCAGCTCCGCCGCCAGCCCCCGCAACATCTCCGCGCTATCCTCCCCCGCCCCGGAACTCCCGCCGCAAATCAGCACGTTGATCAGCTGCTGCGGATTCTCCCGGATCACCTGCGCCGCCGCCTCCAGCAGCACCTGCGGGCCCTTCAACCGCTGCAGGCGCCCTACGAACCCCACCACCTTTGCGCGGAAGGGGATGCCCAGCTCCCGGCGCGCCCGCTCTGTCGCCCGGTCACTACCCGGTGTGAAGCGCTGCACGTCCGCGCCTGGGGTGACGATCTCAATTCGGGCCTCATTCGCGTCATATCCCACCTGCAGATCCTCCACCTCCGCTGGAGTATTGACCATCAGCATGTCCGCGTTGTCCACGATCTGCTGCTCGCAGATGCGGCGAGATTCCGGTTCCCTGCGGTCCCCGTTGGCCAGCGCATGATTCTTCGCGTGCGCCAACGTATGCGCGGTATGCACCCACGGGATCCTCCACAGGTCCCGCAGTAGCCATGCCACCTGCCCAGACAGCCAGTAGTGGGAGTGCACCACGTCATAAGTCTCCCCTTGTTCGACGACCCACGCCAGCACGCTGCCGGTGAACGCCACCATTTGGGTGGGCAGGTCCTCCTTCGTCAGCCCTTCATAAGGCCCCGCAACGCAGTTGATCACCCGCATGCCCGGTTCCACCTCTTCCACGCAGGGGTGGGGGCGGGTGGCGCGGGTGAAGATGTCCACGTGGATGCCTTGGCGGGCGAGTTGCCGGGCCGTGTTGAGGATGTAGACGTTCATCCCGCCGGCGTCCCCCGTCCCAGGTTGTTGGGTGGGGGAGGTATGCATGGAGATCACCGCGATGCGCATGGTGCTCCATCCTATTTATTTTTGGGGGGCGGCGCCGCCTTGCGCACCACCTCTCTGAAGGTGCGCAACGGGGCAGCACGCGGTGGCGTCGCTACCCTAAAAAACCACCCCCGTTGTGAACCCCTTCACAGCAAAATGTTTGATTCAAGTGATGGAAAGATTTTGTTTCGATAGGATACAGCCGTACGCAGTGCGCGCCCGTAGGCGTGCGCTGCTGGACAAGACAGTTTGACCTCGACATTTGATCTACACAAAGGAACTTTCATGAGCGACGCCGCCGAGGCCACCAACACCACCAACTCCGCAGGCGCGGGCGCCACAGAGGGCACTGCGTGGAAGGAGAAGCCCTACCTGAAGTACTACGGTGACTGGACCCCCCACACCCTCGAGTACAACAATGACGCGCTGCCCCACATGCTGGAGCGCACCGTAGCGGCCAACAAGGATAAGCCGCTCATGGAATTCTTCGGCGCCACCACCACCTACGGTGAGTTCGCTGACCAGGTGAAGTCCGTGGCCGCTGGCCTGCGGGAGCTCGGCGTGAAGCCGGGAGACCGCGTTGCAGTGATCCTGCCGAACTGCCCGCAGCATCTGATCTCCATCTTCGCGGTGCACACTTTGGGGGCGACGGTGGCCGAGCATAACCCGCTCTACACCGCCCGCGAGCTGCAGGGGCCGTTCCAGGATCACGGCGCAAAGGTTGTAATCACGTGGGACAAGATCGCTGATACTGCTCAAGAGCTCACTCGGAACTGCCCGGTGGAGAAGATCGTCTCCGTCAACATGATCGATGCCATGCCGGGTATCAAGCGCTTCGCGCTAAAGCTGCCTCTGAAGTCCCTCAAGGAAAAGCGCGAGCTGCTGCACGCCCCGGCACCCGGCACCATTCCTTTCGCTGACCTGCTCTCCGGCAAGATCGGCGGCGGTAGAAAGGACGTGAAGATCCACCCGGATCTGGGTGCTGAGGACGCTGCGTTTATTCTGTTCACCTCCGGCACCACCGGCAAGCCCAAGGGGGCGCTGCTGACCCACGGCAACGTCATGGCAAACGTGGTCCAGGGCCTGGCGTGGGTGAAAGACCTGGGCAAGGATGGCCAGGAGCGCTACCTGGCAGCGCTGCCACTGTTCCACATCTACGGTCTGACCCTCACCGCAGCGCTGGGCGTGGCGACCGCGGGCAAGCTGATCCTGCTGCCGAAGCCGGAGATCCCGCTCATCGTGGAGCAGCTGAACAAGGAGCTGCCGACGTATATGCCTGGCGTGCCCACGCTGTATGACAAGGTTCTGACAGCCGCCGATGAGCACAACATTGACCTAAAGGGTATCCACAACGCACTGTCCGGCGCCGCCCCGCTTCCGGTGCCGACCACGGAGAAATGGGAGAAGAAGACCGGCGGCAAGATCATCGAGGGCTATGGGCTGACGGAGACCTCCCCCATCATCGTGGCCAACCCGATCACTCCAGAGCGCCGCGCAGGGTACATAGGTATCCCGTTCCCGGACACCGAGGTGCGCGTGGCAGATCCGGAAGACCTCTCCCGCACCATGCCCGATGGCGAGGCCGGCGAGCTGCTGGTGCGCGGACCGCAGATCTTCAAGGGATACATCAATATCCCTGAGGAAGACCAGCCGTTCCACGAGGATTGGTTCTGCACGGGCGACATGGCCGTGATGGAGGAGGACGGATTCATCAAGATCGTCTCCCGCATCAAGGAGATGATCATCACCGGCGGGTTCAACGTGTACCCGGCGGAGGTGGAGGAGTTCCTCATGGAGCACGAGCAGATCCAAAAGGCCGGTGTGGTTGGCTTACCGCAGGAAGATGGCTCTGAGGAAGTCGTGGCCGCGGTGATCCTAGAGGATGGCGTGAGCGAGTCTGCCTTTGACTCTGAGAAGGTGCGCGAGTGGGCCCGCGAGGGCCTGACCCGCTACAAGGTGCCACGCCGCTTCTTCATCGTTGATGAGCTGCCCGCGGACATGATCGGGAAGATCCGCCGCCGCGAGGTGAAGGACCTGGTGCTCTCCATGGTGGAGAAGGGCTAGAGTTCAGCACCAATCCAAATCGGCTCCGGTTCCAACTCCACACCAAAGGCATCCCGCACACCGTCACGCACCGCGCGCGCCAGCTCCACAATGTCTTCACTGGTGGCGCCCCCGCGGTTCGTCAAGGCCAACGTGTGCTTCGTAGACAAGCTGGCCTTGTTATTGCCCGGCACGTGCCAACCCTTACTAAACCCGGCGCGTTCAATAAGCCATGCCGCGCTGAACTTGAAGCGCTGTTGCTCAGGGGGCACTGCAGCACCGCCCACGTCAGCACCCGCTGCCTGATCCGCCACAGCGGATACGCCCGCTGCATACACCGGCATGGAGTCCGCCTCCGTGTCACCGCATTCCTCCCGCACTGCCTCGATCACCGCGTCACGTGCCTCCACGCCGGTCACAATGGGATTGGTGAAGAAGGACCCCGCAGACCACGTATCATGATCCTCCGCATTCAGCACCATCCCTTTGGCCGCGCGCAGAGCCAACACGTTCTCGCGCACCTCGGCCACGGGCCTGCACACTGGCCCGGCTGCAGCCTCAGACTCATCGACCCCCACGCGCCGCGCCAACTCCCCATAGCGCAGGGGCACGCTGAGCCCGTCCGTGGAGAGCTGAAATTCCACGGCAGTCACCACTGCGCGGCCCGTGAACTTCAGGTTGGAATAGCGGTATCCTAAGTTCAGCTCCGCCGGATCCACCCAGCGCCAGCGCTGCTCCCAGCCCTCGCTACAATTCTCCTGATCGCTGCCAGCACCACCCAGCTCCAGCAACTGCACACGCTTCAGCGTCTGGGACACCTCTGCCCCATAGGCACCGACGTTTTGCACGGGAGTCGCGCCCACAGAACCGGGAATGCCGCTCAGGCACTCCAAGCCGCCCAGACCCGCCTGCACGGTCGCCTCCACCAGGTCATCCCACACCACACCCGCGTAGGCGCGGACCACGCCAGCGGAAAGGTCCATCTCTATGTCAGAATCGTTGTCCGGCTCGGCATCCACGCTCCCGCCAGCCTCCGCGAGAACGACAAGCAGTTCAGAGACCTCATCCCCAGAACCCACCACGAGGTTAGACCCGCCGCCGAGGACGAGGAAGGGCTGGCGGTTGGCGTCGCACCAAGAAACAACCTCAGCCAACGCCCTGGGCGACCGGCACGCCACCACCCCAGCCGGCGCGCCGCCGATGCGCAACGTGGTCATGTCAGCAAACGTGCGGCTGACCACCTCCGCGCCCGGGACGTCCAAAGTTTCCAACAGAGAATGTGCGTTGCTAGATGAATCACTCACCCCTCTAACGGTAGTCTGTTAACCATGACTACTCACAGTGAGAACACTGCAACCATCAAATTCCCCATCGAGAAGGTTTACGAGGCCCTGTCCTCCAAGGACTACTGGGAATACGAGGCGAAGAACATCGGCGATGAGCCCGGAGAGGTGAACTCCTTCACCGCAGAGCCCATCGAGGCCGTACTGTACGAGCTCCTGCCCAAGGCCGCACTGCCGGAGGCCGTGCGCGCGATGGTCTCTCAGGACCTGAAGCTCAAGCGCGTGGTCGCCTTCGGCCCACTGGCAGAGGACACCACCACCGGTGAGGTCAACGCAGAAATCAAGGGCGCCCCAGTGTCCTTCAACTCCGAGGTGAAGCTCTCCGGCGAGGGCGAGACCACCTTGCTCAAGGCCGAGTCCGCCGTGGAGGTCAAGATCCCGATGATGGGTCCCGTGCTGGAGCCAAAGGTTGCCGGCTTCGTGGACGAGTTCCTGGCCAAGGAAGCAGCCACCATCGAGCAGTGGATTGAGAACAACCAGTAGATTGCGCTCCCACTTGTGGTGACTCCCCTGACCGTGAACCAGTTCTAGCAACAGAACTAGCAACAGTGGCTGATCACGCCCACAACTTACGGGCCCGTTCGTGGACTACGAACGGGCCCATTGGCGTGCCGACCCGCGGCACCACGGGGTTCAACAGGCTCCGCAAGTCTGACCGCTGGTTGGTGGCCCAGCCGCGGGTACAGGCACTGCTGCGGGACGCAGTGTGGGCTGGGCGCGCACCCGTGGCGGTGGACGTGGGGTACGGCGCCTCCCACACCACCACCGTGGAGTGGGCGCGGTGGTTGCGCACGGTCGCCCCTTCTGTAGCGGTCACGGGCTTGGAGATCGAGCCCTCCCGAGTGCTGCCGCCACGGGAAGGGGTGCGCTTCGCCCTTGGCGGGTTCGAACTGGCAGGGATGCGCGCCGATGTGGTGCGCGCGTTCAACGTGCTGCGGCAGTATGACGTGGACCAGGTTCAGGACGCATGGTCCACGATGCAGGCGGGCCTACACCCCGGCGGGGTCATCATCGAGGGCACCTGCGATGAAATCGGCCGCCGCGCCAGTTGGGTGCTGCTGGATAACGCCGGCCCGGTGAGCCTCACGCTGGCCTTCACCCCCGGGGCGGTGGAGCGCCCCTCCGATGTGGCCGAGCGCCTGCCGAAGCTGCTCATTCACAGCAACACCCCCGGCCACCGGATCTATGAGGTCCTGCGGGAGCTGGATGCTGCGTGGGATCGCGCCGCGCCCCTTGCGGTTTTCGGGCCACGGGTCCGGTGGCGGGAGGCTCTTTCTTTATTTTTCGACGCCACCTCACTCCCCCGTGCACTCACTCCCAGACGGAAGCTGCAAGATTGCGCGGTGACCCTGCCGTGGAATGCGGTGGTGGACTAGCTGTTCACCGGCTCAGCTGGCCGTGAGGGGTTGGCAGCGCGGGAAAACTAGGGAACACTGGACCTCGTGACTAACCCATATGAAACCCGCCCCCTTGACTCCCACCCAGCTGGCTCCAACGTCCAGCAGAACCAGCCGAGTTTTGGTTCACCACCAACCAAGGCTGAAGCCAAGAAGTCCGGTAAGGGTTGGAAGATCGCTCTAGCCATCGTGGCCGTTTTGGCGATCCTGCTTGTCGCTGGCGAGGTTGGCATGCGCGCCGACATGAGTAGCCAGATCACCAGCTCAGTGAAACAGGAAGCAGCGGATTCTGGCCTGACCTTGGAGCGGGACCCCGAGGTCTCCTTCGGACCACAACCTGTTCTCTTGGGGTTGGTTTCAGGCAGCATCCCCCACATGGATATGAACATCCCCTCCACATTGGACATTTCCTTTGAAGATGGGGATGCCTCCCGGCCCGTTGTGGAAGGCAATCCGCCTGTACACCTGGTGGCTGATGACCTGAAGACTGATGGCAGCAGCGACAACATAACGATGGGCGAGGTAACTATCACCACGACCATCCCCAAGGAGCTCATGCTCGCTCAAGCGCAGAAGGGAACAGACTCCAACCAGGACCCTCAAGGTGCGCAGGGTGGAACGGATCTTGGATTCTTAGAGGGACTCTTCCGTGTCACGGGCATCGAGCCGAACCTGGAGCGCCAGGCCATGGAGTTTCAGATCGGTGGCGGAATTGCGAAGCTGCGCCTCAAGCCCGTGGTAGATGGAAGCACGCTGCGGTTTGAAGTCGATAGCGCGGAGTTCCTCTCCTTTGAGGTTCCAGAAAGCTTCGTGAATTCCATCAAGGGCTCCCTGGAGGACGCTGCAGTACAAGGCATCGGCGGTGGACTGGAATTCCAGAGCGTTTCCGTTACCCAAGACGGCATGGAAATCGTGCTCCATGGCACCGACGTGGACATGAAGGAAGTGGGCCAAACTATTGAGACCGGTTCCGGTGATTCTTCCACCGGCTACGGAGCCTAAGGACTAGGTCAAGCCATCTAGGCCGGCGCCGCTGATGACGGTGGCGCCGGCCTCAATTATGTCAACAGCTTGCTGCTGATCCCCCGCGAAACCGGAGGCCTTAATCCACACGGACCGCTCCGCACGTAGCTCCCGCAACTGATCAGCGATGATCCGCACGGCTTCCACGCTGGCGCCGCCGGAGGGGTGGAACCCCGTTGAGGTGGCGATGCAGTCCGCGCCAACCTTCACGCTGGCGGTGACCACGGCGCGCAGTTCCGGCTCTGTCAGCGCCGCTGATTCCGCGATCACTGTCAGCATCACTGGGTGGGGAATGGCCTCCCGCACCGTCATCAGCTCACTGATCAGTGCAGACGAACCCTGCGCCTTCGCAGCCGCGAGGTCAACCACCACGGCCACCTCCGCAGCGCCCTGCTGCACAGCCCACCGCGCCTCAGAAGCCTTAATCAGGGAGACGTGCTTGCCCGAAGGGAATCCGGCGAGGGTGGTGAGGCGCGGGGTGGCGTCGCCCTCCAAAAAAGAAAACGCAGCCGCAACCAGCGTGGGTGGGACGCACACGGAACCGCACCCCAGTTCACGTGCCCGAGCTACCGCTGCAGCGACATCAGCACGCGTTGCATCCGGAGCCACCACTGCCAGCTCTGTGGCGGACATGGAGAATGGTTCAGCCATCACCATGAACCGCTGGAATTATCCAAGACGTCCTTGATAGACGGGCGGATATCCTGCCAATAGATGCCCACGATGACGGCGGCGATGACCCACAACATCTCCATGCGAACCAACAACGAGAGCAGGGAAAGCGCTAGTGCCCCGCCCATCAGCATGAGCCAATTCTTCTTTTCGCGGTCAATGACCATAAAAGCATCATCACGGGTCATCGCAAGCTGCGCAAGACCCCATCCAGCGAGCACTAAGACACCAAGCGCAATGAAAATGTAGATGGACTGGAAGGCAATAGCCACCATACTAATAACCACGTGCATGCCCCCTATGCTAGCGCGAAAATAAGCTCAGTCAGGGAATAAATCACCACACCGGCTATTGCGCCCACCACCGTGCCATTAAAGCGGATGAACTGCAGATCCTTGCCCACCAGCAGCTCGATGCGCTCGCTGGCCTCCTGCGCATCCCAACGTTCCACGGTCTCGCCGATGATGCTGGTGACCTCACCTGCATAATTGTCCGCCAGATAGCTTGCTGCCCTCACGATGCGGTTGTCCAGGTTCCTGCGCAGCTCTGGTTCGTCCTGGATGCGGTGGGCAAAGGCAGCGGTCCAGCTTGCGATGCGCTGGCGGAGGATGGAGTCCGGATCCTCGGCCATGGTGGTCAGCGTTACCCGGGCCGTGTCCCACAGGCGGCCCGGCAGAGCCTGGATGGGGCCTGAGGACATAATGTCCTGTTTAAAGCCTTCCACGCGCTTGATCATGGCCGGATCATGCTGGAGGTCGTGGGCCATCTGCGCGATGAAGGTGCGGATCTGGTGGCGGGCCTCATGGTTTTTGTTGCGGCGCACATCGGCAGTGAAGGCCGTGAGTTCGCGGTACACCTTGTCCCCCACTAACTCGCGGACGAAGCGGGGTGCCCAAGCCGGGGTGCGCTCATCAATAAGACTAACCACGAAGTCTTCCGAGGTGCGCGCTTTATCATCAAGCCACACCACAACGGCCTCCACTGCGGGTTCGGTCCGGCCTTCATCTATGAGCTGCTGGAGGCCACGGCCCAGAGGCGGGGCCCACTGTGGCTCGGCAGCTTGATCGAAGACCAGCGCCTTGAGCACCTGCTCCGCCTCCAGCGGGTCAATGCCATTGACCGTGAGGGTGATCAACTTGCCTGCCTCCTTGGAGACGCGTTGATCGCCTTCGTTGGTGAGGACCCACTCGGCGGCCCGTTGGGGGATGTTCGCCTTGGCCAGCTTGTCGCTGATCAGGGCGGCATTGAGGAAGTTCTCCCCCACGAACTCGCTCAGCGCCTGGCCCACTTGGTCCTTCTTCTTCTTGATGATCGCCGTATGCGGGATGGGGATGCGCATGGGGTGTCTAAATAGGGCGACGACGGCGAACCAATCAGCCAGCGCACCAATCATACCGGCCTCCGCGCCAGCCCTGACATAGCCGATCCAGGCCCCTGCATTCCCCTGATACTCCAGGTAGCGCATCGAAATGTAGATCAGCGTGGCGAAAACAAGTAGCCCAGTGGCGATGGCCTTGTAGCGGCGCAGCTCCGCGCGCTTGGCGGCTTCCGTGGCGGGGTCTGGGCCGGGGACCTCTAGGAAATTGCTGGAAGAGGCGGGGCTCGTGTGTGCGGCATGGGGGTTATCGATCACATGACTATTATGACACTGAGATGAGGGGGCAGGTCATCAGCGCACCTACCAGCATGCGCGAAAGCAATTCCACCACCACCCCATCTGGTACACACCATCCTACTCCTGCTCACCATTTCTCCGCCCAATGTTCTAATGAACAATTGAATATAAGAAGTTTATATTTTATAACTCCTACTATGCCTTCTTCCGCTGACCAGCCTGCACACACCGCAGCCGAAATTCTCGGGCGGCGTGGTGACAACCGCCGCAGCTGGCTATGGCTCAACACCCTCAGCATCGCCCTAGCGTTGAGTATCCTGGCGGGCATTGCACTCGGACCCGTATCCATCCCTCTCACCACAACCGCACAGGTCTTGTCCCACCACCTTGTTGGTACTGCGCTGCCCACCACAGAAATTCCCACTGGACGCACGGTCCTGACTCACGCGCAGCTCTCCAGCATCATCTGGGAGGTACGAGCACCCCGTATTATCCTGGCCGCTACCGTAGGCGCGGGACTAGCGCTGACTGGCGCGATACTGCAGGCCATCACCCGAAATGTCCTGGCGGACCCCTACATCCTCGGAGTACATTCCGGTGCCAGCTGCGGTGCTGCAGCGGCAATTCTATTTGGTGTAGGAGCGGGGCTGGGTGATTATGGCCTACAGGGCAGCGCATTTGCCGGTGCACTCGCGGCAACGGCTCTGGTATTCGGCATCGCCAGGGGCAAGAGAACACGCCATGCGGCCAATGCCTCTGCATTGTTCAGCTCAACCCGCCTGCTTCTATCCGGAGTAGCAGTGGGATACGCCCTGTCTTCGGCCACGAGTTTCCTGGTCTTCGCCTCTGATTCCCCTGAGGCCTCCCGCTCCGTGATGTTTTGGCTGCTGGGATCCCTGGGCTTGGCGACTTGGAGCGGACCGCTGGCCGTAACCATCATTGTGACAAGCAGTGCTGCCCTCTTCCTCATTACCCTCGCGCCGCGCATCGACGCACTCGCAAGTGGCGATGCCGCAGCGACCTCTGTGGGAATCAACCCCTCCCGGCTCCGTGGGGTCCTGCTGGTAGTCACCTGCCTTGTCGTGGGCGTGCTGGTCTCTATGAGCGGCGCCATCGGCTTTGTGGGTTTGGTGATACCCCACATCGCCCGCTGGCTGGTGGGCTACCGCCACCGCTGGGTGCTCCCACTCTCGGCGATTCTAGGTTCGATCCTGCTGATCTGGGCGGATATCTTAAGCCGTATGCTACTGGCTCCGCAGGAAATACCCGTTGGGATCATCACAGCCCTCGTGGGAGCACCATTTTTATTGTTATTGCTGCGCAAAACCAGCGCAGTCTGATCCGAAAGGCCACTATGAAATACCTTAAATACCGTCCCCTCCGTCCCGCCTTGACAGCAGCATCTAGTGCTCTGCTTGTCTTCGCAGCAGCATGCGGTAACCCGGGCTCCGAATCCGGGCCTGAATCTGGCTCCCCTTCCGCCACTAGCATGATCACGGTAGACAATTGCGAGGACACTGTGGACGTTCCTCATCCCCCGCAACGGGTGATGGTTACCGGATCTGAAAGCATCCCCACCCTCGCGCAGCTGGGTGTTCTTGACAGCATTGCGGTGCGTGCCGGCGTATTCCCCCCGGCGTATTTTGACGAGCTCACAAACGCCGCCCTCGCCGAAATCCCTTCCCTCACCGATCGCATTGATGCCACAGGACACCTGCAGATCTCCATGGAGCAGACACTGGCAGAAGACCCCGATCTAGTCCTTGGCGCCACCGACACCGTCAACCGGCAAACGCTGGCTCCACACAACATACCGCTCATCGAGGAACCGGCGTTCTGCGGCGCCCTCGACGGCCCCGTGACCTGGGAGGACGTCTGGGAGCAAATCAGCTTGTACGGCAACATTTTTGATAAAGATGCTGCGGCCGAAGCCTATATTTCTAAACTTAAAGAGCAGCTCCATAGTGTCGAGGAACATCAGGAGGGCCGTGGCCTCAGCGTCGCTATCCTGTACCCCGAAGTTGGCGGAGCTACTACCTATGCCTACGGCAACCGCTCCATGTCCTACCCACTAGTAGAGACCACAGGTTTACGCAATGTCTTCGGTGATGTTGAGGATCGTGTCTTTGAGGTTTCCGCCGAGGAAATCGTGGCGCGCAACCCAGATGTCATCGTTGCTCTGCATACCGATGGTGAGCCAGCGGAAGTCATTAACGCAATCACCTCCCTGCGCGGCATTGGTGCTGTTCCTGCTGTGAAAGAGAAGAAGATCATGCCGCTGCTACTGAACTACGCTGAACCAGCCACCCCCTTGTCCGTTCAGGGTGCGCAGAGGCTCAATGATTTTCTACGTCAAGATAAAGGCTAATGTTCCGCTCTCCCCGCACTAACTCTGCCCTGCATAACCAACAGCCTCCACAGTGCTCTGGTTGAAGTGTCCCAGGTTTTGTTCCGTTTGAGTAGATGGGAAAATTTGGAACATGCCAAGGAAATTTGACCAGGATGCGAAGGACCGTGTGGTCCGTCTT
>DXFZ01000033.1 GCA_019114175.1 Candidatus Corynebacterium gallistercoris
GCCATGCCGAACAGCGCCTGGGAGAGCTGGTAGCCGTTCCCATCAAAGTTGCCCAGCGGATCCATGAAGTTGGCCACGCGGTCCTGGATCTTGGCCGAGATCTGGTACACGCCCGCCGCGCCGATGGCGGCCAGACCCAAGCCGAGCACCAGCCAGGAGGCGCGGGACGTCGCAATATACAACATGCCCAGCACCGTGCCGAAGAGCAGCAGCGCCGGACCGAAGTCATTCTGCGCCGCCATGATCATCAGCGCGATGCCCCACACCAGAAACAGCGGGCCCAGATCCCGCAGGCGCGGGAACTGCAGGCCCAAGACAGACTTGCCCGCCACGGTGAACAGCTTGCGCTTATTCACCAGCAGCGCGGCGAAGAACAGCAGGAGCATGATCTTCGCGAACTCGCCTGGCTGGATGGAAAACGGGCCGATGGAGATCCACACGTTCGCGTCCGCGTTCAACTTCGTGGGCCACACAATCGGCAGCGCGGAGAGGATCAGCCCGCCCAAACCCAGTAGGTAAGAATAGTTCTGCAGTGAGCGGTGATCCTTCAAAAACACCAGCACCGCGCACATCATCGCCACGCCCACGACGGTCCACATGATCTGCGAATTCGCCAGCGACATGCCCGTGTCCAAGTCCAGGCGGTAGATCATCACCAGGCCGATGCCATTGAGGAGCGCGGCCACGGGCAGCAGGATCTGGTCCGCGTCCGGGGCGAACCAGCACATCACGGCGTGGGCGATGAGGAACACGGCAAAGAAACCGCCCACCAGGACGAACACGTTGCTCGTCAGCTCGTTGCCCTGGGAGAGCTCCAAAGCCACGATCGCCACCAGCATGACCACGGCGGCCAGCAGTAGCAATCCGGCTTCAATTCGGCGGCCAAAAAGCTTCATGGTTTACTCCACCTCTCGGCAAGAGACCCCTGGGGTGGTGAGGTCTTCCGGATTCGCCGGCGCGCTGGAACTGGCGCTGGAACTCTCACTGGGCCGCGCGCTCGCACTCGGGCTGGCGGACTCGCTGGGCCGCGCGCTCGTGGAAGGCTTCGCAGAGGAGGACCCAGACCCACCCGCAGGCACGCGCGTCACACACGCCGGCAGCGCCTGCTCCGCGAGCCGCTCCAACTGGCCCTTCACCGCCGCGTAGTCACCATCCGGCAGGTCCTCAAACGCCCCACGCGCCGCCGGATTCAGGTCAGACGTGCCGAAGGCCACGCAGTCGCCGCCCTCGCCAGCGTTCGCCGCATCCGGATCCACCAGCGTCAACGTGCCGGAGCGGTCCAGGCACGCCTTCTCAAACGTCTGGTGCAAAGATACCCCGAGGATCGACCCCTCCGTGCCATTTTCCACCACGATCTGCCCACCCTGCTCCGCAAGGTAATACGTGTCCTTCAGCCGGTTGTACACCACGCCGCCGCCGATACCCGCCGCGAGCAGCGCCACCACCAGGATGGATAGCGTAATCCACACACCCTTGCGGCTTTTCTTTTCTTTTGTGGCGACGCCACCCCGCCCCCCAGCGCCCTCGCCCCCAGCACCGGACTGGCCGGAGGTGGCGGGAGCCGCGGGGGCGTCGCCCGAAGAAGAAGCAACACGAGGCGCGCGGGTGGTTGTGCTTAAGCCTTTGATGGCTGCGGCGCGGGCAGCTGAAGAATTGGGGCGGGGGAACTCCTCCGCCTGATTGCCGACAGCCCCGGCTAGCACGGGACCCGTGGGGAGCTGCACGTCAGCGTCCTGGGCCACGACATCGGCGACCACCACGGTCACGTTGTCCGGGCCGCCGCCGCGCAGAGCCATCTCCACCAGCTTGCGGGCAGCCTTATCCGGGGTGCCGGTGGACAAGACCTCACGGATCGTGTCATAGCTCACCGGGTCAGACAGGCCATCGGAGCACAGCAGGAGGCGGTCGCCTTCCTGGACGGTGTTGGTGTAGAGCGTCGGCTCCACGGGGCGGCCCGTCAGCGCCTTCAGGATGAGGGAGCGCTGCGGGTGGCTGGACACATCAGCCGGGTCCAGCTTGCCTTCGTCCACGAGGGACTGGACGAACGTGTCATCCTTCGTCACCTGCGTCAGCTCCCCGCCGCGCAGGAGGTAGCCGCGGGAGTCACCAATGTGGCAAATGCCCACCTCAGTGCCGCGGAAGAGCATGGCGGTGAGCGTGCAGCCCATCCCCTCCAAGTTAGGGTGCTCGTCCACGTGCGCGGCGATGGCCTGGTTGCCCTCGTCCGTGGCCGTGGCCAGCAGGGTGACCAGACGCTCACGCTGCGCCGGGTCATCAATCAGCGCCGTATCCAGCGGGCTCAGCGCATTGATGAGGAACTGGCTGGCAATCTCGCCAGCGGCGTGGCCGCCCATGCCATCGGCCAAGGCCAGCAGGCGCGGACCGGCATACGCGGAGTCCTCATTATTGCCGCGGACCAAACCCTTGTCCGAGCACGCGGAATAGTTCAGGGTGAAAGTCATGCATCCATCCTCACGTGCGTTTGGCCCACGCGGATTTCCATGCCCGCGTGGAGCTTCTCAGGTTGGTCGATACGGGTCGGGCCGATCCACGTGCCGTTACGGGAGTCAACGTCCTCCACGAACCACTCATTCCCACGGTGGATCAGGCGGGCGTGGGTGCCCGAGGCGAAGTCATCCTCCAACACCAGCGTGCACGTGGAAGAACGCCCGATCGTGACCTCCGTGTACCCCTTCAACTCCAGGGTGGTGCCCGTCAGCGGGCCGGAGACGATCTCCAAGGACGTGGGGGCCTTATGGCGGCGGAACCCATGGCCCGCACCATCATGGGACGCGGGAGCTGCGGCAGGCATGGGCCCAGGGCCGGCAGCGCCAGGTGTGCCAACTGCGCCCCCTGCCCCGGCGGCGCCGAGACCCGCCCCAGCCACGCCGGCCACGCCGGGAGTGCCCACGGCACCCCCCACGCGGTCCGTTTCCTTCTTCAGAGAGCGCAGCGTCATCCAAATGAAAAACCACAGCAGAAGAAGCAGGCCAATCTTGACCAGCAAAAGTAGGGTGGTCTGCACGCTGCTCAACTCCTTTAACACCAACCGGGCCAAATCACGGTACCTGCTTAGCCTAGTTGAAGGCGGGGGCCTAGGAATAGCCTGCAGCAAAAAAATGGGGGGAGCGGCTAGTTAAACCGCACCTCGATCTCGGAGTGACCCAAAGAGATCACGTCCCCATCCGCCAACAGCCAGTTCTCCACCGGGATCTCATTGACCGTAGTGCCGTTCGTGGACTTGAGATCCGTCAGCACAGCATCGAAGCCATCCCACGCGATATCCGCGTGCTGGCGGGACACGCCCGTATCGGGGATGCGTAGGTCGACACCGTTACCGCGTCCGATGATGTTAGAGCCCTGCTGCAGGCGGTAACTACGGTCCGAGCCGTCCCGCAAGTACAAGGTCACGGACATCTCCTCCTCCGCGCCCGGCTCACCCGTGCCGCCGCGCACCGGCTGCGGCATGGACTGGGCGATGACCTCCGTGCCTGGGTAGCTCATCGGCTTCGGCTCCGGCTTGTGCGCGGGATCATTCGCCGGCTCGTTCGCTGGGCTGCCCGCTTCGTTGTTCGTGGGGTCCTTGGCAGGCTCTTCCGCGGCATACGCGGACTCGCCAGGGTGCCGCGCGGGCTCCGCGGGGGCGCTGGTACCGGCACCGTGCTGATCCGCGACATCATTCACCCCGCCCGGACGCACCAGCCCAGCCAAACCCGCATGTTCAGATGCTGACGGGGAAGGGGAGGAGGCTTGGAGTGACGTCGCCCCCAAAGAAGAATGCGCATCGTAATCCTTCGCAGAAGAGGAACGATCCTCGCCATCCCGCTGCGGCCAACTTGGACGATCATCGGCGACAGGCTCCACGCGCTGGCCAGGATAGGAATCCGCGTAAGAACCATCAGGGCGGCTACGGGGCTGCTCCTGGCTCTCCACCTGCTTATCCTTCGGCGCGTTGAAGCGGGCATCGACCCGCAACTGGCCGGAGTGCAGGCTATCTGTGGCGGTGACATCCACCCGAATGGGGCCATTGGAATGCCAGCCCTGATTTCGGATGAAACGCGACAGGCGATCGGACAGATCTTCATTAAGGCGAGGGCGATCCTCGGTGAGGCTGTCGTGATCGCGCTCAGAGACCTGGACATGGAAGTAGCTCGGCGCGAGCTTTTGGCCGCGGGAATCGATCATCATGGACTCCTCGGCCTGCTGCTTGAGGAGCTCATCGATCTCGGTAGGGACGACCTCCCCGCCGAAGACGCGGGCGAAGCCATTGTCCAGACCGCGCTGCAAGGAGCTGTCTAGCTTCTTAAAACGTCCGAACAGATCCATGGTGTTGATCGTCCTTCCTGGTTACTCGTTCGGTTGCTGCTCCTCGGGGAGCGTTCTTGCGTTGCTGCTTTGTTGCGATGCTGCTTGGCTGCGTGCGCGGGGCTGGGCGGGCGCGTGTTTATGCGCTGCTGATGCGCTTGGGTGCTCGTGTGCGCCCGTGCGAGCGACATAAAATATGTGCACTGGGTGTCTATTATATGGGCTTTTCCTGGACGAGGGGGGATTCTTGCAGGTGGTAATGGGATTTTGGAAGTGTGTCAGGTGCGTGCTAAAGTTTCTCTTCGTTGCCAAGGCAACCCATGCGAAAGCCTGACGCACCTGGTGTGTTGGACTCGTTACTCGGGCGAGTGGCGGAATGGCAGACGCGCTGGCTTCAGGTGCCAGTGTCCTTCGGGACGTGGGGGTTCAAGTCCCCCTTCGCCCACAGTTCAAGCCCCGGTTGGCTGAGACTCTTGAAAGTTTCGGTTGGCCGGGGTTTTGCGTGCGCGGGGGTTGTGGGCTGTGGGTTCTGGGCTGTGGGTTGCGGCGAGCCAGTGCGGGGTACTGGGTGATGGGTGCGGGGTTCTGGCGGGTGCTTCTGGCGCTCGTTTCACCGCTGGCCTCGTTTCACTGCAGACTTATTACACATTTTTGGCGGTTTTTGTGCATTTACCCTGCAGTCTTTTCCGCGGCCCCCGAGGATTGAGGGGTGACAGGCTGCCAGCCAAAAGATTGTTCCTAAAATATACGAAAATCGGCTCAACCGTATATTTTAGGAACAATCTTTTCTTGGGGGCTCTGGGTACGGGCTCTCAGGGGGAGGAGAGCTGCAGGTCTGCCTCATCGGAGCGGGGGTACGATGAGACTCATGCCCGTTAACCTGCAGGAACACATGCCCTCCCACGACCCACACTCCGCCACACGGATGGATGGTGCACAGGATCCAAGGGGAGCGCAGGTAGGGAATACGCCACTAGTGGAGCTTCCAAGGTTGGCGCGGAGTGCAGGTGCAATCGTCGAGCGCGGCGAAGGCCATGCAGGTGAGGCAGGGGCGGCAGGGGCGGCAGGGGCGGCAGGGGCGGCCAACACCCCCCGCTTCCGCGTGCTTGCGAAGTTGGAGCAGTTCAACCCTGGCGGTTCAGCGAAGGATCGCACCGCAGAAGCCCTGGTCACGGCGGCTCTCGAGAGTGGGTTAATCCAGGACCCAACCACAACAACCCCAACAACCACAACCACCCCGCACCCCATCACCCTCGTGGAGTCCAGCTCCGGCAACCTAGGCATCGCCCTCGCCCGCCAGGCCCACCTGCGCGGGTGGGACTTCATCTGCGTGGTGGACCCCCGAGCCAACCCCGCGACGATCACCACCATCGAATCCTATGGCGCCACCGTGGACACCGTCACCGAGCCGGACCCGGACACGGGGGATTGGCTCACGGCCCGCCGCGCCCGCGTGCAGGAGCTCCTCCAGGCTAACCCCCACGCAATCAACCTCGATCAGTACTCCAACCAGGCCGCCTTCACCGCCCACGCCGAGGGCACCATGGCAGAAATCATCCGTGACCTGGGCAAAGCACCTGACTGGCTCTTCGTGGCGATGAGCACCACGGGCACCATCGGCGGTTGCATGCAGAAGCTGGCGGAGCACCAGGCCACCCCAACCACCACGGTCGGGGTGGACGCCCACGGCTCTGTCCTCTTCGGCGGCACCCGAGCCCAGCGCCTCCTCCCGGGCTTCGGCGCGGGCATCGTCCCCGACCTCGCGCGCCACCACCAGCCGGACCACGTCCATAGGGCCCATGCCGCGGATGCCGTTATCGGTGCCCGCACCCTCGCCCGCGTGGAGGGGCTCCTCCCGGGCGCGTCCGGCGGTGCCGTCATCGATGCGCTCCTCCATCACGCCCCGCACATCCCCGATGGCGCGGACGTGGTGCTCATCCTCCATGATTCCGGCGCGAATTACCTAGACACCATCTATAACGATCACTGGGTGGAGCAACACCTCGGGCTCACTTCCGCGGCGCTGCGTGGGGCCGTCGCCCAGGTGGTGGAATCATGATCGTGGGTATTGTCGGTGGTGGTCCGCGCGCTCTGTGGGCGGTTGAGCTTGTTTCTTTTTTGGTGCGACGCCACCCCACCCCACCCACCATTCACCTGCGCGTATGGGATCCGCACGGTCTGGGCGCGGGGCGGGTGTATCGGACGGATCAGCCAGTGCAGTGGCGCCTGAACGCTCCGGCGCGCATTGTTTCCACGGGGTTGGGGGAGTTGCCGGAGTGGATGGCCGCGCACTCGGAGGAGCGCGTGCAGAAGTGGGCGCGGGAGAACTTCCCGCCGCGGGCGATCGTGGGCGAGTTCCTCGCCGCCAGCTGGGCCCACGCGGTGAACACGCTGCCGGAGACGGTGACGGTGGAGCACATCCCCGCCCGTGTGGGGAGCGTGGATGAGGCGCTGGGGCAGGTCGATCATCTGCTCATCGCCACTGGTCACGCCTCCGAATGGGAGGGCGCATGGGAGGGTGCGCTGAAACCTTATGCGCTGGATCCGGATGGCGGCTTGGCTGTGGACTCGGTGCCGGCTGGCGCGCGGGTGGCGGTGCGGGGCGCGGCGCTGACCTTCATCGATGTGGCGCTGGCCTTGACGGAGCGGCGGGGTGGAGTGTTCACGCCGGATCGCACGGCTGCCTCCGGGCTGCGCTACCACCCCAGCGGCAAGGAACCGGCGCTGATCAGCGCGTTCAGCCGCTCCGGACGTTTCATGGAGGTGAAGCCGGAGCCGGGGAGTGTGCTGCACAACCTGCCGATCGCCTCTGAGGAGCTGCTGGCGGAGCAGATCAGGCAGGCCGGTGACCTGCGGGGCATCACCGGCGCCGTGGAAGAGGCGAGTGTGCTCCTGTTGGACCTGGTGAACTCGCCGGACTTGGCCGCGGAGGTGGCGCAGGTGTTGGAGGGGAAGGATACTTCCACGCTGCAGGAATCCTTGGACCTGGTGCGCGGCCGGCGCGCCCCCGGCGCCGCGTGGGCGGTGGGGGAGGCCTTCCGCAGGCTGTACCCCGCCATCGTGCAGCGGGTCAGCTACGCGGAGGTGCCCGGCTTCTGGAAGCTGTCCCGGACCCTAGAGCGCGTGGCTTTCGGCCCGCCGAAGGTGACCTCCGCTAGGATCCTGGCGCTCATGGAGGCCGGCCTGGTGAACCCCATCATCGGGAACGAACCGGACCCGCACGCAGACGTTCACGTGGACGCCGTCATCCCCCCACCCGGGGTGCAGCCGGGCACGCTCACCGCAGAGCTGGTGCAGCGCGGGATCCTCGGCCGCCGCGCCGATGGCAGCCTGGACATCGCGCCGGGAGGGGCCGTTCCAGGCGGAGAAGGAACCCAGCACCCGAACCTTTCTGTCATTGGCCGGGATGCCGAACCCACCGTCCTCGGCCTGGATACCCTGAACCGGACCATGCACCCGGAGCTGCCGGAATGGGCAGAGAGAATCGTTGACCAGGCAAGTAAACGCAACTAAAAGGCAAGTAGATGACACAGCACAGCACAGACATCGCTGAACTCCGCGCCGGCATGCACGGCCTCCCGCCGCTGACCGCCCGCCTGGAGCCGTGGATGACCCAGCTTTTGCAGGATCATCCCCGCTGCTCCGAGCTCATCGACATCTACGGTTCCCCCGTGAACGTCCTTCACCCGCACGTGCTTCCCCGCAACGCCGCCGAGCTGGTGGAGGCGGGCCGCGCTCACGGGGTTGATGTGCGCGTCTTTTTCGCCCGGAAGGCTAACAAGGGTCTTTGTTTTGTCGACGCCGCCGCGGCCGCCCGCCACGGCATTGACGTCGCGAGCCGGCGGGAATTGCAACAGGTACTGGGGAGGGGCGTGGAACCGCACCGGGTGATCCTGAGCGCTGCGGTGAAGCCCCAAGATCTGCTGGAATTGGCGGTGGATGCCGGTGTGCTCATCAGCGTGGATACCGTGGCGGAGATGAGCCGCATCCAGGCCATTGCCGAGAAGAGCGGGAGACCTGCGCGCGTGGTGCCGCGCATCGCCCCGGATCCGGAGCTGCTGCCACCCACGCGCTTCGGCGAACTCGCGAATGTGTGGGTGAAGAATCTGCCTCCAGCAGGCGGGCCGGTGCAGCTCGTGGGCGTGCACATGCACCTCCATGGCTACAGTGAGGCGGACCGGCGCGTGGCCCTCGCCGACGCGCTAACCGTGGTGGATGCGGCCAACGCCGCAGGTCACAGCGTGGAGTTCGTGGACATGGGCGGCGGGGTGCCGATGAGCTACCTGGACTCGGCGGAGGAATGGGAGGCGTTTCACGTGAAACCTCGCGACACGTGGAAGGACGATCCTTTGCACAACCTCTACCCCTTCCACCAGGCGCCGGTGCGCGGGGGGTGGCTGGGGGAGTTTCTCTCCGGGGAGGTGAGGGGCTGCGGCGAAGACAGCGCGCACACAAGCACCGTCGCGGAGGCGCTGCAGCGCAGAAACCTGCGCCTGCACATGGAGCCCGGCCGCAGCATCCTCGATGGCGGAGGGGTGATCTTGGCGAGGGTCGCGTTCGTGAAGAAGCGCAGCGACGGCGAAAACCTCATTGGCCTGGAGATGAACCGCACGCAATGCCGCACCACCAGCGATGATATTGGGCTAGACCCCATCCTCGTGAGGTCGCGCGCCACCGCCGGCGCCCCAGAGGAGGGGGAGGGCGGTGAGGCGCGGGGTGGCGTCGCTGCAATGAACGGATTCTTAGTCGGCGCGTATTGCATCGAAGATGAGGTGCTTGTGCGGCGCCGGATGGAGTTCCCGCACGGCGTGCGACCTGGCGATATCGTGGCGATTCCCAACACCGCCGGGTACTTCATGCACATCCTGGAAAGCGCGAGCCACCAGATTCCGCTGGCGAGGAACGTGTGGGTGGATGAGGCCGGGGCCATCCACCCGGATGATATTGACGGGCTGCCCGCGCGCTAGACGGGCGGCCGGATCAGCGCGCTAGCCCTTCACGCCCGTCAGCTCGTTGAGCGACTCCGGGGTGTCCACGGACTTGATGACGTGCCCGGTGGCGATGTCCACCGCGTGGATCTTCTTCGCCGCGGGCTCGGTCACGTAGGCCACGTCACCCTGCACGAACAGTGTCGGGCGCGCCTCCTGCCACTCCTCTGGCTCCTTCCATGCCTTGGTCACCGGGTAGGCGCCCGTGACCTCGCCGGATTCGGGGTCGATGACGCGCAGCTTGCCATCATCGCCCAGGACCAGAGCCTCGCCGTTCGGCCCGCGGCCCAGGGAGCGGAAGCTGTAGCTGGCCTCCACGTCCACGAGCTTCAGCTCGCCGGTCTTCGTGTTCGTCAGGGAGACCCGGGTAGGGTTTTCCACCTTTTCCGGGTCCTTCTTCACCTTGTAATCGCCCAGGACAACCGGGGAGTCCTCGTGGCCAGCCTGGTTGCCGATGCGCCCGTAGCTATCCGGGCTGGTGACCTTCCTAAACTCCGCGGGGTGGGAGTGGTCGCCGTGATCGTGGGCGCCGGTGAAGATCAGCACGCCATCTTGGCAGCCGACCAGCACCACGCCATCGGCGGCCACAGCCTCACCGTGCACGCCGGGGCAGTTCTCGGCCTTGGCGATCTCCTGGCCGTCCTTATCCTTGGCCACCACGGTGTGGCGCTCGTCTTCGGTGCCCATGGTGTGGATCATGCCGCCATCCGGCAGGGCTACCGCCACGCCGTGGTGCGGGGTGACCTCTGCGATCTCCTTGGCCTTGGCGAGTTTGTTGTGCTGGTAGGCGCGCTTGAGATCGGAGACGTCCAGTTCCTGGATGCTGCCATCACCATCGCCGAACAGGAGGGTGCGGCCATCGTGGGGTACCACGTGGCCGGGCTTCTTGGCCTCGTAGGTGGTGTCCGTCAGCAGCGGGGGCATCTGGTAGCTGTGGGTGTGGTCGCCGTGCGGCTCGGTCCACACGCCGGTATCGAAGGCGCGGAAGCCATCGGAGGTGCTGACGAGCACGGTGCGGCCGTCACCGGCGGGGTTGAGGCGGTTGAAGCCCTCCAGCTTGGTGTCATCGATGACTTCTAGGCTGTCTGCGTCCAGGGTGAGGATGCCGCCATCGTAGGTGGCCACGAGCCTGGGGGTGGGGCCGGATGCTTCTTCTGGGTTTCTTTCTTTGGTGGGCGACGCCACCGCGGACTCCCCGGCCTTATTCTCCTCAGAGGTGGGGTTCCCGGTGTTCTGGCCGCAGGCTGCGAGGGCGAGGCCGGATAGGGCCAGCGCTGCTGCGATGCGTGTGCGCTTCATGCGTGATCCTCTCTACTGAAAACTATTCGCCTTAGTGAATGTAGACCGGGAAGGCCACTAATCGCTAATAGCAACCGTTTTCACCCCCGAGGGGGTGTGGTGCGCGGGGTGCCGTCGCCCCAAAAGAAGCAGGTAAGATGGCGTACCTGAATCACCGGCGAAAGGAGACACGGGTGAGCTACAACCAGAATTACAACCAGTACGACCAGTACGGGCAGCCTTACCAGGACTATCAGGGGTACCCGGGGCAGCAGGGTCAGTACGCCCAGCAGGGGCAGCAGTATCCCGCCGGCGAGCAGCCAACTCTGCTGGCTGGGCGCTTCGACGCCAAGAAGGTTGCCGTAAACCTGGTCATCTTCGGCATCCTGGCGGCGGCCGTGACCTTTGCGGCCGTGTTCGTGGTGGATCTGCTGGTGGGCATGATTCCGGACGAGGTCTCCGGCGGCGTGGGCACCGCCGTGATGGCGGGTGTGGTTGCCGGTGTGATCGGAGTGATGGTGGGGCTGCTGTACATCCCCGTCTCCGGAACGGGCAACGAGCACCTGTTCGGGCTGGCCGTGATCGCGCTGGCTGTGGTCGCGGCAGTGGCGTGGGTGCTGGCCGCGGGGCTGCTGAACGGGGAATGGCGCACCCTGGTCACTTTGACGGGGATCATCTGCACCGCGGCAGTGGCGTATGCAACGCCAGCGCGGATTGAAGCCGCCGCCGTGCGTTAGCTGTGCGTGGGGGCGCAGAGAGGGCTGGGGTGGTACCTGGGAATCTGCTGGTTTTTTCTTGAGTTGTCGGTTGAGGGGTTGACGCGGGGCGGGGGTGTACGCGTAGATTGGCCGGCCATGGGCACGCTAGGGAACTTCCCTAGCGCTAATCCCAGATCTGAAGGAGTGTAATTTTTATGCACACGTCTTTGAAGAAAACCTTTGCCCGCGCGGCGATGACAGCCGGTCTGGTGGCCGCGCCACTGGCAGCTGGCCTGGGAAGCACTAGCGCCGATGCGGCGACCGTGGAGCAATGGGATCAGGTCGCGGCCTGTGAGTCGGGTGGTGATTGGAGCATCAACACCGGTAATGGCTACTACGGTGGCCTGCAGTTCAGTGCACAAACCTGGGCCGGATACGGTGGCGGGGAGTACGCGCCGACCGCCGATCAGGCTTCAAAGGAGCAGCAGATAGAGATCGCGGAACGCGTCCTTGCGGGTCAGGGCGCTGGGGCGTGGCCCAACTGTGGGGGACCGGTGGCTTAAGGCCAGTACAGTGGGGGCATGAAGAAACGCAAAAAGCTACCACTGATCGTCCTTGTGTGCTCCGGGCTGGCCATGGCTTCCTGCACCTCAAGTGAGGATTCCGTTGGTTCCGGAACCACAAGCACCGTGGCCAGCACAGTCACTGAAAATAATACGGTTACTCAGACAAATGCCTCGTCTACTGAGAGAAACTCTCAGAACGGAAGAAATTCGGGAGGAGCCGGGGAGTGCACGCACGTAGCTAACCCGTTAACTGATGATACCGTTCTCTCAGAGGCGGAGAGCGGTCAAGATTTTATGGTCAGCATCATGGATGATCATTTTGATCCATGTGCCCCACTGAGTTGGAGCATCGTGGGGGCTAATAGTGCTACCGGATCCTCCATCCGCCAGGGGGTAGTGTTTTTTACGGAGGGTCAGATAGTTACTGAACCGCTGCCACTCTTCCAAGAGGCCATAAGTACTGTGGTGGCGCAGGATCCTCGCACCGCCACAGTCACGTATGAGGTGGTGGATGGACCCCGCGCAGCTGGAAAGACAACCACGCATAGCGCCACATTCCAAGTTGAAGAGCCCGGGAAGTTGAAGGTGGTTAAGAATGACCTTCCTCCCCGGGCTAACGAGGCCGGCGTGCAGCTGCGCACCGACCAGTTGTAGGATGAATGCGCACCCTGGATGGAACCTGTTCACATTGCTACATCCAAGGGTTAGCGCTTGGGTGTTCTAGCGGCGCAACGCACTGCGGATGTCCGCTAGAGCATCCACCACCGTCCGATTGCCTAGCTGTGGCCAGCCGGTCCACTTCGGGTTGCCTTCGTGCTTCTTCTCCTTCTGTTGGATGAGGCTGAGGCACTAGGCGATTGCCCAATGCGCTGCAGCGTTGGTAGCGAATTCTCCGATCATCTAGCCCATTGAATCCGCCATTGATGATTTTCGTTGTAGCCTCCAGATCCCGCCTGTCTGCAGGTCCGTTGAGATCATGGGTTACCCAAAACCACACGGCCCCATAAAAGGCGTAGTCCAGAGATGCGAGTGCAGCCGGGTTGTCAACGAAAAACGTGGGGGTTGGAACCAAGCTGCGTTGGTGAGCCCACCGGGATAACGCAGCGTAGTTGGCGCGACCAGTCACTTGGATAGGTCCACGGCCTTTGAAGCGGCGTCCGTCTCCCGGTTGCGTGTTGCCAAGGTCTGTGCGACCTTCATAGGCATCACCAGAAGCAATTTCTTCCATGTATTTGAGGCCTACTGATTCATGCCCTAGCTGGGCGCACCACATAGCTGCGCGTGGGGCAGTTGTCACGTCGGCTTCCTTCATGGCCTGTTCAAAGTGAGGCAAGAGTGCGACATACCGCTCGAGCGATACCGTTCCACCCATTGCCTCGCTGAGAGTTCCTAGATCCACAGGAAACACCTCCTCTGATCGATTTACAAAGTAGCACATGCGTTCGATTTACTATTCAAGAGTCTAGCTTGTAGTGTCAAAAATAGTTAATATGGTCGAACATGCGAGCAAAGAAAAAGCTTGTGCGAATTTGACATGCTCTAGGCCAGTCAGCCGGAGAGCCTTCTGACCAGTGGATAAACTCTGAGTCATCATGACGTACCGCACCGCCACGCCACAGGGAACAAGCCGACAGACGATTAATCGAACGTTTTTCTGAGAGGGTGGTGTGGTGGGTCTGGCTGGCCACATCTTCGGTCTCGTGGTCGGGGTACTCACGGCGCTTGTCGTTGCGGGTTCGCAACAGCCGGACGATTGGTCGTCGTTGTGGATCGCGGGCCAGCTTGTGTCGGAAGGCCGCGAGGAGCATGCTTTATAGCATCGATCCAAGCGATTTCGCCCTTACCGAAGATCCCGTGTGGGCAGAGAAGATTGCGAACGGAAGTACCTCAGCGTGGCCTCATCCCTATGTTCACGCTCCTTTCATCGCGCAATTTATGTCGCTCGTTGTCAAAATAGCGAGCTTTGATTTTTCGGTATACCTACTTACCGTTGTGTCTGGCTGGGCGCTCGTCGTGACCATTGCTGCCGCATGGTATCTCTGGACAAGCGCTCGAATTCCATGGGTACCTTCGGTGCTGGCGAGTGCGCTCGGATGGTGCACAGTGGCATTTCAAAGTTCCATCTATCTCGGCCAGACAAGCCCGCTCATCTTCGCAGGGGTTGCGTATAGCTTAGCTGCAGCTCACCGCTACCCCCTGCGGGCGGGGATCATCCTCGGCATAGTTTCTGCCGTGAAGCTGACCCCGGCTCTATTGATAGCAGTGGCTCTTGTCTTCCCTTCGCGCCGAAGAGCAGGGTGGGTGGCGCTCTTCACAGGTATCGTGCTAGCAGCAATCTCGCTCTTTGTTGGCGGGTCGTCACTATTTTCTGATTGGCTGGAAACCATCAGGATAATCGGGGACACGGTGCAGGTTGCACCCGTCAATATCTCCTATGCCTCCATCGTGAGTTCTGAGTTGGTCGAGAATTCGGCAGCCATTGTGCCTATCGTGAACGATCCACCGGTCCATGCGATATGGGTACCGCGTGCGGTTGCAGCAATTCTTTGCATCCTTGTAGTCTGTGCGGCTTGGAGAAGCAATAAAGCGTGGGCTGTCGTAGCTATCGGAATGTTGACCATCACAACCGCTGCTGGTGGTATTCTGTGGGAACACTACCTACTCGTTGCCGTGTTGCCACTGGCGGGTATTTGGACTTCCGGTAAGGTCATCCCACAGCGCCTGGCAATTGTTACAGCACTATTGCTGGTTCCCCCGCTGGGCTATTCTGGATCCCCTCTATGGATCCAGTGGGGTGGGTTGATAGCGCTGGTCGCCTTGGTGATCCTGATGTGTTGGACCTGCGGCGCCGTCGCCCCTAAAAGAACTACAGACTTCCCAAGAAATCGCTGGAAGGCACAAAGAATAACGCGCCGGTGTGAGCGGTGGAGAAATCGAGAATGCGGTCATGGTTGCCCTCCGGAACACCAATGAACATGTTCCGCAGCATTTCCTCCGTAATTCCGGGATCCTTGGCGTAGCCGATAAAATAGGTGCCGAACTCGCCCTCGCCGATGGATCCGAAAGGCATATTCTCCCTGTAAATATCGCCCTCCACGTCATTGAGTGCCACGTGACTATTGGATGGCTTAGTATCCTCATCCAATTCCACGTCATCCAATTTTGTGCGCCCAATTGCGGCTTCCTGCTGCTCGGTAGAAAGGGAATCCCAGCCCTTCATATCGTGCAGGTATTTCTGCACCAGCACGTAGCTACCACCGGCAAATTCGGCGTCTTCATCCCCAATGGTCACGGCATCTACCGCGTCCTGTCCCTCCGGATTTTCGGTGCCATCAACGAAACCCAGCAGGTCGCGGCGGTCAAAGTACTTGAAGCCGTGGACTTCATCGACCACCGTGGAATGCTCGCCAATCTTGTGGTCAATGAGCCGTGCGAGCTCAAAGCACATATCCAGGTGCTCGGCGCGCAGGTGAATCAGCAGGTCACCAGGGGTGGAGACGGCAGTATGCTTCTGGCCGCGAATCTCCTCAAAGCGGTGCAGGTGTTGCGGTTTGGGCTCATCCGGGAAGAGCCGATCCCACAGGTCGGAACCCACGGCGATCATGCTGAGCAGATTGTCTGTAGGCGAGCGGAAGCTTACGGAACGGGTCAAGCCGGCGAAGCCACGCAGCAGCTTGCGGGTGGCCTGGAGCGCTTCATCAGTGTCATTCACGGTAAGAGTAATGAACATAGATGCTTGTGCCGGCGGGGCGCAGAGAACTTGTGAAGGCATGCCCCCAATTTTACCAATGCCGCGAGTAACTATGTGCTCATATCTTTTTGTGCGACGCCACCGTGCCCCATCCTCCTCCCTCTCAGACAGTCATTGCAGGTCGCGCTGCGGAGCCTGTGAAGATATTTTGAATTTCCTCAGCGGCGTGCAGGATTAGTTCACCTGTTTCAAGACTTGCAAGGAGTTTGGATGCTGCTTGGCGTGCTGGGGATCATCGTGTCCCTCCTGCTGCTCATCACGATCGCCTACCGCGGCGTGCCCGTGATCGTGGTCGCCCCTATTGCTGCGACCCTGTGCGTGATCCTCTCGGGCGCGCCGATGCTGGCCAGCTATACGGAAATCTTTATGCCCGCGATGGGCAACTTCATCAAGAGCTACTTCCCCGTGTTCTTACTGGGCGCGGTGTTCGGTACTCTCATGGCTGCGACGGGATACGCGGAGTCCATTGCGCGCATCATCTCTGAGAAGTTGGGCGCGAAGAGCGCGATCGCCGCCACGGTGGTGACCAGCGCGCTGATGACCTACGGAGGCATCAGCATCTTTGTGGTGGCGTTCGTGATCTACCCGGTGGCCAGGGAGCTGTTCCGCGTGGCCGATATCCCCCGCCGCCTTGTGCCCGCCACCATCGCGCTGGGTATCTTCACCTTCACGATGACGGCGCTGCCGGGCACCCCGCAGATCCAAAACGTGATCCCAGGGCAGTTCTTCGGCACCTCCACCTACGCCGCGCCGGTGATCGGCATTGTGGGCAGTGTTGGCATCGCAGGCCTAGGGTTGGCTTGGTTGGAGTTCCGCAAGCGCCAGTTGATTGCCGCGGGGGAGCACTTCAGCCACGTGGCCAGCACCCCGGCAGTGGACCTGCTCGCGGGTTCCAGTGAGAACGCGGACAAGGTCCTGGAGCACACCTCCAGCAAGCTGGTGCCTTTCCTGCCGATCATCACCGTGGCCGTGGTGAACTTTGTGACCGTGGAGTACGTGCTGCCCTCCATGGACTTCTCCTACCTGGCGGAGGAGAAGTTCGGCGGCATTGAGCTGAAAGATAGGGAAGCGCTGTGGGGCGTGATGGTGGCCATCCTGGCTGCGATTGCCCTGATCCTGGTGATGAACCTGACGCACATCAATCAGCTGGCGCAATCCGTTGCAGAGGGTGCGAAGAAGTCCGTGATGCCCATCTTTTCCGTGGCATCAGAGGTGGGCTATGGGGCCGTGGTGGCATCCGTGGCGGCTTTCGCGTTGATCCGCGATGCGGTGTTTGACTTGGGCGCGAACGCCCTGGTCACCTCCGTGCTGAGCACCTCCGTGACGGCCGGTATGACCGGCTCCTCTTCCGGCGGCATGACCATTGCCCTCAATGCCTTTGGTGAGGAGCTGAAGCAGATGGCTGTGGATGAGGGCATGAGTCTGGAGATCATGCACCGCCTCACGGCCATGGCGGCGGGCGGTATTGACACCTTGCCGCACTCCGGTGCGGTCATCACGTTGCTGGCCGTGTGCGGGTTGACGCACCGGCAATCCTACAAGGACGTAGGCGTGATCACGCTGATCATCCCCGTGCTTGTGGTTGGTTCCCTGGTTGCCGCCGTGAGCGTGTTTGGGTAACCTCTGACATATATATAGCTAAAACGAAATATCTTTGATTGGAAAGGAATTTGATGGGCAGTAGCGAACAATCCCTGGCGGGGAAGAAGGCGCTTGTCACCGGCGGCGCTAGCGGCATCGGCTTGGCGTGTGCCAAGGCCTTTACGGCAGCCGGAGCCACGGTCACCATCTGCGATTTCAATGAGGAGGCCGCCACGTCCGCCGCCCAGGAGCTCGGGGCGGAGACCTGGATTGCCGACCTCTCCAAGACCGAAGAGCTGGAAGACCTTCAGTTGGATTACGACATTCTGGTGAACAACGCCGGAATCCAGAAGGTCAGCCCCATCCACGAGTTTGAACCGGACACGTGGCGCTTCATGCACCGCCTCATGGTGGAAGCACCCTTCCTGCTGACCCGCGCCGTGCTGCCGGGGATGTATGAGCGCGGTTTCGGCCGAGTCATCCACATCTCTTCCGTGCACGGGCTGCGGGCCAGCGCGTACAAATCCGCATACGTGGCGGCCAAGCACGCCATCGAGGGCTTCTCCAAGGTCACAGCGCTGGAGGGCGCAGAGCACGGCGTGACCTCCAACTGCATCAACCCCGCCTACGTGCGCACGGCACTGGTGGAAAAGCAGATCGCGGACCAGGCCAGTACTCACGGCATCACTGAGGATGAAGTGGTGGAGAAGATCATGCTGAAGAACTCCGCCATCAAGCGGTTGGTGGAGGCCGATGAGGTGGCATCCCTTGCCACCTGGCTGGCCTCTGACACGGCGGGCATGGTCACCGGAACCTCCTACACCATCGACGGCGGCTGGACCGCCAAGTAATAAAGCAGACACGGAAAGGACAGGTGTATGAGCGCCACCACAGACAAGTCCGCGAGGGAACTCATCGCGGATTACGTGCAAGACGGAATGACCCTCGCCGTGGGCGGCTTCGGCCTCTGCGGCGTGCCCTATGACCTCATCGAAGGCGTGCGGGATTCCGGAGCCAAGGACCTCACCATCGTCTCCAACAACATGGGCGTGGACGGCCAAGGCCTGGGAATCCTGCTGGAAGGCAAGCAGGTGAGAAAGGTCATCGCCAGCTACGTTGGCGAGAACAAGCTCTTCGCCCAGATGTACCTTGACGGCGAACTGGAGGTGGAGTTCACCCCGCAAGGCACGCTGGCTGAACGCCTCCGCGCCGGGGGCGCTGGCATCCCCGCCTTCTACACCGCCACCGGCGTGGGCACCATGATCGCCGAGGGCAAGCCGGAGGCGGAGTTCGATGGCCAGCGCTACATCCAGGAACGCGCGATTGTGGCCGACCTGGGGCTCGTTCATGCCCACACGGGTGATATCGATGGCAACCTCGTGTACCGCCTGACCGCCCAGAACTTCAACCCCCTCTGCGCAGCCTCCGGCAAGGTGACCATCGCTGAGGTTGAGAACCTCGTTGGCCGCGGCGAGATCCAGGCGGACCGCATCCACACCCCAGGCGTGTACGTGACCCACGTGCTCCAAGCGCAGGAGCGGGAGAAGCCCATCGAAAAGCGCACCGTTCACCCTAAGGAGGCACAGTAATGGCTTGGACACGCGATGAAATGGCGGCAATGGCCGCCCGCGAGCTCAACGACGGCGACTACGTGAACCTCGGCATCGGCATCCCCACCATGGTTGCCAACCACGTGCCGGAGGGCGTGCGCGTGGTGCTGCAGAGCGAAAACGGCATCCTCGGAATGGGGCCATTCCCCTACGAGGGCGAAGAAGATGCCGACCTCATCAACGCCGGCAAGCAGACCGTCACCCTGCAATCCGGTGCTGCCGTGTTTGACTCCGCCACCAGCTTTGGCATGATCCGCGGCGGCAAGGTCAAGATGGCCGTCCTGGGTGCCATGCAGGTTAGCGAGAACGGTGACCTGGCGAACTGGATGATCCCCGGCAAGATGATCAAGGGCATGGGCGGCGCCATGGACCTCGTGGCGGGCACCCCACGCGTGGTGGTCCTCATGGACCACGTGTCCAAGTCCGGCGAAGCCAAGCTGGTGAAGGCCTGTGATCTGCCCCTGACCGGCGTGAACGTGGTCAAGCGCGTGATCACGGACCTGGCCTCCTTCGACTTTGGTGAGGAGGGCCTCGTGCTCCGCCGCCTCGCCCCAGGGGTCACCCTGGAAGAGGTCAAGGAGAAGACGGAGGCCGCCTTCTCCGTGGACCTCGTGGACTAACCCAGCTCACGGACCTACCGCAGGATCACGGCAGGCTGATTACGGCAGGTAGCGCTCCGGGATGTCCAGTGCGAGGATGTCCTCCCTGGACTTCGTGGACTTCTCCAGAGCCACCTTCACGACGTGGCGCATCTGATCCTCCGGATCGGGGATGCGCCGCTGCTCGCTCATGAGCACCGTGAGGATCTCCGGTTGATCTTTGAAGCAGTGCCATACTACGGCCGTCGCCAAAGATTCCAACACCAAACCGCGAGGCCGCAACGCCTGCTGCGGCGCCGCTGCCCGCTTGCCGCCCCCACGGGGGCGAACGTGCAGGTCCTGCTGGCCGATGCCCACGATGGAGCCATCCTTGTTCTTGATCACGGAGGTATAGGGCACGTTCGCGTAGCCATCCTCGGCGACCGTCTCCTTCATCCAGCGGGACAGCTCCGGGGTGATCTCCACATCCAGGTACGCCCCATTGCGGCCCGGCTGGAGGAACTGGAAGGTGCCGGTGCGGGTCCAGGCCTCGTAGTCCTTGCCCAAGTGACGGGCGACGAGGGTGCCGAACATGACATCCGTCATGGCAAACAGCGTGCCGCCAAACGCCGCGCCATGCATGTTCGCGTTCCACCAGCGAAGACTCAGCTCAATGCGGGCGCTGGACCAATCCTCAGAGACATGGGTCATCTTCACCCCGGAGCCCGAGAGCGGGGGCCACAGGCTCATATAACGCGCCATCTTGGAAGGCGATTGCATGGACCGGGCCACCAAGGTGCCGGTGACCTTCTGCGGCACGGCCTTCGCCTTGTGCGCTAAGCCCTTGAAGCCCTTCTGCTTGGGGGCTGCTTTCTTGTTGGAATGGTTCTTGTTGGAGTGTGAGGATGCATTCATCAGTTACACAGACTACTCCGTGGGCGTGACCCCGTCTCATCCGCTTCATCCGAATGCGGCGGCAAAAGACTGCAGACTTATTACACAAAAATCGCCGGATTTGAGTAATAAGTCTGTAGTCAATCGAAGCGGATGTGAAGCTCGCGTGGTGCTGGCGCGGCAAATCCGGCGAACCCCCTCGCGGACCATAGCCACCCTTGTAGCGTGGTGCACATGACACGCGAACACAACACGCACCAGCATCAGCCAGACACCAACACCCACCACCAGCACCCAAACAACTCCACGCCAAACACTGAGAACCTCGTCACCGAAGAAATCACCTTCACAACCGCCGATGGGCACCAACTGAAAGGCCACCTCATCGCGCCGGGGGAGCCCGCAGAGGAGGCGGTGGCGTCGCCCCAAAAAATAGCAACAGTGATGCACCCTGCAACGGGCGTTAACCAGCACCTTTACCGCAAGTTCGCCGAGTACCTCGCCACTAAGGGCTGGCCCACCCTCATCTACGATCTGCGCGGCTCCGGCCTCTCCGCCCAGCCGCAGGACAACACGGACAAGACGATGAAGATGAGCGACTGGATCCTCAAGGACGTCCCCGCCGCCACCGCCTACCTCAAGAGCCGCTACCCCGACCACCGGCACGTGGCGATCGGCCACTCGGTCGGCGCGCACGGCATGATCGCCATCCAAGACGAGCAACCCGTGGACGCGATGGTCATGATCGCCGCGCACGCCGGCATCACCAAGCTCATCAGCACCGCAGCTGAACGCGCGAAGATCTGGGTGGTGTTCAACCTGGTCACGCCCCTGACCGCGCGCACATTGGGCTACGTGCCCGTGGAGAAGCTCGGCATTGGCAAACAGATCCCGGTCGGGGTGATGAAGTGTCCCGGGTTTTGTTCCTAGGCGTTTGCCTTGATTTCTATTATTTCCTGTGGCGGGTTCTGCTTCCAAAATTCGGTTTCGACCTCGACCGGGGTTCGGTATTCCAAGCTTTGGTGGAGCCTAGTCTCGTTCCACCATGACACCCACTCGAACGTCGCGATTTCTACCTCGACAACATCATCCCACCTGCGAGCATGGATCAGCTCGTTCTTGTAGGAACCATTAACATTTTCTGCCAGAGCATTGTCATAAGAATCCCCGACCGTTCCGGTGGAAGCGGCAATCCCGTGCTGGGCAAGTCGCTGGTTGTAGACAACGCTGACATACTGTGAGCCGTGATCCGAATGGTGAATGAGACCTGTTGTTTCCTCAGCACACACGATCGCCTGGTTAAGAGCTTGCAGCGGCAGTGCTTCCGTCCGCATCGAGTCTGATAACGCCCACCCAACGATCCGTCGAGAGTAAACGTCGGTGACAAACGCGGCGTACACAAAGCCTTTCTTCGTGCGCACATACGTAATGTCGGCCACCCACAGTTTATTCGGGCCCTGAGCTTTGAACTCACGCTCGACCAAGTCCGGGCGCAGATCAGGCACATTAGCCTTACGGGTTGTGAGAGGTGATCTGCCTTTGCCTTTGCCAGAAACACCAGCCAAGCGCATCAACCGAGCAGTTTGTTCACGACCGATATCAATTCCATCACGGCGGAGAGCATGCCACATTTTCCGCACGCCGTAGACGCCGTAATTATCCCGATGAACAGTTCTAATGCGGTCGACCAGCACAGCATCACGAAGGCGACGAGCACTTAACCCACGGGCCTTGGACTGGTGATACCCACGCGAGGTGATGAACCCACCAGCCCGGTTATCCTTCAACGTCTTACAGATGAACTCGACAGAGAAACGATTGCGGTATTCATCGATGAATCGGATCATTTCCGACGTTTTGGGTCGAGTTCCGACGCGAAAAAAGCTGAGGCAGCCTTCAGCAGCTCGTTAGTGTCGCGTAGCTCTTGATTTTCACGACGTAGCCTCGCGTTCTCGGCAGCCACATCTTCAGGCACAGGTTCTGGGATGTTTCCCGCACGGCGGGCCTGCTGAGTCCATTGACGGGCCGTGTGCCATGAAACCCCCAGCTTTGGAGCTACTGCCTGGCACGCGGCTTGCATCGACATATTTTCCGCCAAGATGCGGTCTTCCACAAGACGGACCACACGGTCCTTCGCATCCTGGTCAAATTTCCTTGGCATGTTCCAAATTTTCCCATCTACTCAAACGGAACAAAACCTGGGACACTTCA
>DXFZ01000034.1 GCA_019114175.1 Candidatus Corynebacterium gallistercoris
AGCCGAGGGCGGGGAGGCTGGGGGTGGCGTCGCTGCAATAAAAACCACCGTGGAAGCCACCCATCCTTGGGACAGGACCTCCTTCACCCAAGGAGTGGAGCAGGCCGCAGACGGGCGGATCCTGGTAGGCACCGGGCAGTACGGGGAGTCACGGATCTATTGGACTACGCTCAACAGCGCGCAGAGCGACAGTCAACCGCTGGACGAGGCGTTCTTTGGGGAAGGCGTGACCATCGCGGAGGACACGGTGTGGCAGCTGACATGGAAGAAGCAGGTGGCGATCAAGCGTGACGCGGACACGCTGGAGGAGACCGGGCGGGCCAGCTACAGCGGCGAGGGGTGGGGGCTGTGCTCCCAGCAAGACCGGCTGGTGATGAGTAACGGGACGGGGCGGCTGACGTTCCGCGATCCCGAGACGTTTGAGGAGCGCGGTTCGGTGGAAGTGACGCGGGGCGGAGAACCCGTGACGATGCTCAATGAGCTGGAGTGCATGAGCGACCGCCAGACGGTCTGGGCGAATGTGTGGCAGACCAATGAGATCTACCGGATCGACCTGGCCAGCGGCGAGGTGACGGGCGTGGCGGACCTCAGCGGGCTGCTGCCGGCGGCTTCCAAGCCCGGGGCAGATGTGTTGAACGGTATCGCCGCCGTGCGGGATAAGGAAGGCCGGCCCGTGGACGGGCGATTCTACGTCACCGGCAAGTGGTGGGATGAGATGTACGAAGTGAGGTTTGACGGTTAGGCGCGGGTGGCTAATAGGATCGTTGGATGTGACTGAAGAAAAGAAGCTGAGCAAGAAAGCACAGCGCAAGAAGGCACAGCGCAAGCAGCTGATCACGATGCTGACCATTGCTGCCGTGGTGGCGATAGTCATCGCCGGCGTGATCGGCTACACCCGGTGGAAAGATGGCCAGGTGGAGACTCTGCCGGCGGACCAGGTGATCGTGGCCGTGGTGGATGGGCAGGAGACCGAGATTCGCCCCTACTCCGCGTGCCAGCTGGACGACCCGGAGTGTCAGCCATCGGAGCCCACAGTGTTGAAGGTGGGGGACGCGGACGAGATCGAACTCCGGGTGCCGGAGGATGTGTACGACCATGATTGGTCCGTGCTGCGCATCTACGATGACCCGGGTGCGAACGCGGATGACTACTACAAGTCCTACGAGGTAGAGTCCGTCACCATCCCGGTGACGAGCGAAAAGAAGGCCGAAGACGGCTCCAGCCCAACCTTGGCAGTGGTGGAAGTCCACTCCATGCTGGTTGGGCTGGATGATGAGGGCGAGCAGGCGCCCATTGCCACAGTGTGGTCTATCGGGATCGAGCGCTAGGTATCGAGCTCGCGGGCGATGGTGCGCAGGATCTCAGCGATCTGGCGGGCTTCCTTGGCCTCCGGGCGGCGGCCGTGCTGCAGCCCGGGGAGGACGCGGGAGTCCAGCAGGGTGATCGTGTCCTGAACCATCTGCTGCAGCTGGTCCGCGTTGAACTTGTGCTGTGCGCGGCGCGGGCCTTCATCCAAGACGGTGACGGTCAGCGCCTGGGGGCCGCGGCGGCCGGCGAAGAATTCGTACTCCAACCGCTGGCCCTTGACGAGCTCCGTCACGCCCTCTGGAAGCACCTGAGATCCCACGTAAACATCATCGTTGCCGGGGTTGGACACAAAGCCGTACCCACGGTCAGCGTCATACCACTTCACTTTTCCAGTTGGCATCTGTTCACCTTTTCTCTCTTGTCTAGTGGGCGGGCTGTGTCCGGCGTGGGTGGCCGAACAGCCAAAGAAACAAAGATACCCGCCCAGCGCTAGGAATATCCAACCGCCAACGGGCCGTCACACGAGCCACACCAGTAACAGCTAAAATGTGATCTTACTCACATCACAAAACGGTAACGAAACGGTTTCATTTTAGTAAAGCCCAGCGCACGGGGCTTTTCGGCGCGATTGCCGCTTCCTGGCCTTTTAAGGAAAAACTTCCATAAACGTGACTGAATCGTGACAAACCGTTAGCGTAGGTACGAACTTGATCGAAGCCACCCGGCTTCCCACGCTTCGCCCGCCGCCCCGCCGGGGCACCGATGGGCAAGCGCGTGGCACAAAAGAAAACCTAGAGTCCACAAGACCCGAAGGGAACTTCATTCACATGGCACGTCACTCCAAGACCTCCCGCTTCTCCGCGGCCGCACGCCTGACCGTTGCAGGCGCAGCCGTAGCGGCCAGCTCCGCCCTGATGGCGCCTGCTGCCACCGCCGCCCCTGATTCTGACTGGGATCGCCTGGCACAGTGTGAGTCCGGCGGCAACTGGGCCATCAACACCGGCAACGGCTACCACGGTGGCCTGCAGTTCTCCCCCTCCACCTGGAACGGCTACGGTGGCCAGGAGTTCGCACCCGTTGCTTACCAGGCAACCCGTGAGCAGCAGATCGTTGTTGCTGAGCGCGTGCTGGCCGGTCAGGGCTGGGGCGCATGGCCCGCCTGCTCCGCAAAGCTGGGCCTGAACTCCGCTCCAACCCCACGCACCGCGCCTGCCGCTGCTGCCCCTGCTCCAGTGCAGCAGATCCAGCAGCTGGCCCAAGCCAAGGACGTGCTGGAGATCGACCACGTCTTCAACGCTCTGGTTGCAGAGGCTGAGAAGTTCGGCATCGTTGTCCCCCGCGAGGTGCACGATTTCTACCAGGCTCACCGTGCGAACCTGAACGGTATCTACACCCAGTACACCAGCCACGTGGCTAACTTCCAGGGTCAGGTGCAGAACTTCGCTGCGCAGGCTCAGGCACTGCTGCCCCGCTAAGAGCCTCTTCGGCGCTGCCTCCCCCTCCTGCGTGGCAGCGCTTCGGCTCTTGGCCACCTAACAAAAAAGATTGTTCCTAAAATATACGCTCCAAGCGGATTTTGTATATTTTAGGAACAATCTTTTGCTTTACGCACTGGCACCCAAGCGGCGGTCAGCTCCTGCCCAGCCCCCCCAGAGGGCCGGCCAGCAGGCAGTGCGCCGGGGGACTACTTGTTGATCACCGTATGCGGGTGCACGTAAGGAAGGGTGGATGGATCAACAGGGAACTCGATATCCCCGTAAGGGCTCAACGCTCCAGCGGAGTGTGCAACGAGCTCGGTAACTGCATGTTCGCCTGCGGGGATGTTGGTGGGCCAGCCGGCGTCAACATAGCCCTTCTTCTCTACGTTAGCCATGGGTTTATCTTTTCACAGGCCATACCCACCGCGCTAGTTAGTGGCAGATAAGCCTTCACCCTTCTTCCCCCTTCTTCCCTCCCCGCGCTTCATATTCCTGCCCCGCGCTAGAATATTAGGCCTATGAATCCCGCAGATGAGCAGACGTTCCCCAGCTACCTTCAGTGGCTCGCCTCCCATGGAGACGACGAGATTGCTGCCCTGCTCCGCCACCTCATCGCCGCAGGTTCCTCCGAACTCATCGATTCTTTTACCGGCGCTCTCCAGGCCCCTGCCCAGCGATTCGTCACCCGCTCCGGCCCCCCACACCGCCGGGCTCTATCGCACCTGACCGCCACCGAGCTCGCCATCCTCCATGCTGCCAGCGAACTTGATTCCGCCCACCACGTCACCACGTTCCCTGAGCTGGAAGAGGCACTCACGGAACTCTTTGACATCGCCGGCACCGAGCAATCCCAGCGCCCCACGCCGGAGCAGATCCGCACGGCCTTCTACTCTCTGACCCGCTGGGGTCTCATCTTCGGCCCCCATCTCCACCTCACGGGCACCATCCCAGCCCCCGTGTCTGACCCACCGCAGTTCAAAGTCCCCCCGCAGCTGCCCCATTTCTTCCAGCCCAGCACGGAAGAACTCTGGCGCCTCGTCGATGCCACGGCCTGCCCCATCCCCACCAACGAACTCCCTGACACGATCGAGAACTTGCCGCCCCGCCAGCGCCGCCTACTCACCACCCTCGCCCACGCCGGCGGCATCGGCCACTCCGCCTCGCTTCATCCCGGCGCGGATCCCTCCAAGCCCCTGCCCACGATGGTGCGCGCGGGAATCCTGGATCAGCTCGATGAGGACACCGCCCGCCTCTCCGGCCGCGTTCAGCAGTATCTGCGCGGTGGCTTGATCGCCCCTCCCGGCGGCCGTTACGCCGAATCCCAGCAGCCCACCACGTCATCTGAGCAGGCACAGCGACTGGACACCGCCAACACCGTGGACACCACCGCCGCCGCATCCGCCATCCAGCTCCTCCAAGAGCTCGATGCCGCCATCGCGGATATCTCCGCCCAACCGCTAGCCCCGTTGATATCCGGCGGCGTCGGCCCGCGCGAGATCACCAAGATCACGCGCCGCCGCAACATCTCCGCCGATGCTGCCCGCGAACAGCTCCTCTGGCTCGCCCACACGGGCCTCATCGACCTCGGCGTTCCCCGCCCCCACCCAGCCGATCAGTATGGGAACCCCCTCTGGGCCACCACCGAACTCGCCATAGATCTGCGCTCCATGCCACCGGCCCGCGCGTGGGCTCACCTCCTGGCTTCCTGGTCCCGTAGCCCGCATTCCCCCGCGCTCTCGCAGCGCCTGTTCGAGCAGCAGGATTCTCATTCATCGCTGGCGGAACTGCGCGGGTTGT
>DXFZ01000003.1 GCA_019114175.1 Candidatus Corynebacterium gallistercoris
TAGTTGATGGCGATGGGCTGGTTTTCGTCCTCGATGCGGTAGGTGAGTTCGTCGCCATCCTCGCGGTAGTCGCTGAATACTGTTTCTTTCTGGGGCGACGCCGCCACGTCCGGCTCCGCACCCCCTTCATCGGCGATATAGATGATGCGCTGCAGGTCGTGGGTGATCTGACCTGCGGCTGCGTCCCACAGTTCCTTGTCCGCTATGAGGTAGCGGGCCTCGCTGTGCTGGAGGATGTAATCAACCTCGGCCGGTGCGAGGCGGGTGTTGATAGCCACGACGACGCACCCCGCCAGCGGAACCGCAAACTGCGCCAGGAGCGCCTCGTAGCTGTTCGGCGCGAGCACGGCGACGCGGTCACCCGGCGTGGCGCCATCGCTGATGAGGCGGCGGGCGAAGGCTTGCGCATCATCGCGGAACTGGGCGAAGGTGATGCGGCGCGGTCCGTCCACGCAGGCGGTTTTTCGGGGGTGGACAGTCGCCGAGCGCTGCAGGAAGCGCAGGGGAGTCAGGGGAGTGTTGAGGCCGGTATGAGAAGGAAAGATCATACTTAACAAGGGTATGCGCCCTCGGGCGGTTCATATGTTCGTTGAGCTATTTTCTTGCCAAATTCTCATGCTTCTCTACAGTGGGTGTCATGAAGATGAAGCGAAACATGACCAAGACCGCCGCCGTGGCCGTGGCCGTGCCAGCCCTCGCGCTGGGGCTTGCTGCCTGCTCCGATGACTCCAGCAATGAGGCCGTGACGGTGACGGAGACCGCCGCGCCGGAGACCTCCGCTGAGGCGACCGAGAACTCTACCGAGGAAACAGCTGCGAAAACTTCGGAGGAATCCGCGGCGACGACCGACGACCGGGAAACCCCCATCATCGAGCTGGACGGCAAGGAGATTGACGCCTCCGCCTTCACGCCCGTGCGCTGCGAGCACGGCGAGGACGGTGGCCGCCCTGAGATCGCCTACGACGCAGGCCAGGATGACTCCGAGAACGAGCTGGACCTGGAGATCATCACCGAGCCATTGGGCCTGGACGACTTCGACCTGGAGCACGGCGGCAAGGACTACGAGATGGATGATACGCAGAAGGCCTCCGCCACTGTGGAGAAACAGGGGGAGGCCTACGTGATCACCGGCATCGCACAGGAAGATGATAGTGACCGCACGGTGAAGGTCAAGATCACCGCGCGCTGCTAGTTCTCAGACTGCTAGTTCTCAGAACGCCAGGGGTTCTTGGTGTCCACCAGGAACTTCTCCACGTCCTGCGGGGTAGCGCGCAGCGTGGGGTCGAAGTCCAGGTAGGCCTTGGTCTCCCGGGCAACGAGGCCGGAGAGCACCAGCAGGCCGATGAGGTTCGGGATGGCCATGAGGCCATTGGCCAGGTCAGAGAAGGTCCACGCCAGCGTGAGCTCGCTGGTGGCGCCCACGAAGACCACGCAGGTGAAGATCATGCGGTACGGGGTGGATGCCCACAAGCCGAAGGCGCGCTCCACAGAGCGCTCACCGTAGTAGGACCAGCCCAGGATCGTGGAGAACGCGAAGAACACCACGGACAGGGACACAATGGTGCCGCCCCACTCCGCGCCCAAGCCCTCGCGGAAAGCGTTGGCGGTCATGGAGCCAGCGGAATCCGCGCCATCCTTCCACACGCCGGTGGTCACAATGACCAGGCCGGTCATGGTGACCACCACGATGGTGTCGATGAAGGTCTGCGTCATGGAGACCAGGCCCTGGCGGACCGGGTGGGTGGTCTTGGCGGCAGCGGCAGCGATGGCGGCAGAACCCATGCCGGACTCGTTGGAGAAGATGCCGCGGGCAACACCCATCTGCAGCGCCAAGATGATGCCGGAGCCGATGAACCCGCCCGTAGCGGCGGTGCCGGTGAACGCGTCAGAGAAGATCAGGCCGATGGCCGCCGGGATCTGGCTGGCGTGCATGATCAGCACCACGATGCCGCCGGTGATGTAGATAACGATCATTAGCGGCACAAAGGCGCTGGTGACCTTACCGATCGCCTGAATGCCGCCCAGCAGCACCGCGCCGACTAGCACGAACATAAACACGCCGGTGACTACTGGGTCCAGGCCGAAGGCGTCCTCCAAGCCAGCGGAGACCGCGTTGGCCTGGGTCATGTTGCCAATGCCGAAGGAGGCGATGATCGCGGCGATGGTGAAGAACCATGCCAAGAAGGTTCCCATGCCGCCCTTGATGCCCTCGGACAGGTAGCGCTGCGGGCCGCCGGAGATGCGACCATCGGCGTCCTTGGTGCGGAAACGCACACCCAAGAAGGCCTCCGAGTACTTGCTGGCCATGCCCACGATGCCGGTGATCCACATCCATACCAGCGCGCCGGGACCGCCGATGGAGATGGCGGTGGCCACGCCCACGATGTTGCCGACACCCACGGTGGCGGCGAGGGCTGTGGTGAGCGCCTGGTACTGGGTGATATCGCCCTCGCCGCCCTCATCATTGCGGTCAATCAGGCCGTGGCGCAGGGCCACGCCCAGCTTCCGGAACTGGATGCCGCGCAGCCTGATGGTGAGGACAAGGCCGGTGCCGAACAGCAGCGGGATGAGGAAGAAGATGCCCCACACGAAGCCGCTGATGTCACCTAGCCAATCATTGAGTTGTTGGGAGAAGGAAACGTCATTCATGGTGCATGAGGATACGGCAGCAGGTACTGGTGGTGAAGCAAAACGGCTGAACTTCAGGCATGCTGGGTAGTAGGTTTCATATTTTTCACCCCCGTTCCTTTGCAGCCGATGTGACAAGGTACCCCCAACATGCACCCACGCGCAGGCCAGCTCGCCTCCCCAGACGACCTCACTGACATCCCCGCCCTTCTCGATGCTTATGCGTCCGTGAAGCCAGACCCGGCCGACCCGGCCCAGCAGGTGACCTTCGGGACCAGCGGGCACCGGGGCAGCGCCCTGGATGCGACCTTCAATGAGGATCACATTCTGGCCACGACCCAGGCCATCGTGGATTACCGGCGCTCCCAAGGGATCGCCGGGCCGCTGTTCTTGGGGCGGGACACCCACGCGCTGAGCGAGCCTGCCCACGCCACCGCCGTGGAGGTTCTGGCCGGCAACGGCGTGGATGTGCGGGTGGACGCCGCCGGACGATTCGTGCCAACTCCGGCCATCAGCCATGCCATCTTGACCCACCAGGGCTCGGACGGCATCGTGATCACCCCCTCCCATAATCCGCCACGCGATGGTGGTTTCAAGTACAACCCGCCCACGGGTGGCCCGGCGGACACCGATGCCACCACGTGGATCGCGGACAAGGCTAACGAGTACCTCGCGCAGGGGCTTGCCGGGGTGCAGCGCTCCACATCCACGGACACGGTCAGCTCCTATGACTTCCTCAACGCCTACGTGGCCGACTTGCCGCAGGTGGTGGACCTAGAGGCCATCCGCGCGGCCGGTGTGAGCATCGGCGCGGACCCCATGGGCGGGGCATCCGTGGACTACTGGGAACGCATCGCCGAGGTACACGGCCTGGATCTGACAGTCGTGAATGACCAGGTAGACCCAGCCTTCGGCTTCATGGCCCTCGATACTGATGGGCTGATCCGCATGGACTGCTCCAGTCCCGCGGCCATGGCCTCGCTGGTGGCGAATCGCGAGAAGTTTGACATCGCCACCGGCAACGATGCGGACGCCGACCGGCACGGCATCGTCACCCCGGACGCAGGGCTGATGAACCCGAACCACTACCTGGCAGTGATGATCGAATACCTCTTCACCCACCGCCCAGGGTGGCCCAAGTCGGCGAGCGTGGGCAAGACCCTGGTCAGCTCCAGCCTCATTGACAGGGTGGCAGACTCCGTGGGCGCGAGGGTGCTGGAAGTGCCCGTGGGGTTCAAGTGGTTCGTGCCGGGGCTGCTGGACTCCACCGTCGGCTTCGGCGGAGAGGAATCAGCCGGGGCTTCTTTCCTGCGCTTCAACGGCGCGCCGTGGTCCACAGACAAGGATGGGATTATTGCTGACCTGCTGGCGTCGGAAATAAAAGCAACCACAGGAAAGAGCCCCTCGGCGCGCTTCGCGGAACTAGCAGACCAGCTGGGCCGCCCCACCTACACCCGCATCGACGCGCCCGCGACCAGGGAACAAAAACAACGCCTGAAAAACCTGAGTGCCAAGGATGTCACCGCCACCGAGCTGGCGGGGGAGAAGATCGCCCATGTGTTGACCGAGGCGCCGGGCAACTGCGCGCCCATCGGGGGAGTGAAAGTCACCACGGACAACGCGTGGTTCGCCGCGCGGCCCAGCGGCACCGAAGACAAGTACAAGATCTACGCGGAAAGTTTTCAGGGCGAAGGCCACCTGGAGCGCGTGCTGGAAGAAGCGCAGGCCGTGGTGGACGCCGTGCTGTGACCGGGCTGTGAGATCCGGCGCCCCGACTACTAGTTTCCTGTCAAAATGGCCGGTAGGCGGGGTATTTATTGGCGTATGCAGGGGGCAGGTCGCTAATCTGTAGCAGTATTTGCATCGCGAAGTGCAGCGCCTTAGACGTGCATTGTGTGAAAGGACAAGTTGAAACAGTGAGCCAGAAGATTAAGGCACCGAACTCAAAGGGTGGCAGCGGATTCCTCTGGGGAATCGTCGCCATCCTCGCTATTGCGGCCGTGGTGATCGGCTTCCTCGTTGTTAAGAACAAGGGGCAATCCGTGGACGCGGAATCCCTGCCACGGGAGGACGTGAGCTTTGAAATGACCACGGAGGATAACGCCGTGGTTCTGGCCAGCAAGGATGTGAAGAAGGACGCCCCAAAGGTGGAAATCTTCGAAGACTTCAGCTGTCCTCACTGCGCAGACCTGGTCGAGGCCGACCACGAGGACACGCTGAAGGCGCTGGAGGATGGCGATGTCATCGTGAAGTTCCGCTTCCTCAACTTCCTGGATAACGGTAACGTCGGCTCCTCCACCCGCGGTGCGGCCACCGCGTGGGCGCTGGCGGAGTCCGGCAACGTGGATGCCTTTTGGAACATGCACAACCACATGATGCTGGACCAGTCCACCGTGGCGCGTACCTGGGGCTGGGATGAGCTCGCTGCGGCTGCCGGTGAGCTGGGCGCTTCCGAGGGCGTTGTGAACTCCATCAAGGAAGGCAACGATGGCGCGGCCTCCCAGGCCGGTCAGGAAATTGCTGCGGCCAATGCGAAGGACCTGGAAGGCCGCGCGGGCCGCGTATCCTCCCCGATTCTCTACGTTGATGGTGAAGAGCTGCCGATCACCTCCGGGCCGGACGGCAAGCCAGCCTCCTGGGTTCCCGAGGTTGTGAAGAAGTAGACGAGCCTACGGGGCCCGGATTGGCCGCGAATTCCGCGGCCACCTGCGGATTTGGCGGTATGTGAACCTGTGATGTAATTTTATCTCCGTTGTGAAATGCAGCGGGGCTATGGCGCAGCTGGTAGCGCACCACACTGGCAGTGTGGGGGTCACGGGTTCGAGTCCCGTTAGCTCCACCAGAACGAAATACCCCGGATCAGATTGATCCGGGGTATTCGCGTTGCGTGGGTGGCGTGGGGGTGGGGAAGACTACAGGGTTATTACTCGAAAACCGCGAAAAATGCGCAATAAGTCTGCAGTGAATCGAAGCAGAAGTGCTACCCGTTGCCGGTGGTGGCCTATCCCAGATATCCGCTAGCCTCGAAGAAGAATCGCAGTGTTTCACGGGCGCTGCCATCGACCGAGAGGAACCCATGGCAGACAACAACGCTCACCCGCATCTACACCCCGCGCAAACTCATATCGGGCCTGAAGGCATTGGGGTCACCCGCGTGATAGATGCATCACCAGCCGCAGTGTTTGAAGCATGGACCAAGCCGGAGAACTTTGCCCAATGGTTCGGCGGCCCCCAGGTGGACGTCCCCTTAGAAAGCCTCGTGTTCACCGCTGAGCAGAAGGAGCAGCTCGTGGCCGGGTGGCAGGGCTTCCTTGACGAGCTGGCGACTATCCCTCGCAGCTAACGCAGAGTAGATGCGCCGGGCCTGCTGGCGCACAGGCAACGTGCCAGGGCCAGTCGGAGAGTAAGGTGACACAGTATGGGAGCCACGAAACGCTTCAGCCTGACCATGCTGGTGCTTAGTACCATCGGCCTGTTCTTCTCCGCGCTGATCATGTACGACAAGATCCAGCTGCTGCTGGACCCCAACTTCGAGCCCGCCTGCACGCTGAACTCCGTTGTGAGCTGCACGGACGTCATGAGCTCGGACCAGGCCAGCGTCTTCGGTTTCCCCAACCCCTTCATCGGCATGATCGGCTTCCCCGTGGTCATGGCACTCGCCGTGGTACTCGCCACCGGCGCGCGCCTGCCGCGCTGGATCTGGCTGGCCACCGCCACCGGCCTCGGCCTCGGTGTGATCTTCGTCCACTGGCTCGCCTACCAGGCGTTGTACGAGATCGTGGCCTTGTGCCCGTGGTGCATGGTCGTGTGGAGCGTGATGCTCCCACTGTTCGTCATGACGGTCGTGCACATCACGCGGGAGGTCAAGCGCGCCCGCGGTGAGGCCGTGGCTCACGCGATTCTGGGCATGCCGCTGCTGGTGCTCGTCGCCTGGTACCTCGGGTTCGTGGTCCTCATCCTGGACCAGTTTGTGTTCTAATCCCGCCACCAAGCATCATCCGGCCCGACAGGCAGGTGCCTCTTGTGCCGGCTGTTCATCCACAGTGTCTCGATCCGTTTGGTGGCGTGGTCGGTTATCGGCGAGGTGGCGTCGCCCTCTAAATAACTATCGATGTCTTTGTAGGCGACGCCCAAAGCCTCCTCATCCGGCAGCGCAGGACGGTCTTCCTCCAGATCAGCGGTGGGGACTTTCTGCCACACGGAATCCGGGGCGCCGAGGTGCTGGAGCAGGGCCGCGCCTTGGCGCTTCGTGAGGCCTGTGAGGGGGACAAGGTCCGCCGCACCATCGCCGTGCTTGGTGTAGAAGCCGGTGACGGCCTCTGCGGCGTGATCGGTGCCCACGACAAGCCCTGCGGTTTCCCCCGCGATGGCGTACTGCGCGATCATGCGCTGCCGGGCCTTAATGTTGCCCTTGTTGAAGTCCGTGACCGCCTCGATGCCGAGGGCATGCGCGGTGGCTGCGGCGGCGGCATCTGTGGCGTCCTTGATGTTGACCGTGAGACTGCGGGAGGGGGCGATGAAGCGCAAGGCGGTCTGCGCATCGTCCTCATCGGCTTGGGTGCCGTAGGGGAGGCGGACGGCGATGAAGGAGTAGGAGGGGGCTGCGGTGTCGGTGTTGTTCCCGGTGGCTGCGTTCAGCTTGTCCACCGCGAGCTGGCAGAGCTTGCCCGCGAGCGTGGAATCCTGGCCACCGGAGATGCCGAGGACGAGGGAGCGTGCGCCGGAGGTCCGCAGGTAGTCAGCGATGAAGTCCACGCGGCGCTGGACCTCCGCCTCCGGGGCGATGGTGGGCTTGGTGCCCAGCTCCGCGATGATCGTGCTCTGTAGCTGGCCTGGCTGTTGGGTTTGGTCTTGGGTTTGTTGTTGGGTTTGTTGTTGGCTCATGGGTTCATGGTAGTGCGTTATTTGGTGTAACGGCCCTGGCGGGGTAAACTCACTCTTTGTGTTTGTGCCTGGTGGCATGAGCAGGGTTTACCTGCGCTACCGGGCCTGTATTTTTAAGTCGATGAAGAAAGGAGCGCCCGATGAAGGTCCGCAAGTCCCTTCGGTCGCTGAAGAACAAGCCGGGCGCCCAGGTTGTTCGTCGCCACGGCAAGGTTTTCGTGATCAACAAGAAGGATCCCCGTTTCAAGGCTCGCCAGGGCTAAGATTCGCGAGTGATCTCGCCGGCCCCGCCGGTGCCACTTTTCTCCCGCAGTGTAGTTGCAGCACAATTGCAGTGCAGGGGAGCCGTGGTGCCGGCGGGGTTTTCGCTATGCGGTGGTGGCGCCCCACGTGTGAAATTACAAAAATGTTTTTCTGGCTCCTAGATGTTGTGGTGGCACCGAATAGCCACCTGCGAATTCCCAGCATGTAACTACTATATGTTGTGTTATGTGCTCAGGCTAAGCCCTAAATGTTGTGGTATTTGGGGTTGCCACCGGCGCCAAGGGTGTGTAGTCTCAAGCAGGTCAGCGCGGCTTACCAAGACCGCGCATAGGAACGCCCACCCACCTTCTCACAGACGCCTCAGGAGTACCCACCGTCATGATCACCCTCTACACCAAGCCAGCTTGCGTACAGTGCACCGCCACCAAGAAGGCCCTGGACAAGGCCGGCCTGGAGTACGCAACCGTGGACATCAGCCTGGACGATGAGGCTCGTGACTACGTGATGGCCCTCGGCCACCTGCAGGCGCCAGTTGTGGTGAACGGCGAAGATCACTGGTCTGGCTTCCGCCCAGATCGCATCCGTGCCCTGGCATCTGCTGCGGCGTAGGAAGCGGGTGGCGTCGCCCCCCCCCAAAAAAAAGAATAAGAACCACCCAACCCGGGTGGTTTTCTTTATCCCACCCTCACAAAAGAAGGACCCATGCCCCTGCGCTCCCTCCTGGCAGACACCACGCCGCTCAAGCACGTGGATTTTCGCCGCCTGTGGACCGCGAACATCGTCACCGTCATCGGCGCGCAGCTGAACATTATTGCTGTTCCGGCGCAGATTTACGTCATCACCGGCAGCTCCGCGTACGTGGGGCTCGTGGGGCTGTTCGGCCTCGTCCCGCTGGTGATTTTCGGCCTCTATGGCGGCGCGGTGGCGGACGCCGTGGACCGCCGCATCCTCCTGCACGTCACCACGATCGGCATGATCGCCACGGCTGCGGGCTTCTGGGCTCAGGCGGCCACGGGCATGGACAACGTGTGGCTCATCCTGGCCCTCTTCGCGGTGCAGCAGGGGTTCTTCGCGGTCAACCAGCCTACCCGCACCGCGATCATTCCCAAGCTGGTCGGCCGGAAGAACATCGCCGCCGCGACCTCCCTGAACATGACCGTCATGCAGGCCGGTGCCATCGCCGGCCCGCTGGTCGGCGGCGCTCTCATTCCGGTGCTGGGCTTCTCGTGGCTGTATTTCCTCGATTTCCTCGCGCTCTTTGCCACCTTGTGGGCCGTTCATAAATTGCCGGCGCTTCCCCCGGATTCTTCTGGGGGCGACGCCACCCCAACCAAACCCGGCCTCTCCTCTGTCCTTGGGGGCTTCGCGTTTCTGCTTGGCCACCCCATCATTCTGATGACGTTCGTGGTGGACCTGATCGCCATGGTCTTCGGCTCCCCGCGTGCCCTGATCCCGCAGATGTCTCACGAGAACTTCGGCGAGCCCGCCGGCGGTGGTCTGATGTACGCGCTGCTATTTGCGGCGTTGCCCTTGGGCGCTGTGTTGGGCGGAGTGTTCTCCGGCCGGGTGGTGGCGGTTGCCCGGCGCGGGTTGGGGGTCACGATCAGCGTGCTGGTCTGGGGCGCGGCGATCGTGGTGATGGGCGTGGCCGTGAACCTCGCCGACGGCGTAGTGGGGGCGTGGGCCTGGGTGGCGCTCGTGGCCTTCGCCGCCGGAGGTGCTGCGGACATGTGCAGCGCGGTGCTGCGGTCCACCATGCTGCAGGAGGCAGCCGATGACAACATGCGCGGCAGGCTGCAGGGCGTGTTCATCGTTGTTGTGGTGGGTGGGCCGCGGATTGCGGACATCCTCCACGGGTGGGGCGGCACCCAGGCTGATGCGGGCACGGTGACGTGGATCGGCGGTGTGGCCGTGATCGTGGGCACGTTGGTGGCGGTGGCGTGCGTACCGAGATTCCTCACCTGGACTCCACAGGCAGAAAGGACCGTGGACTGATGCTGATAACGTACTTTTCCTCCACCACGGAGAACACGCACCGCTTTGTGAAGAAGCTGGGGCTGCCTGCGCGGCGGATCCCGCTGCGCAGGGGAGAAGAGGAGCTGGTGGTGACCGCGCCGCACGTGCTGATCGTCCCGACGTATGGCGGCGGTGCCGGGATGACTGGGGACTTCAGCCGGCCCGTGCCCAAGCAGGTGGTGAAGTTTCTCAATAACCCCACGAACCGTGGGCTGCTGCGCGGTGTGATCGCCAGCGGCAACCTCAACTTCGGCCCGGACTTCTGCAAGGCGGGGGACATCATCGCGGCCAAGTGTGAGGTGCCGTATTTGTATCGTTTTGAGCTGATGGGCACCGAAGAGGATGTGGACCGGGTGCGGCAGGGATTAGCGGAGTTCGAACGCGCGTTGAGGGATGATGGGCGATGGTTCACCGTGGCCTGATGGACTTTGCGGAGCCCTGAAATTGCTGGTTAAGACCATTTTCATAATTGTCTTAGCCATAGTGAGAACTGACAGATAGACTTACAATTTGTAGCTCCCGCGCGGATTACGTGAAAACCGGCGCGGGAAGAACACCAAGAGGGAGACACACATGACCACCGCAGAGCTGGGAAAGACCGTGGCTGAGCCGGTCAAGCAGACCGACCAGCTGGACTACCACGCGCTGAACGCCATGCTGAACCTGTACAACGATGCGGGTGAGATCCAGTTTGATAAGGATCGGGAGGCTGCCAACCAGTACTTCCTGCAGCACGTCAACCAGAACACTGTGTTCTTCCACGATCTTGAAGAGAAGATCAATTACTTGGTGGACAACAAGTACTACGATCCGGAGATCGTGGGGAAGTACGACTTCCCGTTTATTAAGGCCCTGTTCAAGAGGGCATATGCCAAGAAGTTCCGTTTCCAGTCTTTCCTGGGCGCCTACAAGTACTACACCAGCTACACGCTGAAGACCTTCGATGGTCGCCGTTACCTGGAGCGTTTCGAAGACCGCGTGTGCATGGTCGCCCTCGGCTTGGCCGATGGTGATAAGACGCTGGCCGAGAACCTGGTGGATGAGATCATGGATGGCCGTTTCCAGCCGGCCACGCCCACGTTCCTCAACATTGGCAAGGCCCAGCGTGGCGAGCCCGTGTCCTGCTTCCTGCTGCGCATCGAGGACAACATGGAGTCCATCGGGCGCTCCATCAACTCCGCCCTGCAGCTCTCCAAGCGCGGCGGCGGCGTGGCTCTGCTGCTCTCCAACCTGCGTGAGCACGGCGCGCCGATTAAGCACATTGAGAACCAGTCTTCCGGCGTGATCCCAGTGATGAAGCTGCTGGAGGATGCCTTTAGCTACGCCAACCAGCTCGGCGCCCGCCAGGGTGCCGGTGCCGTGTACTTGCACGCCCACCACCCAGACATCCTCAAGTTCCTTGACACCAAGCGCGAGAATGCGGATGAGAAGATCCGCATCAAGACGCTCTCCTTGGGCGTGGTCATCCCGGACATCACCTTTGAGCTGGCCAAGCGCAACGATGACATGTACCTGTTCAGTCCCTATGACGTGGAGCGCATCTACGGCAAGCCCTTCGCCGATGTCTCCGTCACGGAGCACTACGAGGAGATGGTGGAGGATCCGCGGATCCGGAAGAAGAAGATCAACGCCCGCCAGTTCTTCCAGACCCTGGCGGAGATCCAGTTTGAGTCCGGCTACCCGTACATCATGTTCGAGGACACGGTGAACAAGGCCAACCCCATCGCTGGCCGCATCACCCATTCCAACCTGTGCTCGGAGATCCTGCAGGTCTCCACCCCGTCCATCTTCAACGATGACCTGACCTACCAGACGGTCGGCGATGACATCTCCTGCAACCTGGGCTCGATGAACATCGCCAAGGCCATGGATTCTGATGACTTCTCCACCACCATCGAGACCGCCATCCGCGGTCTCACCGCCGTGGCGGATCAGACTAGCATCGATTCCGTGCCTTCGGTGCGCCAGGGCAATGACCACTCCCACGCCATCGGCCTGGGGCAGATGAACCTGCACGGCTACCTGGGCCGCGAGCACATCCACTACGGTTCCGAGGAAGCACTGGACTTCACCAACGCCTACTTCGCCGCGGTGATGTATGAGGCCATCAAGGCCTCCAACAAGATCGCCCAAGAACGCGGCACCAGCTTCCACGGCTTCGCGGACTCGGAGTACGCTTCCGGTGCATTCTTCGACCGCTACGATCCGGCGGACTTCACCCCGAAGACCACGCGCATCCAGGAGATTTTCGAATCCTCCAGCATCAGCGTTCCCACCGCAGAGCAGTGGGAGCAGCTGAAGCAGGACGTGATGGCGCACGGTCTGTACAACCGGAACCTGCAGGCCATCCCACCCACAGGCTCCATCAGCTACATCAACAACTCCACGTCCTCCATTCACCCGATCGCCTCCAAGATCGAGATCCGCAAGGAGGGCAAGATCGGCCGCGTGTACTACCCTGCGCCGTACATGAATAACGAGAACCTGGATTACTACCAGGACGCGTACGAGATCGGGTATGAGAAGATCATTGACACGTATGCCGTCGCCACCAAGTACGTGGACCAGGGTCTGTCCTTGACATTGTTCTTCAAGGACACCGCCACCACGCGTGACATCAACCGCGCGCAGATCTACGCATGGCGCAAGGGGATCAAGACGATCTACTACATCCGCCTGCGCCAGACGGCCCTCACCGGCACCGAGGTTGAGGGCTGCGTGAGCTGCATGCTCTAGCGAGCCAGAGCGCGTCTCGAGCCCCGCTTTGACCCCGGCGCAGAAAAAAGGACATACCCAGATCGGAAAATCTCCAAAATTCCGATCTGGGTATGTCCAATTTTCTATGGAACTACCCGGAAACCCCGGAAACCCCTGATCTCCCGAAGCCCCCGGAAAAGGGGGAGGGGAGGAAGGGGAGGGGACTAGCCGCGCTCCGCCAGCTCAGAGTCGATGCGCAGCAAGCCGGAACCATCGTTGCCGGCGACCTTGATGCGGTCGATGATCTCGTTGACGGTGGCCTCTTCCTCGATCTGCTCGTCGAGGAACCAGTTCAGCAGGTTGCGGGAGTCAATGTCGCCAACCTCCTCGGCGGTGCGCACGAGGTCGCGGATGAGGCCGGAAACCTTCTTCTCGTGCTCCAGGGAAGCCTCGAAGGCGTCCAGGGGGCTGGAGATCTTGATGGTCGGCATCTCGATGGTCTCGATGTCCACGCGGGCATCACGGTCCAGCAGGTGCTGCGCGAACTTCTGCGCGTGCACGCGCTCCTCCTCAGCCTGGGCGAACATCCAGTCGCGCATGCCACCGAAGGACAGGCGGTCCAGCTCGTAGGCCAGCTGGGTGTACACCAGGGCTGCCTGGTGCTCAGCGATGACCTGATCGTTTAGTTGCTTCTGAAACTTCTCGTTAATGCTCATGGCACGAACTCTACTGCGCTCCGATTGTGCGCGCTAGACAATTGAGGCTACCCTGCTGGCATTTGCGCAGGTCAGGATAGGTAAAGTCATGGAAAGGCTGATCTCATTTAGGTCTACTTATCGCCGTGGGGGTCATTGTTAGCTTTTGCCTCTCTGCGCTGCGCATTTGCGGTTTTTGGGGGCGACGCCACCCTGACTCGATCTGACATCCCGAGGCGCTGGGGCGTGGCGCCGTCGCCCCAAAAAGAAACCCCCAACCGGGGGTGGCTGGGGTGGGGAGGGTACGATGATCGGCAGACGACACCGATCCCTTCCCAAGGAGATTTGCAGCAGTGAGCTCACACATTCCACATACTCCCGCGCACCGAGAGGCAGGAGCGCCTGTCTCCGCCATCAACTGGAACAGCATCCCGGACGATAAGGACTTGGAAGTATGGGACCGCCTCACGGCCAACTTCTGGCTGCCGGAAAAGGTGCCGCTATCCAATGACGTGCAAAGCTGGTCCACGCTCAATGACATGGAGCGGCAGACCACCATGCGCGTGTTTACCGGCCTGACCATGCTGGACACCATCCAAGGGACCGTGGGTGCGGTGAAGCTCATCGAGGATTCCGCCACGCCACATGAGGAGGCGGTATTCACCAACATTGCGTTCATGGAGAGCGTGCACGCGAAGTCCTACTCCTCTATCTTTATGACGCTGGCGAGCACCCCTGAGATCAACGACGCCTTCCGCTGGAGCGAGGAAAACGAGAAGCTCCAGACCAAGGCGAAGATGATCCTCGACTTCTACGAGGGGGAGGACCCACTGAAGAAGAAGATCGCCAGCGTGCTGCTGGAGAGCTTCCTGTTCTACTCCGGGTTCTACCTGCCGATGTACTGGTCCAGTCACGCGAAGCTGACGAACACGGCGGACATTATCCGCCTCATCATCCGCGATGAGTCCGTGCACGGCTACTACATCGGCTACAAGTACCAGCGCGCGCTGGAGAAGGAGAGCCCGGAGCGGCAGGAGGAGCTCAAGGAGCATACCTTCGACCTGCTGCTGGAGCTGTACGACAACGAGGCACAGTACACCGAGGATCTCTACGATGAGCTCGGCTGGACCGAGGACGTGAAGCGCTTCCTGCGTTACAACGCGAACAAGGCGCTCAACAACCTGGGCTACGAGGGGCTGTTCCCCGCGGACGAGACGCGCGTGTCCCCGGCGATTCTGTCTGCCCTGAATCCAGGCGGTGACGAAAATCACGACTTCTTCTCTGGGTCTGGCTCCTCCTATGTCATTGGCAAAGCTGAGAACACCACTGATGAGGACTGGGACTTCTAGGGGACTTCTAAGAGTTTCCTGAAAATGTGCGGGAATCGGGGTCAAAGCACCCCCGAAAACGTGGGTTCAGCCTGTCAGGGGGCTGCCACGGCTATTGAAAAAGGCCTTGAAGGTCTAACATAGAAGCCAATCAGTATGTTCGCGGGTCAAGTGTTGACGAGATTGATCCGTAAACATGCTTGAAGATCATTCTTTTGGGTGCCATGGGAGACGACCACGGCACGCGTAGTCAGGAGGAACGAATGACCGCAGTAGCGCCACGGGAAGGCCATGAGGTTACCCCGTCCAGGCCTGCTCCCTTCGGCGAGGTGCCCCGCGGCAACCTCGCCTGGAAGATGCTGACCACAACTGATCACAAGCTGTTGGGCATCATGTACCTGATCATGTCCTTCACCTTCTTCATGATCGGTGGCCTCATGGCCCTGCTTATCCGCATCGAGCTCTTCGAGCCGGGTATGCAGTTCCTGTCCAACGAGCAGTTCAACCAGCTGTTCACCATGCACGGCACGATCATGCTGCTGCTCTACGGTTCTCCGATGGTGTTCGGCTTCGCTAACTACATCATGCCGCTGCAGATCGGCGCCCCAGACGTGGCCTTCCCACGCCTGAACGCCTTCGGTTTCTGGCTCACCACCGCCGGTGGTGTTGTGATGATGCTCGGCTTCCTCACCCCAGGTGGTGCGGCCGACTTCGGTTGGACCATGTACATGCCACTGGCAGACGCAACCCACTCCCCGGGTGTGGGCTCTGACCTGTGGATCCTCGGCGTTGGCGTGGGTGGCGTTGGTACCATCCTGTCCGCCGTGAACATGATCACGACCATCCTGTGCCTCCGCGCACCGGGCATGACCATGTTCCGCATGCCAGTGTTCACCTGGAACATCCTGGTGACCTCTCTGCTGGTTCTACTGATCTTCCCGCTGCTGACCGCTGCGGCTCTGGGCGTGTTCTACGACCGTAAGTTCGGCGGCCACATCTACGACGCCGGCAACGGTGGCGCCATCCTGTGGCAGCACCTGTTCTGGTTCTTCGGCCACCCAGAGGTGTACGTCCTGGCACTGCCATTCTTCGGCATCGTGTCCGAGGTCTTCCCAGTGTTCTCCCGCAAGCCAATGTTCGGCTACGTGGGCCTGGTCTTCGCAACCCTGTCCATCGCCGCTCTGTCCATGGCCGTGTGGGCACACCACATGTTCGTCACCGGCGCGGTGCTGCTGCCATTCTTCTCCTTCATGACCTTCCTGATTGCAGTGCCAACGGGCATGAAGTTCTTCAACTGGCTGGGCACCATGTGGAAGGGTCGCCTGACCTTCGAGACCCCGATGATCTTCGCCATCGGCTTCTACGCCACCTTCCTCTTCGGTGGCCTGACTGGTGTCATGCTGGCCTCCCCGGCGCTGGACTTCCACGTGTCTGACTCCTACTTCGTGGTGGCACACTTCCACTACACCCTGTTCGGCACCGTGACCTTCGCCTCCTTCTCCGGCATCTACTTCTGGTTCCCGAAGATGACCGGCCGCATGCTGGACGAGCGCCTGGGCAAGATCCACTTCTGGATCGTGTTCGTGGGCTTCCATACCACCTTCCTCATCCAGCACTGGGTGGGCAACGTGGGCATGCCACGCCGCTACGCGGACTACCTGCCAACCGATGGCTTCACCATCTACAACCAGGTATCCACCGTGGGCGCCTGCATCCTGGCGATCTCCATGATCCCGTTCCTGTGGAACGTGTTCAAGAGCTACCGCTACGGCGAGGTTGTCACCGTGGACGACCCATGGGGCTACGGCAACTCCCTGGAGTGGGCAACGTCTTGCCCGCCCCCACGCCACAACTTCACCTCCATGCCGCGCATCCGCTCTGAGCGCCCAGCGTTCGAGCTGCACCACCCACACATGGTCAAGCGCATGCGCGACGAGGCTCACGTGGGCCGCCACTTCTAAGGCTTAACGGGCTGCACTTCGAGAAAACCACACCCCAACTACGCGGGGTGTGGTTTTTCTTGCGCCGGTAGTGGTGTTGGGCCTTCATGCTGGGCCCTCCCTTCTGCCATGGAACCCCCGCTTGAGTCCGTTATCGATCAAAATGCTTCTCCCGCAGGACCGAGAAGCATTATGGCGGATAATGCCTTGAAAAATCGGCGAAAATGCTTCTGAAGGCCGGCGGTAGTAGCAGAATTGCCGATAATCCGGGCATGGCCTCCATGCGCCAGGCGAGTGCGGCTCATCAGTGTGACCCTTGTTGCACGGGGAGGCCACCGAAGTGCAAGAATATGAGGGGTGAACGCATTGAACCCAGCTGCCGCCAACAACCCGCAATTTGATCCCCGCTTCGCCGACGCCCTTGAGGACTCCTTGGGGGAGGGCCTCCTCCCAGCACTAGTCACGGTCAGCGGCCCGGACCGCCCCGGAGTCTCCGCCGCCTTCTTCCGAGTGTTGGCCTCCTACGGCGTGCAGCTGCTGGACATTGAGCAGTCTGTGTTCCGCGGCAAGCTCGCCCTCGCCGCGCTCGTGGGGGTGGGGGAAGATGATGTTGCACCGTTGCAGGAGGGGCTGAGCGGCACCCTGTCTTCTTACGGCATGGCCGTGAACTTGGAGATGGACGATAATCTCACCTCCACCCGCCCACACTCCACCCATGTGATGGTGGTGCTGGGCAGGCCCGTCACCGCAGCCCACATCTCCCGCATTGGACAGACGCTGGCGGACTACGGCGCGAATATTGACACGATCTCCGGCATCGCCGACTACCCCGTGACGGGACTGGAGCTCAACCTCACCGTCGCCAACGCCGCCCCCGGTGGTGGCGTGCCGCTGCGCAAGGCGCTGGCCACGCTCACCACGGAGATCGGCGTGGACATCGCCATCGAACGCGCCGGACTGGCACGCCGGGCTAAGCGGTTGATCTGCTTTGACGTGGACTCCACCCTCATCCAGCATGAGGTCATCGAGATGCTGGCAGCCTACGCTGGCCGTGAAGAAGAAGTGGCCGCGGTGACCGAGCGCGCCATGCGCGGAGAACTAGACTTCGCTGAGTCTCTCCACGAACGCGTCAAGGCACTGGCGGGCCTGGATGCCTCCGTAGTGGAGAAGGTTGCCCAGGACATCCAGCTCACCCCAGGTGCGCGCACCACCATCCGCACACTCAAGCGCTTGGGATACAAGGCCGGTGTCGTCTCAGGTGGCTTCATCCAGGTTATTGAGCCCCTGGCCAGGGAGTTGGACCTGGACTTCGCCAGGGCCAACACCCTGGAGATTATCGATGGAAAGCTCACCGGCCGGGTCATCGGGCCCGTCATTGATAGGCAGGCGAAGGCGGAGAGCCTGAAGGAGTTCGCCTGGTCCAATGGCATCCAGCTGCATCAGACGGTGGCAGTGGGGGATGGTGCCAACGATATTGACATGCTCTCCACAGCAGGCCTGGGCATCGCGTTCAACGCGAAGCCCGCGCTCAAGGAGATCGCCGATACCAGCGTGAATTACCCGTTCCTCGATCAGGTGTTGTTCATCCTCGGCATCTCCAGGCATGAGATTGAGGACGCGGATGTCCGCGATGGCACGTACCGACGCGTTCCGATCGAGGACACCACCCCAGCGCGCTAGCGCAGGGCACCCCTCCAGCGCCCTAGCGCGAGACCCCTAACCCTTCAGCGTCCGGCGCAGGATCTTACCCGTCGCGGACTTCGGCACCTGCTCGATGAACTCCACCGCGCGGATCTTCTTGTACGGGGCCACCCGCTCCGCCACGAACTCCATGATCTCCTCGGCCGTGACCTCCGTGCCTTCCTGCTTCACCACGAAGGCCTTGGGGATCTCCTCCC
>DXFZ01000035.1 GCA_019114175.1 Candidatus Corynebacterium gallistercoris
GAGGCCCTGCCGAAACGCAAGAAGAAGAAGCCGGACCTGGACTACACCGCCAAGGCAGATGCCGCCGAAGAAAAAGCCCGCAACGTCCAGCACCCCAAAGGCAAGAAAACCGCCCGCGAGCGGCTGGATCTGCTGCTGGACGAGGACAGCTTCGTTGAGATTGGCAGGTTTAGGGGCGACGGCGCCGCCGTCATCACCGGCTTCGGCGAGATCTCAGGGCGGCCAGTGGCCGTGTATGCGCAGGACTTCTCCATCCGCGGTGGAACCCTCGGCCACGTGGAAGGCGCAAAGATTTGCGAGCTGATGGACCGCGCCATCAACCAGCGCGTGCCGATCATCGCCGTGCTCGATTCTGGCGGTGCGCGCATCCAGGAGGGCGTGCAGGCGCTGGCGCAGTACGGGAGGATTTTCCGCCGCAGCTGCCGCGCCAGTGGCATGATCCCGCAGATTTCCGTGATCCTGGGCCCGTGCGCGGGTGGTGCGGTGTATAGCCCCGCGCTGACGGACTTCGTGGTCATGACCCGGGGCAGCCACATGTTCGTGACCGGCCCGGACGTGGTGCGGGCGGTGACGGGGGAGCGCGTGACGTCCGATGACCTCGGCGGCGCAGAGCTGCATAATGCGACCTCCGGGGTGGCGCATTACCTCGGCGAGGATGAGGAAGACGCGCTGGATTACGCGCGGAGCCTGCTGAACTACCTGCCGCGACACTGCGGGGAAAACCCTCCGAGATACGCCTACACAGCCGGTAGCGACGAGGCGAAGGCTGCGCGGGTCGGCGAGCTCGTGCCAGCGGATTCCCGGCAGCCGTACGACATGCTGGATGTCATCGAGGCCGTGGTGGACCACGGCGAGTTCGTGGAGGTGCAGGAGTACTTCGCGAGGTCCATCGTGGTGGGCTTCGCGTGCATTAATGGTGGGGCGGTGGGCGTGGTTGCCGACCAGCCGAACCATAACGCGGGAACGCTGGATGTGGATGCCAGTGAGAAGGCGGCGCGGTTTGTGCGCTGCTGTGATGCCTTCGGGTTGCCGGTGGTGACCCTGGTGGACGTGCCCGGCTACCGGCCAGGTACGGACCAGGAGGCGGCGGGGATCATCCGGCGCGGGGCGAAGCTGATTCACGCCTACGCGAACGCGACGGTGCCGCTGGTGACCGTCACCCTCCGCAAGGCCTATGGCGGGGCGTACATCGTGATGGGCAGCAAGTCCATCGGAGCGGACTTCGCCTACGCCTGGCCCAATGCCGAGATTGCGGTGATGGGAGCCGACGGTGCCGTGAACATCCTGCACCGGCGCGAAATCAAGGCCGCGGGTGATCCCGCCGCTAAAGCTAAGGAACTGGCGGACGCCTATGCGGCGGAGCACATCAACCCAGCATTGTCGGTGAGCAGCGGCGAGCTGGACGGGATCATCGCGCCGGAAGATACCCGCCAGGTGATCGCTGAGGCGCTGGAAGTCCTCAAAACCAAGAACACAACACCCGCTCTGAAGCGCCACGATAACGGGCCACTCTAAGCAGCTAGCCATCACGTCAGCACCAAGAAAACGAGGAGAGACATGACATACGGATACATCTTCGCCGGACAAGGCAACCAATGGAAGCCGCTGCTAGAAGAGCAGCTGAGAGACCCCCGCATCGCCGAAGCACTCGAGCAACTTGCCGCCAGAGCCCGCACCCACCTGGAGAAGCGCACCGGCGAACTATCCGCCAGTGGTGGCCTGCCCAGCATGGAGGCCATCCTTGAGCAGGACCTCAGTGTCCCAGGTATCGCGGCCGTGCAGTACGGGCAGATCACCGCTCTCACACTGGCGGGCTTCGAAGCCACGGCGGCAGCAGGCCACTCCCAAGGCGTGCTCGGGGCGGCCATGCTGGAGCATGACCCCGCGGAAATCTTCGCCATCGCCTGGCTGATCGGGGCGGAAGCGGAGCGTTCGCGCCTGATTGATGGTGGCATGGTTTCCGTGCGGGGCGTGGAGCTGGAGGATTACGCGCTGAAGAACGGGTACCGCCACTACGTGCTCAGCGGCACGCGCAAGGAGCTGGAGGGCCGCATCCGTGGACTCGATGCGCAAGTGGACTGGCTGGACGTGCGGATCCCCTTCCACTCACCTTTGCTGGGGCTCCCCACCTGGGAGGGCCTCCCGAACCCGGAGCTGGCAGAGCGCCTGGCCCGGGCCGTGCTACAAGAGCCAGTCGACTGGCCGGCGCAGGTAACGCAGCTGGCGGAGCTGGACGTGGACTGGCTCATTCATCTGGGCCCCGGCCAGGCCGTGGCCGCGCTGACCGAGGCCGCGGTGCAAGGCCGTGGCATCGGAGTGGCGGATGCATCCACCCTGGAGGCCGTGGACCGCCTCGCCGCGGGACACTGGCCGGAGCGCCCCCGCCCGTGGAGTGATTTCGCGCCCAAGCTCCGCGGCCGCGTGGAAACCAAGTTCACCCGCCTGACCGGCAAGAGCCCCATCCTCCTGGCCGGGATGACCCCCACCACCGTGGACCCGGAGATCGTGGCCGCAGCGGCTAATGCGGGATTCTGGGCGGAGCTGGCCGGCGGCGGGCAGGTGACGGAGGAGGTCTTCGCGGGCAACCTCGCCAAGCTCAAGTCCCTCCTGAAGCCCGGCGCCACCGCGCAGTTCAATGCCATGTTCATGGACCGCTACCTGTGGAACCTGCAATTCGGTGCCCAGCGGATCGTCACCAAGGCCCGCGAATCCGGGGCCCCCTTTGACGGGGTGGTCATCTCCGCGGGCATCCCGGACCTCGAGGAAGCCCCCGCCCTCGTGGAGGAGTTCCGCCGCGCCGGGTTCGCCTACGTGGCGTTCAAGCCGGGCACCGTGGAGCAGATCCGCGCCGTGCTGGCCATTGCCGATGCCCTGACCTGCAGTGTGATCATGCACGTGGAAGATGGCCACGCTGGCGGCCACCACTCCTGGGAGAACCTGCAGGACCTCCTCCGCGCAACGTATGCGGAGATCCGCCGCCGGGATAACGTGGTGCTCTGCGTGGGCGGCGGCATCGGCACCCCAGACCGCGCCGCAGACTACCTCACCGGCGAGTGGCATGACCCCGCCATGCCCGTCGATGGCGTGCTCATCGGCACCGCCGCCATGACCGCGAAGGAGGCCAAGACCACGGAGGAGGTCAAGGATCTCCTCGTCGCCACGCAGGGCACCCAGGAGTGGATCCAGCCTGGCCAGAGCAGCGGGGGCGTCACCTCCGGCCTCTCCCACCTGCGCGCGGACATGCACGAAATCGACAACTCGGCCGCCGCCTGTGCCCGGCTCATCGCCGAGGTGGAAGGTGACCTCGCCCGCGTGAACAGCCGCCGCGAAGAGATCATCGCCGCGCTGAACAAGACCAGTAAACCCTACTTCGGTGAGCTGACGCAGATGACCTACGCCGAGCTCATGAAGCGCTTCTTAGAGCTCAGTTGGCCGTGGGTGGATATTAGCTGGGAGCAGCGCTTCTGGGAGCTGCTGGAGCGCGTGGAGGCGCGCCTCGCCAGTGTGGATCACGGGCCGGTGGAGCCCCACGCGGAAGGAACGCCCCATGCCGCGGTGGAGGCGATCCTCCAGGCCTACGACTGCGATGTCACCCTCACTCCGCTTGACGCAGCCTGGTTCGTGGAGCTGTGCCGCAAGTACCCCAAGCCCATGGGCTTCGTGCCAGTGATCGATGAGGATCTGCTGCGCTGGTGGGGCCAGGATTCGCTGTGGCAGTCCCAGGACGATCGCTACCCGGCGGACGCGGTCCGCATCATTCCGGGGCCTGCCTCGGTGGGCGGTATCACCACGAAGAATGAGCCGATCGCGGATCTGCTGGGTCGTTTTGAGGCAGCGACGGCGCAGCGCCTTCAGCAAGAGCCGCCCGCGCGCCGGGACATTAAGGAGAGCCCTTTCATCCAGTGGATGGGGCATCTCATGGACAACCCCGCGTATCACATGCCCGTGGAGTGGGATGGCCGCACGATGCGGATCCCCCTGGATGCCCGGGATCATGCCCACGCCGTGCGGGAGCTGACGATCCCCCTCATCGAGACTGATGGCGTGCCCGTTGTCGACGCCGACCGCCTGCCGGAAAGCATGCGCGCGCTACTGGCCGGGACCGCGGGCGTGGGTAACCGCGGGGTGACGGGGGACGTCGCCTACTTGCCGGAGATGCAACCCGGCGAGACCTTCGGCGTGGCGCATTACTCCTTCACCGTCAGCGAAAACCTCGGGACCGATCACGCCGCCGTGACGGGCGGGCGGGGTATGGTACCCGACGCGTTGTTGGGCCCCTGCTGGCCGGCGATTTACTCTGCGTTGGGCTCCGCCGAAGTGGAGGGGCCCGTCATCGAGGGCCTGCTCAACGCGGTGCATCTCGACCATACGGCGGACATCCCCGAGCTCCCGGAGGGGCGGGTGGACGTGCGCGCCTGGGCCGATGAGGTGCAGGAATCCTCCTCCGGGCGGGTGGTGCAGGTCAATGTGGAGCTGCTGCAGGGCGAGGTCATTGGTAGGTTCACGGAGCGCTTCGCCATCCGTGGCAGGGTTTTTGGGGCGACGCCACCGCCTCCGCCAGCGAGCCTGGAGATGAGGGACCTACCGCGCAAGACCCTCACCAAGGGGCGGATCACAGCACCAGCGGACATGAGCAACTTTGCCTGGGTGTCCGGGGACTTCAACCCGATTCACACCAGCTACACCGCCGCCCGCGTGGCGGGCTTGGAGGCGCCGCTGGTGCACGGGATGTGGCTCTCGGCCGCGGCGCAGCACATGGTGCCTGGGCGCGTTGTGCATTGGACGTATCGCATGTTCGGGCCGGTCAACCTGCGGGATGAGATCGAGCTGCAGGTGGAGCGCATTGGGCGTGCTGGCGGGCTGGTGGTGCAGGTGAACTGCCGCATCGATGGCCAGCTGGTGTCCCAGGGCACCGCGCTGCTCGCGGAGCCCGTCACGGCGTACGTGTACCCGGGTCAGGGCATCCAGAGCCAGGGGATGGGCTTGGAGGAGCACGCCGTGTGGGACCGTGCCGACGCGCACACGAGGACGATGGGCTTTTCCATCAAGGCGATCGTGCGGGACAACCCCACTGCCATCACCGTGCGGGGTCAGCGCTTCCAGCACCCAGAAGGCGTGCTCAACCTCACGCAGTTCACGCAGGTGGCCCTGGCCACTCTGGCGTATGCCCAGACTGAGAAGCTGCGGCGTGAGGACACCCTACGAGCAGACGCCTACCTGGCCGGGCACTCCCTTGGCGAATACAACGCGCTGAGCGCCTTTGGGGTCATTGACTTCGAGACCGTGCTGGAGCTCGTGTACCAGCGGGGCACCACGATGCATGGGCTGGTGGAGCGGGATGAGCAGGGCCGCAGCAACTATCGGATGGGGGCGCTGCGCCCGCATGGCGTGGATGCGAAGGAATTCGTGGCACAGGTCAGCGAGGAGACCGGCGAGTTCCTAGAGATCGTGAATTACAACCTCGCCGGTAAGCAGTACGCCGTGGCCGGAACTGTGGCGGGCATTGAGGCCCTCGAAAGGAAAGCACAATCCTTGGGCGAGCGGGCGTTCGTGCGCGTGCCGGGTGTGGATGTGCCCTTCCATTCGCGTGTTCTGCGCGGTGGCGTGGCGGACTTCCGCCAGTGCCTGGATGAGCTGCTGCCTCAGGAGTTGGACTACAAGCCCCTGATCGGGCGCTACGTGCCGAACCTCGTGGCCAGGACCTTCCAGTTGGACCGCGAATTCGTGGACGCCGTGCTGGAGGTCGCCGATTCCGAGCCACTGCGTCAGGCGGACTGGCAGGCCTTGACTGATGCGGAGAAGGCGCGCATCCTGCTGGTGGAGCTGCTGGCGTGGCAGTTCGCCTCACCGGTGCGGTGGATCGAGACCCAGGAATTGCTGTTGGAGCGGGTGGAAGACTACGTGGAGGTGGGCCTGGCCTCCTCGCCGACGCTGGCGAACCTCGCTGCTCGGACGCAGGCCATGCTGGGCACCAAGGCCCGCATCCTGAATGTTCAGCGGGATGAGCAGGAGGTGTTCGAGCGGGATGAGCCCCAAGCCCAAGCCCAGTCAGCCCAGCCACAGCCAGAGCCGGAGCCTCCAGCACAGGCTCAGCCGGTGCAAAGTCAGCCAGCCCAGCAAGTCCAGGCAGCCCCCGCAGAGATCCCCTTCACGGCAGCGGACGCGATTCGGACCCTCCTGGCCTACGCGTGCAAGGTGCGCCCGGATCAGATTGCGGATACGGACACCACGGGCACCCTTACCAACGGCGTGAGCTCGCGGCTCAACCAGCTGCTCATGGACATGTCCGCGGAGCTGGGCCTGTCCAGCGTGGAGGGCGCGGCGGAGGCGGACATCGCGACTCTCTCCGCCACCGTCAACAGGGCCGCGTTCAATTACAAGCCCTTCGGCCCGGTGCTGGGCGAAGCGGTGAAGGAACGGCTGCGCAAGGTCTTCCGCGGGCAGGTGGACGTCGCCAAAGAACTGGCGGAATGGAACCTCGGGGAGGGGTGGGTTGCCCACGTCACCGCCGCGCTCCTGCTGGGAACGCGCGAAGGGACCTCTGCCCGCGGCGGGGAGCTCGGAACGCTCAGCACGGTGGAGGAAGCCCTCCACCACGTGGCACAGGAGCGGGGCGTGAGCCTGCACAAGGCCGCCACGGAGACCGAGGAAGTGGTCGCCGTGGACAACACCGTCTTGGTGGACACCGCCCGCTATCTGCTGCGCCAGCTGGGGCACGAGACACGCCATGACGCACAGGAACCCGCCGACACGGAGCTCATGGACGCCGTCACGGCAGAACTCGGCGGCGGGTGGCAAAAGTCCGTGGAACCAGCCTTCGATGCCCGCCGCGCAGTGCTCATCGATGACCGCTGGGCCACCGCCAGGGAGGACCTCGCCCGCATGGCCGCCGGTGAGGACGTGGAAGGCAACTTCCGCGCGACCGGCCAACGCGTGGCAGAACTGGCGCGGTGGTACGGCTTCGATGACATCGCCGAGGAGGCCCTCCAAGACCCCGGGGAGCAGCGCATCGCCGTGGTCACGGGCATGGCACCCGGCTCCATTGCCGCTGCCGTGGTGGCGAAGCTGCTGGGGGAGGGCGCCTGCGTCATCGCCACCGCCTCCCGCCTCACGGCCGAGCGGGTGGCCTTCGGCCAGGAGCTCTACCGCCGCCACGCCATCGGAGGCGCAGCCCTCTGGCTCGTGCCCGCCAACCTCGCCAGCTACCGAGACGTGGACGCCCTCGTGGAGTGGATCGGCTCGCCACAGGAGGAAGTCATCGGTGCAGAGAAGCACCTGGTCAAACCCGCCTTCGTGCCGGACCTCTTCTTCCCCTTCGCGGCACCACCCGTCTCTGGTGTGCTGGGAGACCCCGCCGAAACCCAGGCCCGCGTATTGCTGTGGGGCGTGGAACGCGCACTGGCGGGCCTCGCGGAGATCGGCAAGGACACGCACGTGGATCACCGCATGCATACCGTGCTGCCCGGCAGCCCCAACCGCGGCACCTTCGGCGGCGATGGCGCCTACGGCGAGACCAAGGCGGCCCTGGATGCCATCGCAAACAAGTGGCACGTGGAGCCCTGGGGCCAGCGCGTCACCCTCGCCCACCCGCGGATCGGGTGGGTCGCCGGGACCAACCTCATGGGCGGTAATGACGCCCTCGTCGCCGCCGCCGAGGAGGCAGGCGTGCGGGTATGGAGCCCCGCTGACATGGCGACCGAGCTCCTGGAGCTGTGCACGCCAGCGGCACGTAACCGCGCCGCGGAAGCTCCCCTCGAGCGGGACCTCACAGGCGGCCTGGACGGGATCCGCTTGAGCGACCTGCGCCCGCGGCACGAGGAGGAGGCGGAGGTGGCGTCGCCCCCAACAATCAACGCACTGCCCTCCCCACGACGCATCGAGCAACCCACAGCGACCTTCCAGACCACAGCACAGCTGGAGGACACCGTGGTCATCGTGGGACTCGGCGAAGTCAGTGCATGGGGCAGCGGACGCACGCGCATGGAAGCCGAATACGGCATCCGCGCAGATGGGGACGTGGACCTCACGGCGGCGGGCGTGCTTGAGCTCGCGTGGATGACCGGGCTGCTGGAATGGCGCAACGCACCGCACGCCGGCTGGTACCACGGCGACGAGCGCGTGGACGAATCCGAAATCTACGCACGATTCAAGGGGGAGGTCATCGCACGATCCGGCGTGCGCAGCTTCGTAGATGACCCCGCGATCTCGGATGGAACCACGCAGTCCATGGTGGAGGTGTTCCTCGAGGAAGACGTGCGCTTCCCCGTGGAAGACCCCAGCGGCTACGAGGAGGAGGACCCGGCACACACGCGCATCGAAGAGGTAGAGGGCCAGTGGTACGTCACCCGCACCGCCGGCGCCAGCGTCTGCGTGCCGCGCCGGGCGACGCTTGCGCGCAAGGTGGGCGGGCAGTTCCCCACGGACTTCGACGCAACGCGCTGGGGTATCCCCGCGGACATGCTCGAATCCCTAGACCGCATGGCCGTGTGGAACCTCGTGACCACCGTGGACGCCTACCTCTCCGCGGGTTTCAGCCCGGCCGAGATCCTAGAAGCGGTGGACCCCGCGGACGTGGCCATGACCCAGGGCACCGGATTCGGCGGCATGACCAGCATGCGCAAACTATTCGTGGAGCGGTTCCTCGAAGAGGACATCCCCAGCGACATCCTCCAAGAAACGCTGCCCAACGTGATCGCAGCGCACACGATGCAGGCCTACGTTGGTGGCTACGGTGCCATGATCCACCCGGTCGGCGCGTGCGCAACCGCCGCCGTGAGCGTGGAAGAGGGCATGGACAAGATCGCCTGTGGCAAGGCGGACTTCGTGGTCGCCGGTGCCGTGGATGACATTTCCGTGGAATCCATCAGCGGATTCGCCAGCATGAACGCCACGGCGGATTCTGATGCCTTGGAGGCACGCGGCATCTCCGAGCGCTTCTACTCCCGCGCCAACGACCGGCGCCGGGCGGGCTTCGTGGAGGCCCAAGGCGGCGGCACGGTGCTTCTGGCCAGGGGATCCGTGGCGGCGAAGCTAGGCCTGCCCGTGTACGGCGTGGTCGCCTACGCGGCCAGCTTTGCCGACGGATTCCACACCAGCATCCCCGCCCCCGGTCTGGGCGCGCTGGGTGCGGTACGGGATGACCGCCTGCTCCGCGCCTTGGACCAGTACGGCGTGGGTGCGGATGACATCGCGGTGGTCAGCAAGCACGACACCTCCACCAACGCCAACGACCCCAACGAGACTGTGCTGCACACCCGCATGGCGGAACGGTTAGGACGCTCGGAAGGCAACCCGCTGTTCGTGGTGAGCCAGAAGTCCCTCACCGGCCACGCCAAGGGCGGGGCGGCGGTGTTCCAAATCAGCGGGCTGTGCGACATGCTGCGCACCGGGCGCATCCCGGGCAATGCGGCGCTGAACTGTGTGGACCCCGCCATGGCGGACAGCCCGCTGGTGTGGCCGCGCACGCCACTGCAGCTGCCGGAGATCCGCGCCGGGCTGCTCACGTCCTTGGGCTTCGGACATGTTTCCGCTGTGGTTGCGCTGGTCCATCCAGGCGCCTTCTACGGGGTGGTCGCTGCTTCTCTCGGCAGCGACGCCGCCGCCGAATGGCGGGATAGAGCCACAGAGCGGCTGCGGGCCGGCGCTGCCCGGCGGGAAGCTGGAATGCTGGGCGAGCCACTGTTCGAGCGTGGCCAGTGATTGTCGGGATAGGCGTGGACCTAGTGAGCGTGTCCGCCTTCCGGGAGCAGTTCTACGCGGGAAGCACCTTTGCGGGGGCCTTCAGTGGCCCGGAACTGCGCGAGGCCCGCCTCCGTGCGGAGGTCAGCGGTGACTTGGCGCAGCACCTGGCTGGGCGCTGGGCGGCGAAGGAGGCGTTCGTGAAGGCGTGGTTTGCAGCGGACGGGCAAGTGATGGCTCCTGAGGAGTTGCGCTGGGATTCGCTGCAGGTCCTCGGTGCGCCACCGCGGTTGCATGTGCCGGTGGACTACCGCAGCCACGTGAGTATCAGCCACGATGGCGGCTTCGCCACGGCGATGGTGGTCTTGGAGCAGTGATAATGGAATAACTGTAAAAAGGTGCCTGACCTGCTGTTTTGTGGTGGGGGTCACAGTGGGCGGGGGTGCCTGTGTGAGCGGGAAATATAACCACTTCTCGCGCCTGGCTCCGTGATACCTGCGCTTTTGGGCAAGTGGTTATGCAATTAGCGGAGGTGCCAGCGCGCGGGGGAATGGCCGCGGGTTGGAGCGCTGCATAGTCTCAATTGCACCCGCTCCCCAAGACCACGGAGGAACCATGTTTTCCATTTTTGATCGCAACATTGCCGCAGAAGCTAACGCCTACATCTTCGGCGACGACGGCGCCCTATACATCCCCGCTGACAACACCAACCGCATCAGCGATGACATGTTGATCTAATCTGATCCGTCTCTGGTTTAACTATCAGATCCAGCCTTGATCCAGGGCAATGCGGGCAGCCTCAAAACGGTTGCCCGCATTAGTTTTTGTGATGATGCTGGACAGGTGGTTGCGTACCGTACCGTGGCTCATATGTAGCGCTTGTGCGATGGCGCGGGTATCCGCCCCGGTGAGGGCTTGGCGGCAGACCTCGGCTTCGCGGTCAGTGAGGGGGGAATCAAACATGGCCTGCTCGAGGAGGCTGGGATCAATTACCCGCAACCCCGCGTGGATCTTGCGGATGGCCTCCGCGAGCTCGGGGGCGGGGGTGTCCTTGACGATGAAACCCCGCACTCCCGCATTCAGGGCGCGGCGTAGGTAGCCTGGGCGGCCGAAGGTGGTGACGATGAGCACCGGGCAGTCCGGGAGGGGATGATCCAACGGTGAGCCGGGCATCTCAATATCCAGCAGGGCAACGTCTACTCTGTGTTCTTGTACAAGTGTGCTGATCTCGTGTCCGGAGCCGCAGTCGGCGACTACTTCAATGTCCGCTTCAGTATTTAGCAACGCAGCCAGTGCACCTCGGACGAGGTCTTGATCGTCGGCGATGAGTACGCGGATCACATCGTCACCTCCACTCCATTACCCAAGGTGAGGGTACCCCCGGCGGCCTCCACGCGGCGGCGCATGCCCCGCAATCCGTTGCCGGGAGAGGCTGTGATGCCGGGGCCGTCATCCCTGACTGTCAAGGAGTTGTCAGTGATTTCCACTGTGCATGTGGTGGCGTTGGCATGGCGGATCACGTTGGTAACAGCCTCCCGCAGCACCCAGGCGAACAGGCTTGAGAACGGGTGAGCCTCCATGTGGGGCACCTCGGCCTGGATCCCCGCCGCATGCAGTGCGCGCTTGGCGCTGGCCAGTTCACTAGCAAGGCTAGGTTCCCGTAGTTCGGTGACTGTGGAACGGACCTGTCTGAGCCCCTCACGTGCTAATTCGGCAATACTGGCGAGTTCTTCTTTCAAGGAAGGATCCGCCGTGCGCTGAGCCACTTGGGCTTTGAGGTTGATCACCGTTAGCGAATGGCCAAGGAGATCATGAACATCGCGTGCAATTGTTTCCCGCTGATGGGCAAGGTCAAGTTCGTGGCGCAACTGCTGGCGGGAATCCTCTCGATTGGAGATGTACCCGATGAATGTGATGAGAACAGGTACAACGAGTGCTGGAGCCCACAGATAGCGGAGTGCTTCCGGATCAAAAATGATCAAGGCGGCAGTGCTGGTGCTGTACAGGCAGGCAATCATGAATAAGGCCTTTCGCGGCGGCCAACAGAAAATCAGATGAGCGACGAAGAAAGGCAGAAGGCTGGCGGACATCGAACCCTGCACCACCAGGATGGGTACCGCGCACGCAGCCAGAGCTGCTAGGTAGATCCAGCGGGCTGGCTTGCCGAAGGCGTACAGATACACCACGGCAAAGGCCACGTAGGCGATGGTGGCTGCGCGCATCTGCCCGCCCCACAAAGAGGATAGTGGAAACGCTAGGAACAGCAGCCACGGTGCCGCATAAAGCCGCTCAATCACTTTTGTTGTCTATTCCTTCCCGTCAGAAAGAGGCTGAGTATAAGGATAGTTGACCATGCTGCAGTATTCACGATGGCCGCTGACAGGGAATGATCCAGAAACCAGGGATCGTCGTTGATGAGTTGGGCGCCGTCGCTTAAAGGAAAACGGGCAAGGGCAACCAGGCCATACGCGGGCGTGTACTGAGCCAGCTTCAGGAGATTCTCCGACAAGGGGGTGAAAGCGTTAGCGGCGAAGAAGAGCACCACCAGCGAGGTTGAGGCAATATTCACCGCAGAATAGGAACGCAGCAGCTGCGCTATCGTCGCGCCGTAGAATCCGAACGGGATGGCCCCGGCGATGCATAGAGCGCAGGAGAGCGCCCAGGCCGTGGCGGGCATCTGCGCACCAGCGAAGAAGCCAGTGATGTAGACCGCGGCGACTGGCAGGCTAGCGCGAACGAATAAGGAGAAGGTCTGGGCACCGAGGTAGTGTCGGTGGGTGAGCGGAGTCAGCGCGAGTTGGCGGCCCCAGCCGGACTGGTAATCCACCACCGCGGCGCTTGCGCCACTTACCGCGCCGGTCGCGCCGGCAAACAGGGCCATCCCGATCATGACGTAGGCGTTGATATTGCCGCCGTTAAGGGGCTTGTCCCCGTAGCTCGTCGCGCTGCCGAAGATGAGATACAGGATAACGGGCAGGCCGACGGAGAAGAAGATGCCCTCCTTGTCAGTGGCGAGGCGCTTGAGTTCGAACAGTGTGTAGTTCATGGCTTCCTTTTGGGGTATTTGTTGGTTTAGGTGGGGGTCATTCCTGGCTGGTGAGCTGGGCGAAGGCGGATTCGAGGTTGTTTGTGCCGGTGGAGGCGAGGATGCCTGCGGGCGTGTCATCCGCGAGCAGGCGGCCACGGTGGAGGATGAGGATGCGCTCGGCGATGCTGGCTTCCTGCAGGTAGTGCGTGGCGAAGAGGACGGTAGGCGACGTGAGCGTTTGCCAGAACTGCCTCCGTGAAACGGGATCCATGCCGGCGGTGGGCTCGTCCAGGATGAGCAGCTCCGGTTGGGCGACGAGGGCCAAAGCAAGTTTGACGCGCTGCTGCTCCCCGCCGGAGCAGGCGCGGATCTTGCGGCGGCGGATGGGTTCCAGGTTGGCGGCGGCGATGGCCGGTGCGGGGTCAGTGCCGTACGTGGAAGCGATCATGCGGACGGTGTCCTGGACGCTGGCATCTGGCAGCAAGCTGCTGGATTGCAGGACGGCACCGATGCGACCGGTTGTGTGAACTGTTCCTGAGGTGGGGGAGCTCAGCCCGAGGATGAGATCGATGAGGGTGGACTT
>DXFZ01000036.1 GCA_019114175.1 Candidatus Corynebacterium gallistercoris
TGCTGAACGACGCTGGTGGCCTACGCTGATGAAGCTTTCATTTGTGTATGGCTTCTTAGCGTTTTTATGGTTGTTAACCTGGGATCTAGGGATACCCTATGTTTTCTTGCTTGCTTCTACGTCCATGATTGGTTTTTCCTTGGGGTACGCGCTAGTATCATGGTTCACTAGGCTTCCTCCAGAATGAACGATGTAGAGACTCCCCCTTTCCCACCGATCATCTTTCGTCTCTACGGAGTATCATGCTGCATTCAGATCGTGGATAAGAGGCCTCCGGAATATGCAGGCCAACGAAGGAATTTCCTGGCAGCTTACCCGTGAAAGCCAAGGCGCCGGTGGTGAGGATGGCGAGTCCGAAGATGGTGAGCAGGACGGTGAGCACGATCATGCATGTCAGTCTATTACACGGGTGTGCCCCAGTGACTAGCCAAGCAGGGCAAGGGGGCTAACAGCGCACCCATCCGCTCCCTAACCGCCGACCTATCGGCACGCTAACCGCGGATCTCTCGGGTGCGAACCCGTCTATTTCTCCGCTTTCTCGTTCCCACCACAGCGGCGCCTGGCTCGTCTACTAGAATGCTCTTCATGGAGCAACAGGACGTAGCAAAGTCAGGCGCAGCCGCAGCAGCAGGTACCCCCACCGGGGCGCACACCCCGTACCGCTACACCCCACAGCTCGCGGCGGAGATCGAACAGCGCTGGCAGAGCTACTGGGCAGACCACGGTACCTTCAACGCACCCAACCCCGTGGGGCCGCTGAGCGAAGGCAGCGCCGCCTCGGAGCTCCCCCAAGACCGCAAGTTCATCCAGGACATGTTCCCCTACCCCTCCGGTGTGGGCCTGCACGTGGGTCACCCGCTGGGGTACATCGCCACGGACGTTTTCGCCCGCTTCCACCGCATGAAGGGTGCCAACGTGCTGCACACCCTGGGCTACGATGCCTTCGGCCTGCCAGCCGAACAATACGCCGTGCAGACCGGCACCCACCCGCGCACCACCACGCAGGCGAACATTGACAACATGGAGCGTCAGCTGGGCCGGCTGGGCCTGGGGCACGATAAGCGCCGCGCCGTGGCTACCACAGACACGGACTTCTACCGCTGGACCCAGTGGATCTTCCTGCAGATCTATAACTCCTGGTTTGATCCGGAGGCCACCAACCCCGCCGGCGGCAAGGGTGCCGCACGCCCCATCGCGGAGCTGGAGGCGAAGCTGGCCGCCGAGCGGGACGACTGGGCTAACCTCTCCCCCGCCGCCAAGCAGGAGATCCTGGACGAGCATCGCCTGGTGTACCGCTCCAACTCCACCGTCAACTGGTGCCCGGGGCTTGGCACCGTGCTGGCGAATGAGGAGGTCACCGCCGATGGCCGCTCCGAGCGCGGCAACTTCCCCGTGTTCCGCAAGAACCTCCAGCAGTGGATGATGCGCATCACGGCCTATTCTGACCGCCTAATCGATGACCTGGAGTACTTGGACTGGCCGGAGAAGGTCAAGTCCATGCAGCTCAATTGGATCGGCCGGTCCAAGGGGGCGGAGGTTAGGTTCGACGCCGCCGCGGGCTCCCCCATCACCGTTTTCACGACGCGGCCGGACACGCTGTTCGGCGCTACCTATGTGGTGCTGGCCCCGGAACACGAGTTGGTCGATGAGCTGTTGGCTTCCGTGGCGGACAAGGGCGCAGCCGCCTATGACGGGGTGGATGATCGTTGGACGTTCGGCAAGTCCACCCCCGCCGAGGCCGTGGAGGCCTACCGCGCAGCCATCGCCGCCAAGTCTGACCTGGAGCGCCAGGAGAACAAGGACAAGACCGGCGTGTTCCTGGGCACGTATGCGGTCAACCCCGTCAGCGGTGACGAGGTGCCCGTGTTCATCGCGGACTACGTGCTCACCGGGTATGGCACGGGCGCGATCATGGCGGTGCCGGGCCACGATTCGCGTGACTTCGAGTTCGCCACGGAGTTCGGCCTGCCCATCGTGGAGGTGGTCTCTGGCGGTGACGTCACCGTGGAGCCGTTCGTGGAGGACGGCCCGCACGTCAACTCCGCCAACGAGCGCGGCCTTGACCTCAACGGCCTGGGCAAGCAGGAGGCCATCGATGCCACCATCGCGTGGCTGGACCAGCAGGGCTCCGGTGTGGAGAAGGTGCAGTACAAGCTGCGGGACTGGCTGTTCGCCCGCCAGCGCTACTGGGGTGAGCCCTTCCCCATCGTCTATGACGCAGAGGGCGTGGCCCACGCCCTGCCGGAGGACATGCTTCCTGTGGAACTGCCGGAGGTGGAGGACTACAAGCCGGTCAGCTTCGACCCGGATGACAAGGACTCCGAGCCGCAGCCGCCGCTGGCGAAGGCAACCGAGTGGGTGGAGGCGACCCTGGATCTGGGCGATGGCCCCAAGACCTACTACCGCGATACGAACGTGATGCCACAGTGGGCGGGCAGCTCCTGGTACCAGCTGCGCTACATTGACCCCACCAACGATGACGCGCTGGTGGACATCGACAATGAGCGCTACTGGGTTGGCCCGCGCGAGGGCCGCCCCTCCGGCGGCGTGGACCTGTACGTGGGCGGCGTGGAGCACGCGGTGCTGCACCTGTTGTACTCCCGTTTCTGGCACAAGGTCATGTTTGACCTGGGCATTGTCTCCAGCTTCGAGCCCTACTACCGCCTGTACAACCAGGGCTACATCCAGGCTTACGCCTACACGGATTCCCGCGGCGTCTATGTGCCCGCCGAGGATGTGGTGGAGCGAGATGGGCGGTTCTTCTACAACCCGGGTGGCACGGAAGGCGAGGCCGGCCAGGAGATCGAGGTCTTCCAGGAGTACGGCAAGATGGGCAAGTCGCTCAAGAATGCCGTGTCCCCCGATGAGATCTGCGATAACTTCGGCGCGGACACCCTGCGCGTCTATGAGATGGCAATGGGGCCGCTGGATACCTCCCGTCCCTGGGCCACCAAGGACGTGGTGGGTGCGCAGCGTTTCCTGCAGCGCGCGTGGCGCCTGGCAGTGGATGAGGCCACGGGCGAGGCCGCTGTTTCCGGCGACGCCCTCACCGATGATGACCTCAAGGCCCTGCACCGGGCCGTGGCCGGGGTGCATGAAGACTACGCAGAACTGCGGGATAATACCGCGGTGGCCAAGCTCATCGAGTACGTGAACTACCTGACCAAGGCCTACGCCGGCCCGGCCGGTGCAGCAGCCCGTGCGCCGCGCGCCGCCGTGGAGCCGCTGGTGCAGATGCTCGCGCCGGTTGCCCCGCACATTGCGGAAGAGATGTGGAAGATCCTGGGCCACGAGGGCGGGATCACCTATGAATCCTTCCCCACGTGGGATGAGAAGTACCTGGTTGATGACACGATCGAGCTGCCAGTGCAGGTCATGGGCAAGCTCCGCGGGCGCATCACCGTGGCCACGGATGCCAGCCGAGAGGAGATTGAGGCCGCAGCCGTGGCGGAGCCGAACGTGGCAGCCCACATCGAAGGCAAGCAGGTAGCCAAGATCATCGTGGTGCCAGGCAAGATGGTGAACGTGGTCGCCAAGTAGCAGCTCGGGCACCCTCCCCCTGGGGCCGGGGTTTTTACAGCCCGTGGCCCAGAATCAGCAGCGCCCCCACGCTGGTGACCCACCCCATGGTGAAAGGCATGATGAACCACACCACGGCGATCCACGGGCGCCAGCGCTCCCTGCGCTTCCACTTGCGGTATGTAATCCACGCCCCGCCGAAGAGCCCGAACATGCAGATGGCGGTGGGAACAAGCGCGAAGATCACCTGGAATGTGCGGTCACACAGGCGCGCTGTGGCGTCGCGATCACAATAAGGACCACCGACCGCCTGCGAGGCGAGCCAGATGACCACAGCAGCCACCACCGTCGCCACCACGATGGAAATGAAGAAGATGAAGGCATGCCTAGTGCTGCGGTTGTTGCGCTCCAAGCGCAGCAGCGGGTCAGCCTCATAGTCCAGCTCCGTGGGCTGCTGGGGCGCGGAATCGTGCGGTGAAAAGTTCGGATTGTGGCTGGTCATAGTGGCACCCAGCCTACTCCCCCTTCCCCGCTACACCGGCACCACCAATACGGGCACGGGGCTGTGCCGGATGATCTGGTTGGTGGACGGACCGATGAATACGCGGTGGAACTGGCCCAGCTGAGAGGAACCTAGCACCAGCAGGTCGCCCTTCTTCCACTTCAGCGCGCCAATTGCGCCGGACCAGCCATACCCCGTGCCGGCTTCCGTGTGGACGGTGAGCTCCGGGTGACGCGCCAGCGCGCGTTCCTTGCCACGGTCCAGCAGCGCCTGGGCCTGCTCCCGCCACTCCACCATGAGCTCTAGGGTGTGGGGGTCCTCAGAACCCTCCTCCGGCACGGGAGTTTGCGTGGGGTACATGGTGGCGCCCTTGGGGCTGAAGGTCACCAGCCGCAGGGGCACGCCCCAACGCGCGGCGAGGTCAGAGGCGGCGCGCAGGGCCTCGTGGGACTGGTCAGTATCCACGTAGGCGCAGTTGACGCGCGTCAGCCCTTTCTTGGACAACTTGGGGGTGCGGGGTGCCAACAGGATTGGAAGCGGGGCGCAATGCAGCAACGCATCGGCTGTGGAGCCGATGCGGTAGCGTTCCGCCACCGCGCCGGGATGGGAGCCCAGTACCAGGACGTGCGCGGAGAAGTCCTTCGCCGCGTCGATGAGCACTTTGGTCTCCGAGTGGTCGGCCAAGACCACGGAAGGCTCCTGCTCATCGAGCATGCGGCGCGGCAATTTGGCGGCGGCCAGCGCGTCCTGGGCCGCATCCATGCATGCCTGGGACTCCTGCCGCGTCCAGTCTTCCAGTGCGCGTGATTCCGCCGAGCTGCGGCCGGCTTGGCTGATGTGACTGGAGCTTTGCAGTGCCCAGGCGCGCGAAATCACGGACGCGGTGCGGACGGAAATGGGCTCCGTCCGACCGATCCATGCCGTGACCTGTGCGGCTTCATCGCCGGTGGAACCCGGCCGCCAGCACATCAGCAGGCGAATAGGGTTACTCACGGGGTCAGTGGCCGGAGCCCTCGCGGTCAGCGTTGATCTTCGCCTCGATGGACTCGGTGTAGCTCTCGAGGATCGCCTGCAGCAAAGGCACGGCGGACTCGACGCTCTCCAGCTCCTGCTCGCTCAACCCCTCGATAAGGCCCGCGAGCTGCTGGGCGCGCTCGTTGCCGAGCGCTTCCAGTTCCGCGCGGCCTTTGCGGGTGAGGTCCACGCGCACGCCGCGGCGGTCAGAGATGTCCCGCACGCGGGTGACCAGGCCCATGGTCTCCAGCTGGTTGACAGCGTTGGAGGCGGTGGGCATGCGGATCGCCTCGGTGGAGGCGATCTGGCTGATGCGCATGGGACCCTTCTCATCGAGGATCATCATGATGGACATTTGCGCCATGCTGATCGCAGAGTTCTCTGCCTGGCGGAAATACAGCAGGTAGAGACGGGTCAGCGAGGGACGCAGTTTCTTTGCAATCTCAAGTGGTGTAGAGGCCATGCTGACCACAATACAACAGTTTTGGTCATAAAGTGGAATTGTTATATTTTTGTTGTCTTTCTATATGTCTTTTTGCAGGCGACGCCACCCCGCCTCCCAGCGGCCCTCAAGCCCCATTAAGGAATTCCTCAAGGTGCATGCGCGCCACGTCATCAGGCAATTGCACTGGTGGGGACTTCATCAAGTAGCTGCAGGCCGCATCCACCGGCCCCGCCACTCCCCTATCCAGCGCGATCTTCGCCGCCCGCACCGCGTCAATGATGATGCCCGCAGAATTGGGTGAATCCCACACTTCCAGCTTGTACTCCAGGTTCAGCGGAACTTCGCCGAACGCGGAGCCCTCCAAACGCACGTAGGCCCACTTGCGGTCATCCAGCCACTCCACGTAGTCCGAGGGGCCAATGTGGACGTTCCGGTCATCAATTTTTCCGGCCAATGGGCTGGTCTGCAGGTTGGAGGTCACAGACTGGGTCTTGGATACCTTCTTTGACTCGAGCCGTTCGCGCTCCAGCATGTTCTTGAAGTCCATGTTGCCGCCCACGTTAAGCTGCATGGTGCGCTCCAGCCGAACCCCGCGGTCCTCGAACAACTTCGCCAGCACGCGGTGTGTGATGGTGGCACCCACCTGGGACTTGATGTCATCGCCCACGATCGGCAAACCAGCGACCCGGAACTTCTCCGCCCATTCCGGGTCAGAGGCGATGAACACGGGCAGCGCGTTGACGAAGGCGCAGCCGGCGTCAATGGCAGCCTGCGCGTAGAAGCGGTCCGCCTCCTCCGAGCCCACCGGCAGGTAGCTCACCACCACGTCCACGTCCGCGTCACGCAGGGCGTGGGCCACGTCCACCGGGTCTGCAGCGGATTCTTCAATGGATTCTTGGTAGTACCGGCCCAGGCCATCCAACGTATGGCCGCGCTGCACGGTCACTCCCGTGGTGGGGACATCCGCGATCTTGATGGTGCAGTTGCGGCCGGAGGTGATGGCTTCTGCTACGTCCTTGCCGACCTTGTCTGCGTCCACATCAAAGGCGGCGGTCACGTGCACGTCGCCCACGGCGTAGGGGCCGAATTGCGTGTGCATGAGGCCGGGAATGTCCTGGCTGGCCTCTGCATCCGCGTAGAGGTGGATGCCCTGAATGAGACTGGTGGCGCAGTTGCCTAGGCCCACGATTGCAATATTGCAGGTGTTGGAAGTGTTGGAACTGTTGGTGTTAGACATAAGCCCCAACCTAAGCAGCGCCCGGCCCCGGTCTGGGGTTAACGCGTAGTGTGAACCGATCAAGCCCAGCAGGTGAAACGATCAAGCAGATCAAACAGAGGAGGCCGCCCACCCATGCCAAGCCACGCCCAGACCTTCGGTGGCGCGCGCACCCGTGCGTTCCACGACCACCAGCTGGACCGCCAGCGAGTGCTCGCGCAGCTGCGCCGCGGGGAGATCAGCGCGCGGGATGTGCGGGATGCCAGCCATCACCTGCTCAACTCCGCAGAGGTGCTGGGGGCTGCCACGAACCGGGCCTGCCCCTTGTGTGGCGCGCCGGGTTTGAAGGACACGCTGTGGATCCACGGCGCAGGATTAGGTGAAAAGTCCGGTACTGCGCGTAGTGTTAAGGAGATAGACCGTGTGGTGGAGGCCTATGAGGATTTCTCCATCCACACCGTAGAAGTCTGCATGAAGTGCAGGTGGAACTTCCTGATCCGTGAAGAAATGATCGGTGCGCAGGTTGTTTGACCATGATTGACCGGGAGACTCGACTAGTTGAGTAACGACAAGCCATCACAGAAGGACTCCACCGAGCGCGTGGCCAAGAACGGCCCCATCACCGCGCGCGCCCGGAAGAAGACCAGCTGGAGGGACAAGAATTTCCTCCGCAACGTCATGGCCGTGGGCGGCGCCATCCTCGCCGTGCTCATCATCGTGCCCATGGTGGCCTTCTTCACTGCATATTCCGTGACCAAGGTGCCGGAGCCGGAGGAACTGGTGAACAACCAGATCTCCTACATCATGGCCAGCGACAATGAGACTGAGCTGGCGCGCATCGTCCCACCGGAGGGCAACCGGCAAAACGTGGACATTGCGGACATTCCCATCCACGTCCGCCAGGCCGTGCTGGCCGCTGAGGACCGCGAGTTCTACACCAACCCGGGCTTTTCCATCACCGGCTTCGGCCGCGCTGCCCTGGGCCAGCTGCTGGGCAAGGAAGGCGCCGGCGGTGGCTCCACCATCACCCAGCAGTACGTGAAAAACGCCCTGGTGGGTGACGAGTTCAGCCTGACCCGTAAGGCCAAGGAGTTGGTGATCTCCGCCAAGATGGCGCGTGAGTGGTCCAAGGATGAGATTCTCGAGGCCTACCTCAACACCATCTACTTCGGCCGGAACGCCTACGGCATCGGTTCGGCTTCCCACGCCTACTTCAACAAACCAGTCAACGAGCTGACGGTGGAAGAAGGCGCGGTGCTCGCCGCCACCATTCAGGCTCCCAGCGCGCTGGATCCATGGACCAACCGCGAAGCCGCGGAATACCGCTGGAACTACGTCATGGATGGCATGGTGCAGACCGGCGCCATTGACCCCACCCTGCGCAATGAGGCGCAGTACCCGGAGATCATGGACCCGGCCGTCACCGCCACCAACACCCAGGTGGACGGCCCCAACGGCCTCATCAAGACACAGGTCATTCAGGAACTAGAGGCCGCAGGCATCACGGAGGACCAGGTCAACACTGGTGGTTTGCGCATCACCACCACCATCGACCCCGCCACTCAAGCTGCGGCCGTGGAGCAGTCCCGCTCGCTCAAGGAAGGTGAGCAGGAGGGCCTGCTTAACGCCGTCGTCTCCGTCGACCCCAAGACCGGTGGCATCAAGGCGTGGTACGGCGGCGAAGACCCGGTGGGCTTCGATTACGCCAATGCCGGCCTGCAGACTGGTTCCACGTTCAAGATCATGGCGCTGGCCGCCTACCTGGACCAGGGTGGCAGCATCTACGACCAGTTTGACTCCTCCCCCGTCACCACCGGCGGCACCACGGTGACCAACGTGGACAACCAGAGCTGCGGCACTTGCTCCATCGCCCAAGCGCTGAAGATGTCCCTCAACACCAGCTTCATCCGCCTCACCCGCGACCTGCAGGGTGGAGCTCAGGATGTGGCAGACATGGCGCACCGCCTGGGCGTGGCGGAGACCCTGCCCGGTATCGGCGAGACCCTGAGCGAAAACGGTGGCGCGCCCTTCGAGGGCATCACCCTGGGCATGTACCAGTCCCGCCCGCTGGACATGGCCTCCGCCCTAGCAACGCTCTCCAACTCCGGCATGTACTACCGCCCGCACTTCGTGGAAAAGGTAGAAAACTCCGATGGCGAGGTCCTGCTGGACAACTCCAACCTGGAGGGCGACCAGGTCGTGGATGAGGCCGTGGCAGACGCGGTCATCGCCGCCATGCAGCCCATCGCCATGTACTCCAACGGCAACGGGCTGGCCGGAGGCCGCCCCTCCGCCGCCAAGACTGGCACCGCGCAGCTGGGCGATACCGGGCAGAACAAGGATGCCTGGATGATCGGCTCCACCCCGCAGCTCTCCACCGCAGTGTGGGTTGGCACCGCAGACGCGCAGCCCCTGCTCAACCCATGGGGTGGCGTGATGTACGGCTCCGGCCTGCCTTCCCAGATCTGGAAGGCCACCATGGACCAGGCCCTGCAGAATGATGCCGTGGAGTACTTCAACACCGGCGGCGCCACCACCGGCTCCGGCAGCTACTCCGGTTCCACCGGTTCCGGTAGCTACTCCGGTTCGGGTTCCGGCAGCCAGGGCGCTGAGACGCAGCAGGAGCCAGCCGAAGAGCCGAGCCCGGAGCCGGCCCCGGCCCCCGCGCCTCAGCCCAACCCGCAGCCGAATCCACAGCCGGCCCCCGCGCCGGACCTGGGTGAGATCATCGATGGAATCTTCAACCCCTAACCACCCTCACAACAACACCTCGCGGGTGCTGCCCTCCGCCACCGAACCGATGGCGCGGGGCTTCATCCGTTTCCTCGGCGGCCCACCCGGCCGCCACGCGCTCATCGGGCGCGCCCGCTCGTTTACCCCCCTGCGGGTTCTCCTCATCACCGCCGCCGCGTTCCTCAGCCTCGGTTGGATCCAAAAAAGCAACTGCATCCGCACCGCCGTGGGCCGCCCCGCAGGCACGGAACCCACGGTGGATTGGGGCGGCTACCGCCAGTACACCTCCGCGTGCTACTCAGACGCGATCACTCTCTATTCCTCCCGCGGCCTCGATGAGCTCCACTTCCCTTACCTCTACTCCTGGGTGGACGAGTCCGGCATCACCCGCTACATGGAATACCCCGTGCTCTCGGGGCTCTACCAGTGGGTCATCGCGGTCATCACCAAGCCCGTTGGTCACGCTTGGGAGGCCCTCGGGCTTCCCGCCGCTGCCCCCGTGGCCATCTACTTCGGGGTGAACGCCGTGGCGCTGTCCGCAGCGTGGATGGTCACCGTGGCACTGGTGGCGAAACTGGCCGGGAACCGGATCTGGGACGGGCTCCTCGTGGCGGCCTCTCCCCTGGTCATCGTCCACGCGTTCACAAACTTTGACATCCTCGCCTGCCTCGCCGCCGTAGCGATCCTCGTGTGCTGGTCCCACCGCCACCCCGCCCTGGCCGGTGTGGCCGCGGGCATCGGCATCGCGCTGAAGCTCTGGCCCGCGTTCGTGGCAGGCGCGCTGATCCTGCTGTGCCTGCGCGCCCGCGCGTGGGTTCCCCTTGCCCGTCTAGTGGCCGCCACGGTGGTCACCTGGGTGGCCATCAACCTGCCGATCTACCTGATCGCCCCGAAGGGCTGGGGCGAGTTCTTCCGCCTCAACTCCTCCCGCGGTTGGGAAGGCTCCACCATCTACGCGGTCATCGCGCACGCCGTGGGCAATGACGCCTGGTCCGGCATCACCCCCTCGGAAGCGGTGGCGGGCAGTGGCACGTTGAACATCATCACTACTGTGGCGCTGCTGGTTGCCCTCGTTGCCCTGGGTTGGTTTGTTGTTTTTCGGGCGACGGCACCCCGCGTCGCCCACATCGCCTTCCTCGCAGTGTTCGCCTTCATGCTGACGAACAAGGTGTGGAGCCCGCAATACTCGCTGTGGCTTGTTCCACTACTCGCGCTGGCCCTGCCGAAGTGGCGATTGGTGTTCAGCTGGGCGGCGCTCGAAGCGGTGTACTGGTATGTGCGGATGTGGCAGTTCCTGCCCTCCAACCTAGCCGCGCCCGATTGGCTGGCGGACACGCTGACGGTGGTGCGCCTAGGGATGCTCGTCGCCATGAGCGTTCTTATCATCCGTGAGGCCATGCGCCCGGAGAGTGACGCTGTGCGCGCAGCGCACGGCGGCGCGGACCCCTTGGCTGGGGTGTTGGGCGATGAGGCTGGGGTGGCGTCGCCCCAAAAAAGAAAGAAAAGGAAGCAACACAGTGAGTAATGCAGCCCTGCTGGTGACGATGGCCAGCGTATTCATCGGCTTCTGCCTGTTCGGCGGGAGCTTCGCCAGCTTCATGTACCGCAAGCCCAAAGGGCAAATCTGGGGACTGTTCGCCCTGGCCGTGGTGTTTATCACGATCATCCCCACCACCGTGGCGATTTTCTACGCGACCAGCAACTAGCCCATTTCCTTCCTGGCGGGCCAGCATGTAGTCTAAAAAGGTTGCTGACGCAACGACCCTCCTGCCATGTCCAAACCCGGAGATGGCCGAAAACATTTTTAGACCATAGGAGGTGATGAGGTCCGTGCGTCAATACGAAGTCATGATCATCATCGACCCTTCCCAGGATGAGCGCACCGTAGCCCCTTCACTGGACAAGTTCCTGAACATTGTCCGCAAGGAAAACGGTACTGTGGAAAAGGTTGATATCTGGGGCAAGCGTCGCCTGGAGTACCCGATCAACAAGAAGGAAGAGGGCATCTACGTTGTTCTCGACCTGAAGTGTGAATCGGCTACCGTGCAAGAGCTTGACCGCGTGCTCAACATTAACGACACCATCATGCGCACCAAGGTGCTGCGCAAAGACCAGTAACACGCTGGTCAACCGGTAGAAACCACCGCACCACACAGCACATCAGGAGGACAAATGGCACAGGGAGATACACCAATTACCGTGGTCGGCAACCTCGTTGCAGACCCAGAATTGCGCTACACGCCCAACGGGGCGGCAGTGGCGAACTTCCGTGTGGCCTCAACACCACGGCGCTACGACCAGCAGGCTGGTCAGTGGGTCGATGGTGAGGCACTGTTCCTTACGTGCAACGTGTGGCGCCAAGCCGCAGAGAATGTGGCGAACTCACTGACCAAGGGTGACCGCGTGCTGGTGAACGGCCGGCTGCGGCAGCGCTCCTTCGAAGACAAGAACGGCGAGCGCCGGACCGTCTTCGAGGTTGAGGTTGATGAGGTTGGCCCGTCCCTGCGGTACGCCACGGCTCAGGTAGCCAAGACCCCGCGCGGCGGCGGTCAAGGTGGCCAGGGCTCCGGCGGCTTTGGTGGAAACCAAGGCGGCTTCGGTGGCCAGGGTAGCCAAGGCAACCAGGGTGGTTTCGGCGGACAGGGCTCCCAGGGTGGAAACCAGGGCGGCGGCAACCAAGGCAATCAAGGTTTTGGTGGCCGGAACGCGTCCATGGATGACGACCCTTGGAACTCCGCACCGCAATCCGGTTTTGATGGCGATGATGAGCCGCCATTCTGATAAATAATCTTTTTAATCAAGGTCAAACCAACGCACAACGAAAGGCTGGATCATGAAACTGATCCTCACCGCCGCCGTTGACAATCTCGGTGTTCCCGGCGACATCGTTGAAGTCAAGGCTGGCTACGGACGTAACTACTTGCTCCCCCGCGGCTACGCCATCCTGGCGACCCGCGGTGCTGAGAAGCAGGTCGAAGGCATCAAGCGCGCTCAGGAAGCACGCCAGATCCGCGACCTGGATCACGCACGCGAGATCAAGGCTGAGCTCGAGGCTCTGAAGGCAGAAGACGTGACTGTAGAGGTGCGCACCTCCGAGTCCGGCAAGCTCTTCGGCTCCGTGACCGCCGATGATCTGGTTGCAGCTGTGAAGAAGGCCAACGGCCGTTCTTTGGACAAGCACTCCATCAACCTGCGCAAGGGCGATGTGAAGGCTACCGGCATCTACTCTGTAGAGGTCAAGCTGCACAAGGACATCACCGCGTCCCTGAACTTCGAGGTTCTGGGAACCTCCAAGTAGTCCCAAGCTCCCGGCTAGCGGCTTAGACACCCGCAAAGGTTGGTTGAGCGACTTTTGATAACTTCATAGACAACAGCTGCTGACAGGGCGGCCCGCCTTCGGGTGGGGCGCCCTGTTTGCGTTTGTGAGGGGCTGTGTGGTTGTGGGGGTGAAGGGTTGCGTGTGAGGGGGTGTGAGGGGCTGTGTGGGTGAGGGGTTGTGTGGGTTGGTTGGGGTGAAGGGTTGCTTGTGAGGGGTTCTGTGGGTTGGTCGGGGCGTGGGTGAGCCTGGGTGGGTTTCGGTGTGCGGGTCTCGGTGTTGGTGCGGGCGCGACGGGCACGGCCATCTAAATCTTCTATTCTGCGTTACCGGTCTCTACAAAACCCCAGGTGGTCAAATCTGCTACTTCACAGAATAGAAGATTTAGATAGGGACGCTAGATCCCGCGCCCCGGTGTTGGCCTCCGAAAAGCGAGAATCGGCTATTTTGCTACCGCCACGGAGCCGCACTAGCATTTGGCCCTAAAATCCCTCCGAGAATCGACGCTTAGGCTGCTGTGGCTCGGCGGCACTAGCAAAAGAGTCGATAATCCGGTAGTAACAAGCCGCGGCGCTTTCCCTCCACAACCGCCGCCCCGACCCATCATCAAGCTGCGCGGCTCTTGAAACGGGTGATGCAGAGGGCACTGAGACCTAACGACGCGAGACTAATGAGGAGCATCAGTGGGACGGGGGTATCCGCGACTATGAACATGAGATGCCTCCAGGGGGAGTTCTCTACAGTAGTCCACAGAGCCGTTTGAACTAGCAAAATGCTTACGAGTGAAAGAATCATACTGTCCGATTTCATCACTGATCCCAAGGCGAAACCGAGGGAAGTTGTAACGCAAATGGCGTATGCATGACGTGCTTCAAAGAGGTTAATCCAAGTGGCGAACCAGGGGATTATCCAGAGTGACCCAACAATAGATAGGTCTACGGGTAACCAACGTCGGGAGTTCGCCGCTTCTAAGCGTGAGAGCTCGTTACGAAACAAATGGAGGGTAGCCACGGCGCAGCCGAACGCGCACATGGATCCTAAGGTGAAAGACTGGAAGCTATTGAGCCAGGGGAGAGGGAGCTCTAGGCCTCCTTGAAGTGCCAAGATCAAATAGAGAAGGAGAAGGGCAGCAAGCGAGCTGTTGAAGTTGTGACCGGCGAAATAGAGAGAATGGGAGGATCTCACGGCCCACCCCCTGGTCTGCAGAGCGAGTATTCCAACCTCTCCCGCACGATTTCGATGTCAATTGGCTCTGTTACTCTCCAAGGGGCACCGCTCCGCACTGGCCCCAGTTCTCTCATCGGGGCACCACATAGTGCGGCTTGTTGATCCATGAGATAGACGGAGACCGCTTGGTCGACGTAGTCCCCAAGGATTCCCTCTAGTGACTCGTTCCCACTAAACCACAGTGCCTCCTCTACGGGGCCTGACCAAGCTACGGCGCCCCTGGCGAAATGAGATAACTCTGATGGTGCCAGCTCCTCGAAATGTTTCACTGCCCGCGCATTCAAGCGAAAAGAGTCTTCTGGTACCTCTGGACGTGCACAAACCTGGTCTACACATTTCATGTCCGTCATTGGGCGTTCTTTGAGTCCGAAATCTTGCAACCCATCTACTGCCAGTATTGAAACAAGCAAAATTGCTAGTCCAACCGATGCGGAGGGACCTGCCAGCCACCATCTCTTCTTCCATAGGAGAGTAGAGGCGATCACTATACAGGCCAAGGCACTCAACCCAAGTAGCGCGGCGTGGACGGAGCCTGGGTCCAGGGTGGAATTCAAGTCGCAGCAGGGGGAGAAATCTCCAGTTACACGGCGCAATGTCGAAAACGAAGTAGCTGGGGTTACGGCGTACCATCCGTAGCCACCCAAGCCGGCAAGGGCGATTGCGATCATCGGTTTACAAACTAACCCAAGTGCGCTTCCAATCATCACCCAGCACAATCCAACGACGAGCGAGTAGAGCAGTAGTAACCAGAACGTAGGCAAGCCAAGAGCTTGTGCGGGTGGCATGTAGATAGCCAGAGCCAAGCAGTAACTCATGGGCGCGAAGAGACCCCAAGGTAACAGCCGCTCTGCGCCGACCTTGATGAGCCGAGTTGAAGGAGAAGATACTAAGTGGGCAAACCTGGAGGCCTCCCAGGCTGCTGCCGCTGCAATCGCTGGTGCCATGATGAAGTACACCATTGTGGCTCGTGCTAGCAGAAATTGGTGGTAGACAGACAAAACTTCTGTAACTGTACTAGCCAGGCTGAGAAAAATAGCTGCGATGCATAGCCACAAGGAAGGGCGCCGGATCCAGTGCCTAAGCCCAAAACTAACGGTCACTATCACCACCGCGCTCCGCAAATGCCCGTGCCAAAGTGTGGGCAGGGGTGAGATCATGGCCATGGGCAAGCTGCCGGAACTGGCTCAGTGTTCCATCGAAATGAACTTCGCCAGAATCCAGCACGATCACGCGCTGGAAGGGCGGGCGAAGATCCCCAACATCGTGTGTGGAGACTAGTAAGGAGTAACCCTCTCGGACAATTCTCTGGTAAACCTCGGAAACCTGAGCTTTGCTCACTGGATCAAGTGCAGCGGAGGGTTCGTCCAAGAGAAGTAAATCAGCCCCGGAGTTCATGGCGGTTGCGATCGCCAGACGAGCTTGTTCTCCACCGCTGAGGGATTCACATTTTTGAGCTGCCTTATGTTCAAGGTTGACAAACTTGAGCCAGCTCACAGCTTCAGTCCGGGCTACCCTTCGCTTCTGCCCGGCCAGCCAGGCCACGTATGCACAGTACTCCGCAGAGCTAAAACCCAGGATGGGTCTAAAAGTTTGTTCGACCAGTGCAACTGATCCGGATCGTTCAATTGTTCCGCTGGTTGGCTTACTCCTCGAAGAGAGGACGGAGAATAGGGTGGATTTTCCGGCACCGTTGACACCCAGTAGAAGACCAGGCCGTTGATCAAGCTGTAAAGAGGGGATGTCCAAAATTGACCGCCCTCCGCGAACGACACGGAGGGCGGTGATCTCTGTAATCACTACCAAACGACCTTTACCCAGTTGACGGTCAGTCGATTCCAGCCAAAGGTGCCTAACTGGGCGTAATAAGTGCCTGCAGCTTGCCGACCCCAACCGCCACGATCCCAGCCACCATAACACCTGTTCAATACTCGTGTCCCTAGGTGTGGATCGGGGCGCCAAGATTCGTGGCGCCGCAACGTGAACTCTACCTTCCCTGGGGAACCGTGAGGGTTATTTATACAGGTAGCGGCCGTCAACTCCGTGTTAAAACTGTCCGCATTCCGATCCACCCAGCGTCGGGTTTGGAACCCGTTGCGAGCGTTGTCAATCCTGGACTCAAAGTAACCTTCAGCGTGGGCAACCGGCATGACCAGGGTGGACGAGGTTGCCACAACCGCTAGCATCGAGGCAAACTTTCTCATCGCACATCCTTTCACTAATAATGGGAAGCTATGTAATTAAAATATAGGACAACCTAATAATAAATTCAATAGCTCGGTTGAAGCAGTGACGGAGATGCCCCCATTCGCACCCCCGAGCTCAAGCCCCGAGCTCAAGCATCGCGCTCAACCCCCGAGCTTAAGCGCGGCCCCGCCACCCTCACCCGCAGCCAGCGGCGTCACCGCCTCCACAGCCGCCGCCCCGAACACAAGGTCCGTGGTGTCAATCCGCCCCCGCACATCCATGTACGTCCGGCGTTCCTTGATGTAATCATGCTCCATTCGCCACGGATCCACCGCTGCCTGCCGGGGTAGGGATTCCACTGCCCGCTGGATATAGCCACTGCTCATGTCCAGCATCGGCTGATCCGCCACCACGTCCGCAGGCATCACGGGCGCCACCCATTCGTCTCCGCGGGTCTCCATTTGCTCCCACAGCTGCACCAGATACCTGCTGGTCATGTCCGCCCGCAGCGTCCAAGACTGGTTTAGGTAGCCAATGGTGAAGGACAGATTCGGCAGCCGGTTGCCCATCATGGACCGGTAGGCAACCATGGAGGTCATCGGCACCTCTGTCCCGTCCACCAGGAACGTCGCCGCGCCAAAAGTCTGCAACTGCAGCCCCGTCGCCAGCACAACAACGTCCGCCTCCAGCGTCGCCTCCCCACCAGAGGCCAGCGCTACCTGCAGCCCATCAGCCTCCACGCCCTGAATTCGACCCGTCACGACCCGCGCCCCATCACGCATCGCCTTAAAGAAGTCGCCACCAGGGGACTTGCACACGCGCTGATCCCACGGACCATAGGGCGGGGTGAAGTTCTCCCTGATCTCCTCCGCGGACACGAAGCGCCTGTTCATCGCCCAAAAGTACTTCTTTGCCACGCCAGGCAGCGTTTGGCAGAAGTGGTATTGGAACATGTCGCGCGCAATGTGCATGCCCCGTGCCAGCTTGTGCCCCGCCTTCCCGGGTTCCATCGGCAGCACCTTACCCACAGTGGCGCTGATGAGGTCCGCTTCCGGCAGTGGGGCGATGTACGTGGGAGTCCGTTGCAGCATCGTTGTGTTGGCCCCCAAATTGTGTAGGGCGGGGAGGAGCGTTATGGCCGTCGCCCCAGAACCAATAATCACCACGTTCTTGCCGGTCACGTCCAGCCCTTCGGGCCAGCGCTGCGGGTGGATGAGCTGGCCGCGGAAGTTCTTGAGCTCGGGGATCGGCGCGCTGTAGCCTTCGCTATGGCGGTAGTAGCCGGCGGCGAAGTGGACCCGCTTGGTCCAGATTGTTTCTTCTTTTGTTGCGACGCCACCCCGCGCCATCCCCTCCGAATTCTCTGTCCCTTCGGGGGCCACCAGGGTTGTGATCTCCCACAATCCTTTGTCGCTGTGGAAGTTCACACTCTTCACCCAGGTGGACAGTTGGAGCCGGGAGAGCATTCCGGATTCTTCGGCGGCTTCCCGTGCATACTCCTTGATCTGCTTTCCGCTGCCGAGGGTGGCCTTGTGCGGCCACTTTTTGAAGGGGAGAGAGAAGGTGGCCATGTCCGAGTCCGAGCGGATGCCAGGGTAGGTGAACGTGTTCCACGTGCCGCCGACATCGGAGTTGGAGTCCACCGCTGCCCAGTTCCAGTGGGGGAAGTGCTTGTTTACATAGTGGGCTAAGTCGATGCCGGATAGACCAGCTCCAACGATGAGTAGATCTAAGGGGGAACCCTGGGATGCATTGAGTGTGGTAGCCATGGTTCACACTGTAGTATCAGGAAAACGTTTTCACTCTAGAACGCTAAAAAAATTGAACTCTCAAGTAGGAGTTGAGGGTTGTGGATAACTCGGTGGATAACTGTCCTGGGGATTTGCCTGTGACGCTGAGATATGCATGTTTCTAGCAGTGGCCTGCCACCTGCGCAGATGGATTTTGAGGGAGTTATCCACCGGGATTAACGGAAAGAGTGCTCAATAGAAAAGTGCTCTGACCTGGCAGTTTGCGGAAAAGTGCTGGTCAGGGAATCCGTTATCCACAGGTTTTCCACAAGGCGAACTGGGACTTTGGGATTTACCCACAATTCGTCCACAGGTTATCCACAACAGCCTGTGGATAACTGTCCACGGTATTTGCGCTGGTGGGGCACCAGACGCATGCATGTCACAGCCGCCCACTAGAGTGTTGAGCATGAGCCCGCACGAATCTGAGCGCAACTTCGATGACCACAACTCCTTCCCACCGCCACCGGAGGAGCCCCCTTTTGACCCCATGGATGAGGGGGGTCAGGGGGGCGCGGGGTGGCGTCGCCGTGAAAAGAAACAAGTAGAAGAGTTCGGCCGCGCCATGCCGCAAAACGTGGAGGCGGAGCAGGGCGTGCTCGGCGGCATGCTGATGGATAAGGATGCCATCGCGGATGTGGTGGAAGTGCTCACCGGGGATGACTTCTACCGGCCGGCGCACAAGACGATCTTTGATGTGATTCTGCGGCTCTACGGTGAGGGCAAGGAAGTCGATCCGCTGATCGTGGCCGGCCGCCTAGACCGGGATTCCGTGTTGGAGATGGTGGGCGGGGCAACGTACCTGCACAGCCTGATGAACAAGACCCCCACCAGCGCCAACGTGGGCTACTATGCGGCGCTGGTGAAGGAAAAGGCCACACTGCGGCGGCTGGTGCAGGCGGGCACGAAGATTGTGCAGCTGGGCTACTCCGGCATCGAAGGCGCGGAAGTGGACAGCGTGGTGGACAATGCGCAGCAGGAGATGTTTGCGCTGACCAACACGGCCGCTAGCGAGGACTACGAAGTCTTCGGTGAGCTGCTGCAGCCGGTGATGGATGAGATCGATGAGCTCAGCGAAGTTGGCGGCAAGGCCATGGGCGTGGCCACCGGGTTTGCGGACTTGGATGACCTGACCAATGGTTTGCACGGCGGGCAGATGATTATTGTGGCAGCGCGCCCTGGTGTGGGTAAATCCACGCTGGCCCTGGACTTCATGCGGTCCTGTTCCGTGGGGCAGGGGAAGGCATCCGTGCTGTTCAGCTTGGAGATGAGTAAGTCAGAGGTGATGATGCGCATCTTCTCTGCGGAGGCTGAAGTGCGGCTATCCTCCATGCGCGGCGGGCGGATGGAAGACAAGGACTGGGAGCAGCTTCACACAAGGGTGGAGCAGATTGACCAGGCGCCGATCTATATTGACGATTCGCCGAACCTGACGATGATGGAGATCCGCTCTAAGGCGCGGCGGCTGAAGCAGCAGGTGGATCTGCAGCTCATTGTGGTGGACTACCTCCAGCTGATGAGCTCCGGTAAAAAGGTTGAATCCCGCCAGCAGGAGGTCTCTGAGTTCTCGCGTCAGCTGAAGTTGTTGGCCAAGGAAGTTGACGTGCCAGTGGTGGCGATTTCCCAGCTGAACCGTGGCGTGGAATCCCGTGGCGATGATGCGCTGCCGCGCGTGAGTGACCTGCGCGAATCCGGCTCCTTGGAGCAGGACGCGGATATGGTGATGCTGCTGAACCGACCAGACTCGCAGAACCCGGACCATGAGCGCGCGGGTGAGGCGGATATTATCCTGGCGAAGCACCGCGGCGGACCGATTGGCACGGTGACGGTGGCGCACAAGCTGCAGTACTCCAAGTTTGCGGATATGGCGCGTGATGTTGTGCCGATGGCTTAGGTGCCTGGGCTAGCACGGTAGGCGTTCCAGAAGCCATCCCGTTCATCCTTCCGGAACTCCATGACGGTGTGAGCAGGAAGCCACGTGAGTGCCTCGAGGCTTCCGGGTCCCTCGCCAATGCAGAAGCGGACTTGTTCTTCATAGGAGTCCACGCGAATAGGCTTGATACGGTAATCATCGGAGTGAACATCGCCGTGCAGGAGGTACAGAACCTCTGGAGTGGGGTGGAGTTCCACTTCAACTATCTGTTTGGTAGGGATGCTGAGCTTCTCGCTCGCAAACTCCACGGAAGTATAGGGGCATTGGAGTGCGAAGTGTTGCCAGTCGGCCTAGAGGACCTTTGGTGGTTGTTGCTTGCTTAAAATGGCGTGCTTCGCTGTCAGTCGGTCGTTGTGTAAGGCGAGGCAAGTTTCTCAAGCAGCCCTAGCAGCTGCTCCTGTTCCCTTTCGGCCAGCCGGGCAAAGAAGAGTTCCTTCACTTTGGCTGCGTGGCCCGGTGCTGCGGCGCGCAGAACCTCGAGTCCTTGGGGCTGCAATACGGCGAAGTAGCCACGTCCGTCCTCTGTGCAGGCTTCTTTGGAGATGAGCCCTCGCTTCATCATCCGGTTGATCTGATGGGACATGCGGGACCGATCCCACTGGATCTCGTCAGCTAAGGCAGCGATGCGCCAGCGCTGATCAGGGGCCTCGGAGAGGTGAACGAGGATCTCGTAATCGGCCAGGGAAAGGTCTGAGTCCGCGGCGAGTTGGCGGCCGAGTGCAATGTTGGAGCTCGCCTGTACTACGAGCCATAGGCGCCATATCTGTTGCTGTTGCGAGGAGAGCCAAGGGGAATCGTCCGGTTGTGCGCTCGTGGCTGCTGCGTTCTCTGTGGTGTTTTCTGCCGTGTTCACAAGGGGATTATTGCACATCACACCGTTAGTTGACATATCAACTAGCGGGGCGTAGGCTGACATCTGTCAGCGAAAGTTGATACATCAACTACAAGCTCGATCTTGGCCCAGTAGGCCCCGATGCGAGCGAATAACAGCGATCTAACCCGAAAGGTCTCAGCACATGTCTACCTCCATCAAGAACTACGAAGGCACCTACACCATCGACGCATCTCACTCCGAGATCGGCTTTAGCGCCCGCCACGCCATGGTGACCAAGGTCCGCGGTGCGTTTAACGAATTCTCCGGCAAGGCCACCTCCGGCACCAACCTGGAGAACGCTTCCATTGAGGTCACCATTGATGTTGCTTCCATCGATACCCGGAACTCCCAGCGCGATGAGCACCTCCGCGCCGGTGACTTCTTCGATGCGGAGAACCACCCCCAGATCACCTTCACCTCCACCTCCGTGGAAGCCAAGGATGATCAGACCCTGGCCGTGACCGGCGATCTGACCATCAAGGGCAACACCCAGTCCGTTACCATTGACTTTGACTTCACCGGCGAGGCCGTGGACCCATGGGGCCAGACCCGCGTCGGCTTCGAGGGCTCCACTGTCATCAACCGCCGTGACTTCGGTCTGGAGTGGCAGACCGCCCTCGATGGCGGCGGCGTGCTCGTCAGTGAGAAGATCACCCTGAACTTCGATATCTCCGCCGTCAAGGAGGCCTAACTCCCCGTGACCCGCGTGCGTGCCCAGTGCCCGCCGGTTGCCATCGTGGCGATTGGCGGCGCGCTGGGCACTTTTGCGCGCTTCCTCGCCGGGCCGGACGCATTGCTGCTGGTCAACACGCTGGGTGCGGGGTTGCTGGGGCTGCTGGCTGCTCTGGTTCCTTGTTCTTCTTCTTTTTCGCGACGCCACCACGGCTCCGGTTTCCTCGGCGCGTTCACGTCTTTTTCGGCTCTGTCCGCCGCCGTGGTGGAGGCTGATTCTGTTGTGAGCGGTGCTACTTATATGACCGCGAGCCTGGCGCTGGGCCTTGTAGCGGCGGGTGCCGGGCTGTGGCTCGGCGCGAAAGTGCGCCCTGCTGCAACTGCTGATGCAAGTGCTGAAGCGGAGGCTGCTCCAGGTGCTGATGCGGGGGAGACGTCATGACCGTGTGGGAAGCGCTGGCGGTCGCTGCCGCAGGTGGAGTAGGAGCTGCCGCCCGATACACCCTGGACAATGAACTGAAGTCTAGGTTCTCTCAGAAGCTGCGCTGGGCCGCCCCGCTGTGGAGCCTCCTCGTCATCAACGCCTGTGGATCTTTCGCGCTTGGCGCCATAATGAGCGCTGAACTGGGCGAATTCACCACGGAGGTTGTGGGCGTAGGGCTCTGCGGTGGTTTCACGACCTTCTCCACGGTGATGGTGGAGACCCTCACGTCCGCGATTCCATCCAGCTCCCCAACTCCATCCCGCTCCACAGCCCCCGCCACAGCTCGATCTCCGGTCTGGCCCTCCCGGATCCTGGCGAGCCTCGCTCTTCTGCTTCTCATGAGCGCCGTCTGCGTGGCCGCGTTCTGGGCAGGGAACCACGTCTTCTGAGCGATGTATCCGGGCACCCTAGGTGCTTTTTCACCATGACTGCGCTTCCCCCTCTAACACGGGCTAGACACACGCACTTTTGTGGGAGTTCTTTACCCGTGCGTCAGCTCGGACCTCAACCTTGGATCAACGGTGGCCAAGCCTTCCCTCTACGTTGGCTCAACCGTGGCTCAAATGGTCCGAACTGTAGCAGGTTCATGGAGGCTTGTAGCAGGTTGTATGTCGATTTTTGCCCGTTTTGTGACCTTGAAACTGTCACATTTGGCAATGAACCTGTCCAGTTGGTTTGGGACTCTGTTGTGGAGCCTATTGTTATGCAATCTGCTGTTATGAAGCCTGGTGTCACCGCGCGCGGTAGGGACATGGCTGCTTGGCAGCCTCATATCGGAGTAGGCGCCAGCCTGCCAGCAGGAGGACCACACAAACGGCAAGGATGTTTGCGCGTTGCGCCACCCCGGCAACCTCGCCGAAGCCCACGTAAGCAACCAGGAACCACAGGTTGCTCACCACCGCCACCAAAGAAAACACCGCCAATGCCAATGTGGGGAAGTCTCGCAATCTAGTGCGCCACCACCAGGCGATAACCAGACAACACAGCACTAAGGTCGCGCCCGTGGCCACGCTGCTGGTGAAGACATGCACCTTGTGCTCCAGGCTCACGGCTCCGGAACGCTCCAGAGCCAAGCACTTTGGTTCAAAGACGGCGCAGTCCAGGGGGAAGAGGGCGTCCAGGATGGTGGCGACACCGAACACTCCCAATAGCAACGTGCTTGCGCGAGTGAAGAACGCGCGCTGGCGCAGTGAGAGCTGCGCTGACGGTTGCGGTGGTTGCAGGTTTGAGTGCAAAGGGAGCGCCGGGAGCACGTGCCGCCACAACACAGCGGCTGCCAGAAGAGCGCAGGTGCCAGCGGTGGCGTCGAGGAATCTGAAGAGGCGGCCATGCGTCATCGTTTGTGCGGACATCTCTGACAGGTAGGAGACGTCCACGGGGATCGGCCAACCCAAGAGAGCCTCCAGCACCAAGGTGGCGTACAGCACCCCGCACGCCATGAGCAGCCGTCCGGCCAGCCGGGCCTTAGCGGAGGGTAGCAGCGACAATCTCAGCTACCTCCTTAGGGTGCTGCAACATCACGTGATGCCCAGACGGGCTCACGACCAGGTGCCGGGCGCCTAGACCGCGCGCCAACCGGGCCTGCTTGGTGAACCAACTCCACGGAAGCGCCCTCGTCAGGCGGTTGTTGATCCACCTGGCAGTCACCACCACGCGGGAGCCATCGGGCCCACCCGTCAGCAGAGGCTCGCGCCAGGTATCCCGGGCGGCGCGCACCACCTTGGCCGTGGCGCGGAAAGCGCTGTTCTCATGGAGGAAGTGCTCCACGGGGTGCGGGGCCACCGTCATGAGCGGCCGCCACCACCGCCACAACGTGCCCGGGTTCAACCACGGCCGCGGGACATCCGCCACGGAAGCATCCAGCAACACCAAGGCCACCTTTCTCTCCGGCTGGGAAGACAGCAGCTGGTAATAGGCCAACTCAGCCAAGTAACCACCGAAGGAGTGGCCCACCAAGACCACGGGATTATCACCGTGGCGGGCGGGGGAGAGGATGTCCGCGAGGGCGTCGCCAACAGAAAAAGGCTCATCCGACACAGACCGTGCCACGGCCGTGGTGCGCCAACCAGTGGGAAGGTGGCGGAAGAAGGGGTCGGCGTCCGTCGCGGGGCGGGCCATGCCAGGGACGAACACCACGTGGGCGGTCGCGGACATTACTTCTTCGCGGTCACCCAAATATCAATCTCGGCGTACGTGGACTCCACGCCCGCGTCATCAGTGAAATGAATGGTCACTGTGACAGTCTGGCCGCCGGACTCCGGGGTAATGGTGGAGAAATCAGGCAGATCCGCAGTGGCCACGGCAGTCAGGCTGCCCGTGGTCTTCTTCTTGTACTGCGTGCGCATGCCCTGCGGCAACCAGCGGTGCGTGGCCGGCAAGGAGGCCTCCGCGAGCATTCCCATGGCGAACTCCGCGACATTGCAGGCGGCGATCGCATGGAACGTGCCAATGTGGTTGTTGAGCAGCCACCACTTGCGGGACTTCACCTTGCAATAGCCCGGCCGCAGTTCCTGCACGCGCGGCTGCACAGTGGAGAAGTACGGAGCCTTCAAGCTCACCGCGGCAGAAAACAGGCCCTTGCCCATGGGCTTGGCGGCCAGCTTCTTGTACATCTTGTAGGTGGGGGACGGGTTGCGGTCCGGATCGAAGGAAGACATGAAAATAACAATACCGGCAGAGGTAGGGCGGCGGTGCCGGATTGGCCGTGCTGGATTGGGGCTGCCGGTGGAATAAACGAGACAATAGGTAACGTTGAAGTCAGCAGAACTCTTCGCCATCCCCGATGAGCGAAATCCCCGATGAGCGAAAAGCAAAGGACTGATTAATTATGGCAACGGTTGAGATCACCGCAGAGAACTTCCAAGAGACCGTACAGAAGGACGGCATCGTTGTGCTGGACTTTTGGGCCGAATGGTGCGGCCCCTGCAAGCGCTTCGGACCCATCTTCGAAGAGGTATCCGAGCAGCACCCGGACGCTGTCTTCGGCAAGGTAGACACCGAGGCGAACCAGGAGCTCTCCGCAGCGCTGGAGATCTCCTCCATCCCCACCCTGATGATGTTCCGCGATGGCATCCTGCTGGCCCGCGAGTCCGGCCTGCTGCCCGCACAGGCGCTCAATGACCTGGTGCAGCAGGCGCAGGCGCTGGACATGGATGAGGTCCGCCGCCAGGTAGCAGAGCAAAACGGTGGCGCAAACGACGCGGAGGCCTAGGTAGCGCGCCTAACCCCCGCGCCCCGCCTAACCCAAGCGCCCCGCGCAACCCCAGCGCCCCAGGCCCCAGCGCAACCCAAGCGCCTACAGCGTGTTGACATCAATGACGAAGCGATACCGCACGTCAGACCCGATCACCCGCTCGTAGGCGCTATTAATCTCTTCGGCGGCGATGACCTCCGCCTCCGCCGTGATCCCGTGCTCGGCGCAGAAGTCCATCATCTCCTGGGTCTCCGGGATCCCGCCGATGGCACTGCCCGCCACGGACCGCCGCTGCCCAATCAGCTGGCCAGCCCCGATCTGCATCTTTTCCGGCGGCAACCCCAGCATCACCATCGTGCCGCCGCGCGCCAGCGTAGAGATGAACGGCGCCGGATCCAGCGGCGCGCTGACCGTGTTGATGATCAGGTCAAAGTGGCTCTTCCACGGCTTCTCCCAGCCCTCTTCCTTGGTCGCCACGTAATCGCTGGCGCCGAACTTCCGGCCATCTTCTTCCTTGGACGTGGAGTGGCTCAACACCGTCACCTCCGCGCCCATCGCCGCCGCCAGCTTCACGGCCACGTGCCCCAGCCCGCCCATGCCGACCACGGCCACGTGCGATCCTTCCCCCACACCCCAGTGCTTCAGCGGGGAGTAGGTGGTGATGCCGGCGCACAGCAGGGGAGTCGCCGCCGCAGCCACCTCCGATTCCAAGTCCGCGAACGCCTCCGGGATGCGGATCAGAAACTCCTCCCGGCACACGATGTGGGTGGAGTATCCGCCTTGCGTGATGGTCCCGTCCACCCGATCCGGCGCGTTGTATGTGCCGGTCGCGCCGTTTTCGCAGTAGTTCTCGTCGCCATCGTTGCAGGCGGAGCACTCCTGGCAGCTATCCACCAGGCAGCCGATGCCGACCACGTCTCCGGCGCGAAAGCTCTTCACGTTCTTGCCGGTGTCCACGATTTCGCCGATGATCTCGTGCCCCGGGGTCATGGGAAAGTTCTCGTGCGGCCAGTCACCGTTGACGGTGTGGATGTCCGAGTGGCAGATTCCGGCCCAGCGGATCTTGATGAGGCAATCGTTGTCTCGCAGGTCGCGCCGGGTGAGGGTGGATTTCACCATCGGTTCGCCGGCGCCGGGTGCTGTGTAACATGCAACGTCCATGTGGTTCAGGCTACATATTTTTATTGTGGGGCGACGCCACCCCGCCTCTCCCAAAACCGCAGTTGATAATGGGTTTCTTTAGGGCTGCGTCGCACCCAAGAAAAAAGTAGGATGAATCACATGGCTAACCCATTTTCTAAAGGCTGGAAATACCTCACCCAATCCCTCGACATGAAGATCGAGGAAAACGCGGACCCGAAAGTGCAGATTCAGCAGGCCGCAGAAGCCGCGCGGGATCAGCACCGCAAGATCACCGAGCAGGCCGCGGCGGTCATCGGCAACCGCAACCAACTGGAGATGAAGCTGGGCCGCCTGCAGCAGGACGCGCAGAAGCTCGCGGACAATGCGCGGATGGCGATCAAGCAGGCCGATCAGGCGGGCGCCGCGGGGGACCAGGCGAAAGCGCAAGAGCTGAACCAGACTGCGGAGGTGTTCGCCAGCCAGCTCGTGACCGTAGAGCAAGAGCTGGAGGAGACGAAGCAGCTCCACGCTGGCGCCGTGGAGGCGGCGAAGCAGGCGGAGCAGCAGCAGAAGCAATCCGCGATGCGTCTGGAGGAGCAGATGGGGCAGATCAACCAGCTGCGCAGCCAGGTTGAGCAGGCGAAGATGCAGGAGGCAACGGCCGAATCCGTGCAGCGCATGAACGGTATTACGGCTGATGACTCAGTGCCCACCCTGGATGGGGTGAGGGAGAAGATCGAGCGCCGCTATGCCCAGGCGCTGGGTAGCCAGGAGCTGGTGGAGAACTCGGTGCAGGGGCGCATGGTGGAGATTGAGGAGGCGGGGCGTGACATGCGCGCGGCCTCCCGGTTGGAGCAGATCCGGGCGGGGTTGCGCGGGGACAAGGACGGGGAGATTGAAGGCGGCGCAGTGGGAGAGCAGCGCGGAGAGATCGAACCGTAAGAAACAGGGTTGTGCAGAACAAGTGCAGTCCATCTAGTTTGATCCTGATGTGGACAGGAGATCACAGGGCGGTACTGACCGGCTGGGTTAGGGATTTGAGGTCAGACCATGAATCAGATTTCTCAATGTCTCCCTCATAGGCAACCAGGTAGCCCCACTGTTGGCCAGCGAAAGCATCTTCTGCAACCATCCTGCGAATCAGAGACTCGGCTGCTTGGCGTTTCGCTTGGACCTGTGCATCGTCCCTGCCTTGCTCGCTCTTGCCCTCGATGATCCAATAAACACCGTCTGTATCCCGTGCGATGAAATCCGGGAAATAGCGGTCCTTCGGGGTGAAAAAAATGAAGGCATTATCCTGTGCATGGAGGCGGTGCCACCATTGGATGTGTGGTGAGGTGTTGAGTAGCTTCGCTAATTGATATTCACCGCTAAATGAGTCAAAGGACTCGGCAGTGAACAGAGATTTGAACCAGCCTCCGTAAAATCGACCACGGACGAAGTGCTCGCGTGAGTCGATCTGCTCGTGGATCTGCTCACCCAAAGGCAGACTGTAGCCCTTGCAAGATTCCTTGCGGGGTAGCTGCTTAGGGTGAATGGCCGGAACTTCGCGGGTGGAGCGCAACGCTTCGGCAACGTAAGCGCGTACTACCTGCTGTAGTAGTGATTGCGCTGATGCTAGGGATTTGATGGTCCAGTCCGTGAAGGGTACGTGCTTCATGAACTTGGGCACCAGGTATGTATCCACGTAGCGGGCTGTGGACGCTAGTTTCGGCACTAAGTTGATGTTCATCACGAGCTTGGTTAGGGCTTGGCGCGCATCGGCATCAGGGATTGGCAAAGAATCGACTTCTGCACTTTCCACGTCAGCTGCTCGCAGCTTTTTGCCGACGGCAGCGATGATTTCCTTGCGGTACATCACATCACCTGTGGAGGTGACCTTGCGGGCTGCTTGCTCGATCTGCTCATCAGCTATTTCAGACAGCTCAATCTGGGGCTGTTGGATCCTGACTGTGGTGACGGGGAAATGATAGGAGACGTCAGCGAAAGCCTCGTTACGCTCAACCATTGCTGGATCCCAGTGGATATGTTTATCCGAGGTGCTGCCGCCGATGGGGCGGAAACCAACGCCCGGGCTATCTTCGGTACCAGGGGCAGAAGTATGGTCTGCCGGGGGCTGGCTATTGTCACCGCTTGGCTCCTCATCCCCGCCACCCACAGTATCGGCTGGTGGGGTGTGCCCCGAAGCCGTGGTGGATGTCTCCTCGCCAGTGAGATCGTTATCTTCAGCAGCCTTACGGATCGCTGCATCGACTTTCTTTTTGTCATCTTCTTTTACCGCCTCTTCGAGGCCGAACTGGTGGAGCACATTTTCTGCCGCCAGCAGCTCGGTGAAGGATTGGTGGGAGATGATATCGAGCTGGTCAATCTGGCCGACCCCAGTGTAACTCCCAAACGGTAGGCGCAGTCCACGTCCCATTGTCTGCTGGGTGAGCACTTCGGATGCCATCGCCCGTAGTGTGACAACAACCGCGATGTTTTTGACATCCCAGCCTTCTTTGAGCTTGTTGACGCTCACCACCGCCAGCACTGGTGAGTCGGGTTTGTCGAGGTTATTCAGCGCCTTTTGGGTTGCATCATCATCGTGCTGGTTGTCTACCTGTAGTACCGCCGAATCCTTTCCGAAGTATTCTGGCGTGCGAAGCAAGTCAGCGACCTGGGTGGCATGGGGAACGTCGGAGCAGACCACGAAGACCACAGCGTTGACGCGATCACGGTGATTGCTCGCAGCATAGGAATCGTAGTAGGTCTGCTTGATGCCGCGTAGTTGGAGGGCATCGCGAAGTTGCTGTTCCTCGGAAGCTTGATCTGTTCCGTAACCATCTTTGCGGAAGGCAAGGACAGGGGCCTTGACGTATTTATCCTTGATTGCTTTATAGAGCGGGTATTCGAATATGACGTGATCTTTCTTCTTATCCACCGAGGCTGTTAGCCCGATGGTGGCCGCTGGTTCCAGCTCTCGTAACGCCGCATTAAATGCTACTGCCGTGGCGCCGTAAAGGTGGGACTCATCGGCGATGACCACCAGGTCGTCTTGGTCTTTGAGATAGTCAAATAAAACCCCGGCGTTTTCATCGAAGCGGCGCGGCTTACGCCGCATTGCCTCTTGGGTACCGCCATGGGTATCTCCTTCGGCTTCCTTCGGGGCGATGAGCTGCTGAATGTTGAAAATAAACGCCAGCACTGGGGCTTCGCGCCCATGGGATAGCATGGCGGCACCGTTGCTTCGGTTGATCCACGCTGAGTAATCCTGTGGTGTCACCACATCTGGAGGGGTAGGAGAGCCACTGATGTATTTGGCTGCCCCTAGGCTAAAGTTCTGCACGGTCTTCGCCTGTACCGTCTTGCCCGGGGTGACGATGAGGACGTTTCCCACGCCCTGGCGGCGGAGATACTCCACGAACGCTGCCATCAGGTAGGTTTTCCCCACACCGGTGGCTAGGTTAAGTACCTGCTGTACCGAGGGGTCATAGTCCCCGTCGAGAGTGAAAATGAGTTGCCGGAGTGCCTGCCTGTTCGGCGCGCGCAGGTCAAAGTCCGCGCTGATTGTCTCAAGCAGGTCAGAATCAAAGCTGATGTTAAGGCGCTGAGCCATTACATGTCACCACCTTGGGAATAGCGGAAAATATCATCCGGGATCGCAACCACCCGTGATCCTTTGCATGCACGGCGTAAGTGCTGGCGGACACCGTCCATGACGCTGGTAGCAGCCAGCACGATCGTCTCGTCATCTTGGATTTGAGAGACCAGCCAATCGACCTGCTCGATGGTGGCAACGCCCTCGATCACCTTGAGTAGGGAGTTACCGCGGCGAGCATCGAATACATAGTCATCCTCAGCGTGGAGGAGGCGGAAACCAAGGTTCGCGGCTACAGACGTCACCAGTGTCTCACCGGTGGCTTCGGGGGTGAGGATCACGCGGTCAAACTCTGGGATGTAATCGAAACATGAGGGCGATAAATGCGCTACTTGGAAACCACCGCCGCCACGCCAATTCACCACGTCTTTTGTACGCTTGGTCTTAGACGCAGCTTTCAAGGCTTTAACGGATTGGTCTTTTTTTAGAGCCGGGTCGTCTTTAATCAGCTTGTTCAGTGCACTATTAAACGCCGCTGCCTGATCAGGAGTAAGACCCTCAGGAAGCTCAACCCCATCCGCTGCTACACGCTCGCCCTTGGTACGTGTGATTCCGCCAGGATCTTGATCGTGGACCACCTTCTCTAAACGCGGTCGAGTGAAGGTATTGAAGGTATCTTCCCGCAACTCGCACGTGACCCAACGTCGCCCCATCTTCTGCGCCACCGCTGCTGTGGTGCCACTACCAGCAAACACGTCGAGGACGATGTCATCAACCGTCGAGGCAGAATCAATAATGAAATTAAGTAGATGCTCGGGCTTGGGAGTATCAAACAGCTCCGGTGTCGGAAGACCAGGAAAGAGGAGCTTGAGATGATTCTTTGCGCCTCGCGTGCTGCCAGTTCTTTTGACGGAGAGCCAGGCATCGCTCGGAGGAAGGCCTCCCTGTTCCCACAGATAGGTTTTCCTCTTTAAGGCGGTCTCATGCGGATTGAAGTAGACTTCGCCAATCGCCATTTTTTGATACATGGTTTCGCGATCCCAGCGCCAACCATTGGCTGGCGGAGCCATCATTCCGCCGGAAGGTTTAGGGATTTCATACTTCAGCGAAGGGCGATCTTTGGGATTTTGAACGTCCCTGCCGTCGTACCAAGGCCCACGAGGATCCCCGTCGGGGTTTCGATAGTGCGATTGTTTCTCTGGGTCCGGTAGGTGCCGAGGCCGCCATCCCGCGTTTCGCCCATAGACATAGATGAGGTTCTTATCTTTAGAGAAGGAACCAGCATTGTTGCTGGAGCTGTCAGTTGCAAGCCATGCAATCTCGGCAACGAAGCAATTAGCACCAAATACCTCGTCGAGCAGACTTCTCATTCGATGGCTCTCCACATCGTCGAGGTGAACCCAGATTGATCCATCATCGGCAAGTAGCTTCTTCAGATGGAGTAGCCTATCGCGCATCATAGTGAGCCACACGGAATGCTCAAGATTGTCTTCATAATTGGCGAAGGTCTGAGCCGTGTTGAACGGCGGATCAATGTAGATCAGCTTGACCTTGCCCACGTACTTCTCTGCCAACTCCGGCACACGGGTCAAGGCTTCGAGGACATCCCCAGACTCTCCGAGGAGCAACAGGTTATCGTCCTGAGGCTCAAGATCGGCGCGTTCTGAGTATTCGAACTCATCAGCCTTGGCCGTCTGTTTGCCCTGCACGTAGTCATCCATAACCAGCGTGTGGGTCTCACAGTAGCGCGGATCGGCGGGATCAACCCACGTATAACCGTACTTACCCGTTTCGGTGGGGATGAGTGCCTTGTCCTTGTTGTACCAGGTGAGCTGGAGCCGCTGTTTCGCCATCTACTGTGTTGATCCTCTAAGACCGCCCTTGGGTAAGGGATACATCGGGTTGTATGCTGCTAAACCAGTGTAGCCAACTCTGGGATGTTCCACGGTGGAGTAGCATTCTCTCTTTAACCCCACAACACAGATGTAGGAGCGAGCAGCGGCAGGGTGACGTCGGATAAAAAAGAACAAGAAACGGTGAATACGCGGCTGCTCATTGGGATCCTGGTGGCCGCGGCGTTCGTGGTGATTCTCAATGAGACCACGCTGGCGGTGGCGCTGCCGGTGCTCATGGCGGACTTCGGGATTTCCGCGGATGTGGCGCAGTGGCTGACCACGAGTTTCATGCTGACGATGGCCGTGGTGATCCCGATGACCGGGTTCATCATGCAGAAGTTCACGCTGCGGGTCATTTACATCACGGCGATGGCTACGTTCCTGGCAGGCACGATTGGCGCGGCGATTGCCCCAAGTTTCGCGATTTTGCTTCTCGCGCGCATCGTCCAGGCGAGTGGCACGGCGCTGGTGATTCCGCTGCTCATGACCACGATTGTGCGCTTGGTACCCCTGGAGCGGCGCGGCAGCGTGTTCGGCATGGTGACCGTGGTGATCGCGGTGGCCCCGGCACTGGGGCCGACGTTCTCCGGCGTGGTCCTAGGCGCGCTGGGGTGGCGCTGGATCTTCCTGCTCATGGTGCCGCTGGTGGTGTTGGCGCTGGTGGTGGGCGTGTGGCAGGCGAAGAACTTTGAGGAGCCGGGGCAGCCACGGCTGGATGTGACCTCCGTGGTGCTCTCCGCCGTGGGTTTCGCGGGGCTTGTGTACGGTCTGGTGGGGCTGGCGGACCTGGCGGACGGGCTGCCGGTGGATCGGCTGGTCATCCTGGGCGTGGCCGTGGTGGTGCTGGCGGTCTTCTTCCGCCGGCAGGTCCGGCTGCAGCGCGCGGAGGCGGCTGGCGAGGCCGCGTCTCCCTTGCTTGACCTGCGACCACTGGGGGTGCGCGAGTACCGGTTGTCCTTGACCTTCATGCTGCTTTCATTCAGCATGCTGTTCGGCTTCATCATCCTCATGCCCATGTACGCCCAGCAGGTCGCGGGCATGTCCACCGTCGCCACGGGGTTGGTGTCCCTGCCAGGCGGGTTGCTGATGGGGCTGCTGGGGCCTGCGGTGGGCCGCGCCTATGATGCGCGTGGCACCCGTCCTTTGGTGATCCCCGGGGCGGTGCTGCTGGCGGTGGCGATGTTCGGTTTCGCTTTCCTAGACGCCACCCGCGCTCCATTCACCTGGGCGGTGGAGCTGTTCGGCGCCGATGCCGCGGGCCCGGCCAACGATGCGCTGCAGCTCACGGTGCTGGCGCTGGTGCTGAACCTGGGGTTGGCGCTGATGTTTACCCCGCTGATGTCTAATGCGCTGGCGGCGGTGGAGGATGAGATGGCCCCGCATGCGCAGGCGATTCTGAACACCTTCCAGCAGGTCGCCGGTGGTGCGGGCACGGCTGTGTTCATCGCGATCATGACGTTTGCGGCGAAGGCGTGGGGCGGGGCCGGTGCTGGTGCTTCTTCTGGGGCGACGCCACCCCACGCAGCCCTCGGCCACGGCATCCACGTGGCGTTCCTCGTGGGCGCTGGGATCTCCGTGGTGTTGGTGGCGTGCGTGGTGCTGATCAGGTTCGATGCGAAAAAGCCCCTGGCTGAGCTCAAGGGCTCTGAGCACGGTTCAACTGAAAAGTAGTACGCTCAAAATCCGCTGAAATTGCAAAATCGTCAGAATTCGAGCGTACTAAATACCCATGCAGGCTTTGTGCGAGGCAGATCCTACAGCGGGAGCTTGCGCACGATCGCCTGCGGCAGGTTGCGCAGGATGAACATGATCGGCTGGAACAGGGGGTGCACCCACACCACGGGCTTGCGGTTATCCACTGCCTTGGCGATGGCCTTGGCCACATCCTCCTTGTTCACCGTCAGCGGCGCATCCTCCAGATCCTTGGTCATGTTGGTCCGCGCCTGACCAGGGCGGACAGTCAACACGCGCACACCTGTGCCGCGCAGGGCCTCGCCCAGCATGCGGTAGAAGCCATCCACGCCGGCCTTGGCGGAGCCGTACACAAAGTTGGACCGGCGGGCCATGGTGCCAGCCACGGAGGAGAACACCACGATCTGCCCGTGACCCTGCTTCTTGAAGCGCTCTGCCAGCAGCACACCCACGGACACGGCACCGGTGTAGTTCACCTGAGCCGCCTGCACGGCCAGCTTCTGGTTCGTCCACTGCTGTTCGTTATCGCCCAGGATACCGAAGGCGACGATGGCGATATCCACGTCCCCACCAGCGAAGATCTCGTCCATCACGGCCGGGTGGGAGTCAAAATCCACCGCGTCAAAGCCGACCTCCACAACCTCGGAGGCACCAGCGGCCTTCACCCGAGAGGTGGCGGAATCCAGGGACTCGCCAGGCCGCGCGGCAAGGATCACGCGGGCGGGGCCACGGGTGAGGAACTCCTCCACCACGGCCAGGCCCATGTCAGACGCGCCGCCCAGCAGCAGGATGTTCTGGGGTTTACCTACAGCATCAATCATGTGTTTCTCCTTAAAGTTCCAGGCGGCGGGACATATCGGATGCGAAAACGCCCGTGGGGTCAATGTTCTTGCGGGTCTCCAACCAGCCGGGCAGGCCGGGGTACATCTTGTGGAAGTTCTCCGCGCTCGTACGGGACTCCTTGGCCAGGTACAACCGGCCGCCGAACTCCATGACGCGGCGGTCCAGGTCATCCAGGAAGGTGCCCAGGCCCGGCTTGATCGGGAAGTCCACGCACACGTTCCAGCCCGGCATTGGGTAGGAGAGCGGTGCCCGGTTGCCTTCACCAAACAGCTTGAATACGTTCAGGGCGGAGTAGTGGCCGGAGGCCTGGATATCGCGGATGATCTGCTTGAATGGCTCCACCGCGTCCATCGGGACCACAAACTGGTACTGCAGGAAGCCCTTGGAACCGTAGCCGCGGTTCCACTCGCCGATGAGGTCCAGCGGCTGGTAGAACTGCGTCAGGTTCTGCACGGAGTTGCGGTACTCGCCAGACTTCAGCCACCACAGCTCACCAATGGCCACCATGGAGAGCTTGTTCATGGTGAAGCTGGGGAAGATGTCCGGCACCGTCATCAGCTGCGGGGCGTTGAACTTCAGCGGATCCTTCGCCAACTTCGGGGCCAGCTCTTGGAGCTGATCCAACGTCGCCAAAGAACCACGGGAAATCGCCGCGCGCCCCAGCTTCTTGCCTCCGGAGATGGCGTCAAACCAGGCTGAGGAATAGGTGTAGTTGTGCTCGGAGCCATCGGAGTGGAACTCGATGGTCTCGTCCAGGCTGTGGGTCAGGTCGCCATCGGCGATAAAGTAGGCGGTCTCCGTCTTCGTCATCCGGATCTTCGCCCGCAGAATGATGCCGGTCAGGCCCATGCCGCCCACGGTCGCCCAGAACAGCTCGCCATCCGGGTCATCCGCGGACCCCTCCGGCTCCAGGTGCAGCACCCGGCCATCGGCCACGAGCAGCTCCATGGAGGCAACGTGGTCACCGAAGGATCCCGCAGAGTGGTGGTTCTTGCCGTGAATATCCGGGCCAATGGCACCGCCGATCGTCACCTGGCGGGTACCCGGCAGCACCGGCACCCACAGGCCGTAGGGCAGCGCGGCCTTCATCAGCTGATCCAGCGTCACGCCCGCATCTACGTCCACCAGCGCAGACTCCGGGTCGATGCTGTGGATGTGGTTGAGCTCTTGCATGTCAATGACCAGGCCACCGGCGTTCATCGCCGGGTCACCGTAGGAGCGGCCCATGCCGCGTGCGATCACTCCGCGGCGCAGGTGATCCGGCTTGTCCGCGTTATCGTCCGCCACCCGTGCCACGGCCTGGGCGATCACGTCCACATCGGGTGTGGAGAGAACTTCTGCCGTGGTCGGGGCGGTGCGGCCCCATCCGGTGAGAGTCTTCGTGCTGGTATGCAATTCCATGTGTTCCACCCTAATACAGGTCCATGATCTTCCGGATCTCCTCCGGAAGCTCCTCAATGCTGGTAATTTCCGGCCCCTCATACTCGTTGAGCAGCTGCGTGACGTGCCGGCGCGTGGTGCTATCCATGATCGGTAGCTCCTGGGCCATCATGCGTGTCATGTACTCGTTGAGCGGCAGGTTCGTTCTCGCGGAGGCTTCATAGCTGCTTTTTTCTCCGACGCCACCAACCCTCAGCGGGTTCGCGCGCTGCTCCTGGTCTTCCGGTGTGCGCTTCTTGCGGGAAAAGAAGTCAAAAACTGCCATAATGGGCAGCATACGGCGCAGGGGATCGGCCCCTGCAGCACCACACGGAAGGGAGCCCCACGTTGTCACGGAATTCACAGCTTCAACCCTGGGGAGCGCGGGCAGGGAGCATCGCCGCCGTGACAGTGGCTGCCTTGGGGTGGTACGCGCCGAAGGACTTCAGGGTGCCAGGGTGGAAGCGTGGAGTAGTTCAGGTAACCGCAGCTGCGGTCGGGATCGGCGCTTCCGCCTTACTCCAGAGCGGGTGCACGCACGCCGCACAGTCACAGCGGCCTCACGCTGACCTACAGTTTGCGCAGAACGTTGCTGGTCAGCAGCCCATTCTCAGCATTCAAGATGGTGCCGCGGAGCCGGATCGAAAGCCACTGGGTGTAGCCACGCTGATTGCGATCTTCGTCGCCGTGCTCGCCGTGGTACTCCTGCCCACCATCTGGATTGACCGCAAGGTTCCCGCATGGCTGGCGAAGAAGGGCGTGCGCTACCCTCACACTGCGTGGGGACTGGTTAACGCCGCAGTAGCGGCTGCGGCAGTAGCGACCGAGCGCCGATAGGAAACCTCGCTACAGTGGGGTGGCATGAGCGATACCGCAACCACCACCTTTGAGCCCATCCTGGTCGTGGCCACCGCCGAAACCGACGGTGGCCACACCCACGCCATCTGGCAAGTAGAAACTGACCCTGAGGTGCAGCGCGGGGATTTCAGTGGCGCCTGGCTGGTCACCCCAGAAGGCATCCAAGGCTTCGCCGGTGACGCTGAATGGATCAAAGATAGGCACGATCCGCAGGCCATGCTCCAGGCTCTTCTGCGTTACCCGGTTCTTCTGACAGACCCGGATGGGGTGGGGCGGAGGATTGTTGAGGGTGCCGTCGCCAAAGAAAAAATCATCGACCAACCAGCGACAGAGAAGGCAGCCACCCAGGCCATCGAGGACGCGAAAGAAACCTACGCGGCTGAGTTCCCCGGCAAGCGGCAACCGGCCTGGGGGAGCATCGGGCCGATCGCCCCAGTGGACGCGCCGGCACCCGAAGGCCACGGGGAGAACGCGGCCGCGGTGATCGCCGAAGCGATGGCCACGGCCAAGGGGTTGCGTGCATGGATCCGAGACTTCAACGCCTTCGACAAGCTGCGAGTGCGCCGGTTAGGGCAGGTCACGCAGTTGCACAGCGAACTCACGGGAGTGCCGCTACGCTTTAGTTCATGAAAAGTCAGCGGGTGACCACGTTCCCGGGGAGGGACGCGGAAATTGCCGACCTCGCACGCCGATGGGCACACTGGGACAAGCCGGACCGGGGCGGGGTCATGGACTGGGCGTGGCCCGATGTAGACGGGGAGCGGGAGTACGCGGACGCGGATGAGGGGCCGAGCGAGGCGGAGATCGCGGAGGTGTTGGGGCTCGTCAGGCCGGAGCTGCGGGACATTTTGGCTGACTTGGATGCAGCAGCGCACGTTGAGATCATCCCGGTGCTGCAGACCCTAGGGTTGGACCGGGCTGCATCAGTGGGGGCGCCGGTGGCGGAAACGCTGGCGGACGTGCCCGTGGAAGTACACAGCGTTGGCCGACTGGCGGCGTGGGGGCGGCTCACCGGATTGTCCTTGCTGGCCGGTGGGGACGTGGCGGATCAGCTGGCGGTGGAGTTCATGGCAGCAGCGGGGTACCCGGGGATGAGCCGAAAGCAGGTGCGGGAGGAATGCGCGCAGACGCGGAGGGTGTTGGCGCTGGTGGGGGCGGACTCGTGGCCGGGTGATTCGGGGAAGGGGGCGGGCAATGTCCGGCCGCTCATCCCGCGGATTACCGTGGCGCAACAGCTGGAAGTGTACCGCTTCCTGCTGCAGCGCTAGTGGCTGCCAAGGCCTGCGCCTACTTCTTGAAGATGAGGAACTTCTGGATAACGAAGTTCAATACCGTTGCAGTGCCTTGGGCGATAACAAAGCTGAAAAGCCGCACCCAGAAGTCATTGAGTTCCCATCCTTCCAGCACAGGGATGCTCACGCGGTACAGTCCCACTTGAACCACGAAGGTCAACAGGTATGTGGCCATCGTGATGAGGAACCGCTTCATGGATGGCTCTGCCTGGAAGGTCCAGCGACGGTTGATGAAATACGCGGTGAGGGTGCCGAGCACAAAGCCTAGGGACTTTGCCAGCGTGTCGCCGAACCCCAGCCAAAAGGTGAAGATGGCGGTGGAGCCGAAATCAACGATGGCGCTGAAGCCGCCCACGAGGACGAACTTCACCAGCTGGGATTCCATCATGGCGCTCGCCGGGTAGTGCTTGGCCCACGGCTGGCCGCCAACGGTCTTTTTCTTCAACGGTTAGGCCTCCGGCTTGTGTTCTTTGGTGGTTTCGGCATCCCCAAGCGCCGCGGGATCTGGGTCAACTCCCGCTGCCCGGGCTGGGATCTCCCGCACGCTTTTTGTCTTCTCCGCAGGCAGGGAGCGGAATGTCCACAGCTTGTTGAAGATGAAGTTGGCCGGGATAGCGAACATCACGCCGATGAAGTTGCCCCAGTATTCCGGCGTGCGCAGACCAGTGGAGCCATCAAACACTTCCGTGCTGAGCGCGATGGGAGAGTCCGGATTCAGCAGAGCCGTGGCCACCGCCAGGCTGATGAGAAGGCCGAACACGCCCACCGCCATGAATTGCGGCAGCTGCTTCCACCACGCGCGCTTCGGAGCGCCGGAGAAGGTCCAGTAGCGGTTGAGCGCGAAGTTCCAGATGTTGGCCACGATGAACGCCAACACCTGGAATACGTGGAACCAGCGCACGTTGAACTGCGTTCCGGCGATGTTCATGAACACATCCAGCGCCGTGTGATCCCAACCCCACTCCAAGGTCTTCTTGGACAGGATGAAGACCCCCTGGTTCACCAGGAACCCGGACGCGCCAACGATGCCGAAGCGCAGAAACTGCCGGGCGAGCCGCCGCTTGGAGAAGCTGCGGCGCGCAGGCTCCTTCTGCGCTGCTTCCTGCTGCGCCTGCGCTGGCACGGGCTGGTCGGGTGAAGCTGGGGTCACGGGCATCCTTGAGGTGCGAGGTCTCGTTTGAGGTCTAGGCTGGGATCTTGGTCGATCCCATCATGATAGTGCCTCGTGGCCTCATGGCCTATCGAATTGCTCCGCGCGCCCCTTGGAATGTAGCCGCAACCACTCCTTGAAACCCTCCACGTCCCGCTTCTGCACCAGGAAGAACCATGCGAAGCGCGCGTATTCCTGCGGTAGGAGTTTACGCATTCCGGGTTGGTTCATGATGTAACCGCGGTTGCGGTAGGTGAAGAAGCGCTTGAATTCGTTGTCCGGGTATTGCGTGTGCATCTTCCCGCCCAGGATGGGCTTGAATTCATCGCTGCCATCGGGGTGCAGGTAGGCGGTGGTCAGGCACGTCCCGAAAGGCAACCCGCTGCGCACCAGCCGGCGGTGGTATTCCACTTCATCGCCGCGGATGAATAGGCGGTAATCGGGCACGCCAATAACTTCCATGGCTTTGGCGCTAATGAGCGCGCCGTTAAACAGGGATGCAATTCCCGGCAGGAAGTCCCCTTCTAGTTCTTTTTTATAGCGACGCCACACCAAGCCCTGCCGCAAAGGAAACGCGAGTTGCTCAGGGGATTCGATGTTGCACACCACCGGGCTGACCTCTTCCAGCCCTTCCTTTTCCGCCACTGCCTGCAGCGTGGCGAGGACGTGCTCGTCTGCGGGCCGCCCGTCATCATCAGCGCACCAGATTGCGTCCGCGCCCAGTGTGAGGGCGGTGAGGAAACCCAGGGCGAACCCACCGGCACCACCTAGGTTGGTGGCGGAGCCAACGTAGTGCCCGCGGTCGCCGGCCAGCTCCTCTACCAGGTGCTTTACTGCTGGATCATTGCCGTTATCCACCACGATGATGTGCTGCACCGTGGCGCCCACCTGGTTGACTACCTGCTCCAGTGAGGCGCGGAGCAGCTCCACCCTGTTGTGGGTGACGATGACGGCGGCAACGGTATCTGCTGAACTCAGAGGCATGGGTCTATCTTGCCATGCTCACCGGACAAGCCTGCGCATGTAAACGGTGCGGCTACTTGTCCTCCAGCTCCGTCACGAGCTCCTGAACCTCCCGGCGGCGCACCTTCCCCATCTGGTCGGCGGGCAGCTCATCCACCGCGTGGTAGACACGCGGCACCTTGTACTTGGTCAGGCGCTCCTGGCAGAAGGACCGCAGCTCGGCTGCGTCCAGCGATGCCCCCTCAGCCAGCACCACGGCCGCGGCCACGGTCTCGGAGCCATCATCCTTCGGCAGGCCCACCACGGAGGCCTGCTCCACAGAGTCATGCTCCGTGAGAACTTCCTCCACCTCGGCGGGGTACACGTTGAACCCGCCGGTGATGATCATTTCCTTGATGCGGGAGACGATCTTGATGAAACCATCGTCCTCCATCACGGCCATGTCCCCGGTGCGGAACCAGTCCTCGTGGAAGGACTTTGCAGTTTCCTCACTCTTGTTCAGGTAGCCCTTGAATACCTGCGGGCCACGCACGAGCAGCTCGCCGGGCTCGCCATCCGGCATGGTCTCTGCCGGGTTGTCCGGGTCAGCGATGCGCACCTCGGTGGAGGGGAAGGGCACGCCGATGTAGCCTTCGCGGCCGTGGCCCATGGGGTTGCCCACGATGATCGGCGAGGTCTCGGTCAGCCCGTAGCCCTCGATGATCTTGCCGCCGGTCATGGACTCCCACTTCTTCACCGTCGCCGCAGGCAGGGCGCTGGCGCCGGAGAAGCTGGCACGCACGCCGTCGATGGACAGGCCTTCCTTGTCCGCAGCTTCCATGATCTTTTCGTACAGGGTGGGCACGCCCGGCATCCAGGTGGGCATGTTCTTCTTCATGATCTTCATGACGAGGTCCATCTCCGGGGCGGGCAGCAGCTGCACCTCGCCGCCGATCATGGGCGCCATGGTGATGTTCATCGTCAGGCCGTAAGCGTGGAAGATCGGCAGCGCGGCCAGCATGACCTCCGGCTTCTCACCCTTGCCGAGCCCCTCGACCCACTCCAGCCCCTGGCGCAGGTTGGCGATCAAGTTGCGGTGGCTCAGCACAGCACCCTTGGGCTTTCCTGTGGTCCCGGAGGTGTACAAGATCAGGGCGGGGTCGGTGGGGTCTAATTTATTTTTGGGTCCGACGCCACCGCGGTAGCCCCCACCCAGCTCGCTCTTGGCTTTGGACTTCCCCTTCTTCATGAAGTCATCCCAGGCCAGTGCCTCCGGAGCCGGTGAGGTCAGCTTCTCCCGCATCTTCTTCACCTGCGGGATGGGAAGCTTCAGCGCCCACTTCAGGGGAGTCGGCATTGCGTCCGGGAGGGTAATGGCGATGATGGTGTCCAGCGGGGTGCTGCGCTTGAGTTGCTCGGCGCAGCCTGCGGACTTGTCCCAGAAGAACGCCACCCGGGCGGCATGATCCTCAAACGGGTGCTGCAGCTCAGCGGCGGTGTACAGCGGGTTGTGCAGGGTGGGCACGGCGCCGATGGTGAGGATCGCGTAAAACGCGGTGAGGGATTGGGGGCAGTTCGGCGCGGCGATAGCCACGCGCTCGCCGTGCTTGACCCCCAGCTTGCGCAGCGCGGCAGCGGCTTGGGCCACGTGCTGGCCGTAGTCTGCATAGGTGGTGGACTTGTTGAAGAAGGTGAAGGCCGTGCGGTCCGCGTAATCCTCAACTCCGCCCCAGAAGACCTCCGGCAGGGTAAAGCCGCGGGGGTTTTCCGCGGGATCATCGAGGTCAATCTCAGGCGCGGTCCACGGTGTGTAGAGGTCAAGCCACTTTTTGTTGTTGTAGGCCTCTGACGCGGTGGCGGTAGAAGAGCTCACGGTGCCTGCACTTTCCTTTATGTTTTGGATCTAGAATTATCAGTATTGTGCTTCGTTCTAGAGGGTACTCGCAGAATCCGCGTTGTCATTCAAACCGCATATTTACCCCCAAAGTGAGCTGACTCACCCCTGCGGGGCGCGCCTAGTCCTGCAGGCGCCCCAGATCCCGCAGCACGTTGCGCACGTGGTTGCCGGCCTCCGGGCCCTCGTAGGCCTCCACCACCTCGTCCACGGCACCCGCCTGCTTGATTTGGCCGTGGTCGATCCACAGGGCGGAGTCACACAGCTGAGCCAGGAACTCATTGGAGTGGCTGGCGAACACCAAGATGCCGGAGCGCTGCACCATGTCCTCAAGGCGCTTGCGGGCCTTGGCCATAAACGCGGCATCAACCGCGCCGATGCCCTCATCCAGCAATAGGATCTCCGGGTCGATACTGGTCACCACGCCCAGCGCTAGGCGGATACGCATGCCCGTGGAATACGTGCGCAGAGGCATGGCCAAGTAGTCACCCAGCTCAGAGAATTCTGCAATCTCATCCATTTTGCGCCTCATGGACTTGCGCGTCTGCCCCAGGAACAGGCCGCGGATCACGATGTTCTCATACCCGGAGATCTCCGGATCCATGCCCACGCCCAAGTCGAACACCGGTGCCACGCGGCCCTTGACCACCGCGGAGCCGCGGGTGGGCTCATAGATGCCGGAGAGCAAGCGCAGCAGCGTGGATTTACCCGCGCCGTTGTGGCCCACCAAGCCCACCCTGTCGCCCTCCCTCAGGTGTAGGTTCACATCACGCAGGGCCTCCACCATGACAGTGTTCTGCGCATTGCGCCCGATCGCGCCCCCGGCCGCTCCCAGAACGGTTTGTTTCATGGACCGCGTTTTGGCGTCGAAAATGGGAAAATCAACACACGCATTGTAGGTATCGATGGAAACCACGGTGACCTCCTAGAAAGAGAAAATAAATAATGCAGCGGGTAAGGGGGCTACACCCAGTAGCTCACGCGGAAACGCCACCGCTTCATGACCCATGCGGTCAGCACCAAACCAGCCACGGTGAGAACCCCCACTACAATCCAGCTGCGCAGGAAGAACTCCTCACCGATCATCGGGGCGCGGACAATCTCCAAGTAGTGATACAGCGGGTTGATCTCCGCCAACTTGGCGCGCTCGGTCACCGCGCCACCCTGCTCCCGGAGCGTCTTGGTGGTCCACACGATGGGCGTCATGTAGAACGCCAGCTGCACCAGGGACTCCAATAGCGGAGCCACGTCTCGGAAGCGTGTGGCGATGATGCCAAAGAACATCGTCACCCACACGCCGTTGGCCACCAGCAGCGCCATGGCGGGGAACACCAGGAAGAATTCCCAGCCCAAGTGGGGGCGGAAGATGAGCAGCAGCGCCAGCCAGATCACGAGATTGTGGCACAGGAAGAGGAACTGCTTCCACACCAGCCGGTACACGTGCACGGACAAGGCGGAGGGAAGCTGCTTGATCAGGCCCTCATTGGAGATGAAGACCTCCGCGCCCTCCTTCACGCAGCCGGAGATGAAACCCCAGATGATCAGGCCCACGGCCACGTGCGGAAGGAACTCCGCCAGCTCCATCTGGAACAACAGGGAGTACAACAGGCCAAGCGCCACGGCCATCACGCCGGTGGCGATGGTGATCCACAGCGGGCCCAAGGTGGAGCGGCGGTAGCGCTGCTTGATGTCCTGCCACCCCAGAGCCAGCCACAGCTCCCGCTGGGCAAAGCCCTTGCGCAGGTCCCCCCAGGCGGAGCCAAAGGTTTGAGACTTGCTGGGCGGGATGCTGTCCACGTCCACGGAGGCTGTAATGCGCTCTACATCAGCGGTCTGCGCCACGAAACACCGTTCCTTATAATCCATTGGCCTATCTGGTGTTTCCAACTTAGCCCATGGTGGTGACGGGCATAAATACATAGCTTCCGCCGTGTCATGTGGCGTGTCACCAGCGCGGGTGCCGCGGGAGGGAAAGACACGCTAATATCGACAAAGATTAACCGAATGTGAAGCACCGCCCCCGAGCCCGCCCGCGGGTCAGGGGAGCGCGTGCTGGAAGGAGCTGGCTGTGTTCGATACCCCCAGGGTGCGTGGACTCTATGCATCCCTATCGGACGGCTGGACCTATGTGAACGCACAGCACGCCCCGCAGGTGCCGGAACGGGTCTCCGCGGCAGTCTCCCGCGCCTTCCGCGTGGCATCCCTGCTGGAACCCCGGGAGCCACGCCCCGGCTTCGGCGGCGGAATCAGCGAACCCACGGGTGCGCTGAACGCCGGGCCGCGCAGCGGCCGCACGCCGGGCAAGCGCATTGGCGAATCCTTCGTGGAATCCGCGAAGGTCGCCGTGGCGGACCTCACCGGCGCAGCCCCAGACAACGTGGTGCTGGGCTCATCCCGCGCAGCCCTGCTGGACCAGCTCTCCAGCGTGCTCTACCGCCGGCTGCGCTTGGGGCAAGAGGTGGTGCTCTCCCGCATCGATGACCCCGCCAACATCCGGCCGTGGCGCCGTGCCGCCGACCTTTACGGTGCGCGGGTGCGCTGGGCAGAGCCGGACCTGACCACAGGCGTACTGCCGGCGTGGCAGTTCACCAACCTCGTGGGGCCGGAAACCACCGTGGTGGCCGTGTCCGCCGCCAACCGCTACGTCGGCTCCGTCACGGACATCCGCGCCATCGCGGACACCGTGCACAACAAATCCAACGGGCTGCTCGTGGTGGACGTGGACTCTTACGCCCCCTACCGCGTGGTGGACATCAACCAGATGGAAGCGGACGTAGTGGCGCTCGACCTCACCTCCCTCGGCGGCCCGGCCGTGGGCGCGCTCGTCTTCCGCGATGCCTCCGTGTTGGCCTCCATCCCCTTCAACGATCCGCGGGGCGTGCTGGGCGTCGGCGGGATCTCGGAAGGCCTGCTCGGCGGCGTGCCAGAGGCCGTGGAGCACCTGGCCCGCCTAGACGATGAGGTGGGCGGCACGCGCCGCCACCGCCTGGAGCAGGGCCTGCCCCAGGCCACCAAGTTCATGAACTCCCTGGCCCGCCGCGCGGTGGAGGGGCTCCAGGCCCTGGGCACCGTGCATGTCATCGGCGTGGATTCCGATGGAGACGAGCTGCAGATCTTTGACGCCGTGGAGCGCATCCCCCGCGTCAGCTTCATCGTGGACGGTGTCCCCGCCGGCGTCGTGGCCGAAAGACTGCTGGCCAACGGGGTCGTCGCAGGTGCGGTGCGCCCCGGGGAATCGGAACTCTTCGCTTCCATGGGCGTGTTCGAAGAGCTGGGCGCCCCGCAGCGCGCCCCACGCGCGAAGCGTGGCCGCCACGGCAAGCACCAGCGCACCGGGGAGGCCTACACCTCCCTCAGCTCCTACAACCAGCCGCAATATGACCCGAACTCCGGCGCCGTGGCCGTGGGCTTCGCGCCGCACAACACCACCTATGACGTGGATCAGCTGGTCCGCGCCGTGGCCAGCTTGCGGTAGCGGCGCAGGCACCCATCCCTATGACTAGGCTCCTCACCGCCATCGTCCCCATCATCTGGGGCACCACCTACATCGTCACCACCGATGTCCTCCCGCCCGGCCGGCCGCTGTTGGCCGGGCTGATGCGGGCCCTCCCGGCTGGTCTGTTGTTACTTCTTATTTTTCGACGCCTCCCCTACGGCGCCTGGTGGTACAAATCAGCAGCGCTGGGCGCAGCCAACATCGGCGGGTTCTTCGCCTTCTTGTTCCTCGCCGCATACCTCCTACCAGGGGGCGTGGCCTCCATCGTCACAAACACGGCACCCCTGTGGGTTATTGCGCTGAGTCCCATCATGCTGGGCACCAGTATGAAGCTGAGGCAGATCATTGGGGCGGGGATCGCGGTTCTGGGGGTGGGGGCGCTGGTGCTCACGCCGTCGTCGCACCTCAACATGGCAGGAGTAGCGGCCGGACTGGCGGCGAGCGTGTGCATGGCGACCGGCATTGTGTTGGCGAAAAAGTGGGGGAAGCCGGAGGGCACGCCGCTACTGGCGGTGACCGGGTGGCAGCTGACGCTGGGCGGGCTTCTGCTGCTGCCGCCGATGCTGCTGATCGAGGGCGTGCCGGAGAGCCTCACGGCCGCGAACTGGGCGGGGTATGCGTACCTGACGATCTTTGGCGCGCTAATCGCCTATGGGCTGTGGTTCAACGGGATCGCGAAGCTGGATGTGGTGCAGGTGGCGATCCTGAGCGTGCTTTCGCCCGTGACGGCCACGCTGCTGGGCGTGGTGGTGAAGGGGGAGGAGCTCTCCGCGGTGCAGTGGGCCGGTGTGGCCGCGGTGCTGGTGGCGCTGGTGGCGGTGCAGACCGAGGGGATGGGGAAGCGGGCCGCGGCGCGGAGGGGTTAGGCCTGCTGGGCGGGGGCGGCCCTAGGACTGCTCGGACACCTCGAGCACGATCTTGCCCGTGACCTCGCCCCGCAGCAGCGCCTTGTGCGCTTCTGCAGCCTCGCTCACGGGCATGAGGCGGTCAATGTGGTGGGTGATGGAACCATTCTCCAGCAGTGGCCACACGTGGCGGATGGTCTCCGCCACGATGCGGGCCTTGTCCTCGGCATCCCGGTAGCGCAGGCCCGTGGCGGAGATGGTCCCGCGCTTGGCCAGTAGCTTGCCGATGTTCAGCTCGCCCTTGACTCCGCCCTGCATGCCGATGATGACGATGTGGCCATCCTTGGCCAGCGCACTGATGTTCTTGTCCAGGTACTTCGCGCCGATGATGTCCAGGATGACGTCCGCGCCGCCCTGTTCCTTGAGGACCTCGGCGAAGTCCTCTTCCTTGTAGTTGATGAGGATGTCCGCGCCGTACCGGGAGCACACGTCCAGCTTCTCCTGCGAACCGGCGGTGACAGCCACCGTGGCCCCCAGCGCCTTAGCCATCTGGATGCCGAAGATGCCGATGCCGCCGCCACCGCCGTGGAACAGTACCGTGTCACCCTGGTCCACGTGGGCGGTCATCATGATGTTGGACCAGACGGTGCAGGCGACCTCCACGATGCTGGCGGCCTCTGCCAGGGAGAACCCGCTGGGGATCGGCATGAGCTGGCCTTCCGGCACGGCCGCGTATTCCGCGTAGCCGCCGCCGGAGAGCAGCACTGCGACTTCGTCCCCATCGGCCCAGGGGGTGCCATCGGGGCGGATGGCGCCGTTCGCGTCTTCGATGACGCCCGCCGCTTCCAGGCCGATGATGTCCGTGACGCCTTTCGGCGGCGGGTAGTGCCCCTGGGCCTGGAGGGTGTCCGCGCGGTTCACGCCCGCGAAGTGGATGCGCACGAGGGCCTCCCCCTGCTTCAGGTCATCCAGGGTGGTTTCCTGCCAGCTCAGGGCGGACGGGGTCTCTGGGTCTGTCTGCACGATCGCGTGGGTGGTGATACTCATGCCAGCCAGTGTAGTGATTCCCCAGCAATTCTTGCTTGGATGCGCTAACTATAGAGGTAGGTGCCCGCAGTGGAGATGGGAGCCCTAGCATGTCGAGGCATCGTGCAGTCCAGGGCGGCGAGGTCACCATCAAGAGTGGCGCCATGGACTGCGCGAAGGCTTTTTCTGTGATGCAGGAGTACGCCGACATCGAACCCACCATGGAAGCTGGGCAGGCAAATTTCCAGGAAATTCAGGGTTGGGGTTGTACGGTGCCATCGACCAAGAGGGCTGTAGAAACTGGTTGTGCGGCAATTTGTGAGTTGCCGCAGCGCAACGGTGTCTCGATCGGCATCCCAATTCCTTAACTTCTCCCCGTGCGTGCAGGTGGTGTAAGCTGTGACGCGCACTTTCCGCTAGAGGTAGCTGGTCTACGAGCCGGTGGCCTTCTCGGTGGATAAGCGCGATTGGAAGTATGGCAGAGCGGCCGAATGCACTGGTCTTGAAAACCAGCGATGGGAAACCATCCGGGGGTTCAAATCCCTCTACTTCCGCAGTCACTTGGGGACATGGTTTTCCCGAAAATCCGCGCTGAAATCTGGAAAACCATGTCCTCTTCTGCCATTGCCCGGGTGGGGCGCGCCGCAGGCTGAGAACTGAGCCGGGTGGGCGCGAATTGGGCACACGAGAAGGCACGCACCCGCACGGGGGCTGGTGGCGCGGAAAGACTACAGACTTATTACACAGAAATGGCGAAAATCGGGTAATAAGTCTGCAGTGATTCGAAGCAGATGTGAAGCCCTGCTCTGAGCTCAGTGTGAAGCCCTGAGCGGGAGTCGCTACAGAACCCCGGAGCCCAGTGTGAAGCCCAGCCCCGCGAGCTTACTGGGCGCGGGTGATGGCCCTCACCACTCCCAGCTGCTCGGCGCTGCCCCCCGCGGTGGCCACCACCAGCGGCTGACCGACCTCACACCTCTCCACAGACACCCACTTCAGCCGGGAAACCTGCAGGTCGCGCCGGGAAGGCGCGAAGAGGCTGAGGCGGTGGTCGAGCTGCGCCATGGTGCCGTCTTCTAGTGCGACCAGGTACACAGCCCCTGCAAGCTCGGCCCGGTCCAGGCCGGACAAGGACTGGTCACCCGTCATTGCGAAGTCCGCGACAGTCAGGCGGGTGGCCACACCAAGCCGATGCCTCGCACCGGAGGTATCCTCAATCACCACGGGAAAGCCCACCTGGCAGCGCACAATCCTGGCATAATTCCACACCACCGGCTGTAGACCCTGCCCATGGACAGCGATTGTCCCGCCTGTGTGAGAAGCGGTGCTCCCACTGGAGTCGGAAGATGCGTCTGGGGGCAAGCTGAGCGTCAATCGCCGTGTGGGGGAGAAACACTCTATGACAACAGTGTGACCACCAGGCGCATCCCCCACGCTTGCAGGGTGCACGGCCAGCACCTGCTCACACCCGCGCTGCAGCTCCTCATCCGTGGAGTTGAACCCCACCCCCAGGCCCTCCAGCTGCGCCCACAGCTGCGCGAAAGGAACCCCAGGCTGGGCCTCCCACACATGCTGCAGGGCAGCCATCACCCCAGGGATGCGAGTTGGGTCTAGCAATTCGGCCGCCACGCCTAGCGCACCACAGGGTGCTCGCTGATAATAGAGACCCTATTGAACGCATTGATGGTGATGATCGTCCACTCTAGCGCCGCCACCTGCGTATCTGTGAAGTGCTTCCGCGCATGCGCCCCAGCAGCCTGCGGCGTCACCGCGCCGGCCTCCTCCGGCCGCGGCCTCGTCAGAGCCTCCACCAAACCCAAAGCCGCCCTCTCCTGAGGACTGAACTCGCGCGATTCCCGCCACCCCGGCAGAATATCCAGCTTCAGCTGCTCAACGCCTACCCGTCGCGCCTGCGTCGCGTGCACAGACATGCACGCCACGCAGCCATTAAGCTGGCTCGCCCGGAGGTTCACCAACTCCGTCAGCGTCGGCTCTAAGCCCGCGGCCTTATTCGCTGCCCGCACCTCCTTGAGCATGCCCACGAGAGCCTTGTACGTCGCCGGGTGGGTTTTATCTATATAAGGATGTGCATCTGAACCGCTCATGGCCGCGAGTTTACCGGGGGCGGGGAGGAGGGAGGTGGCGTCGCCCCCTAAAAAACCGGGGGGAACCGCAGGGGGGATGAATACAACTTCAACACACCCTATAAGTTTCTTTGGCAATAGGTTGGGGGCATATGCTGGCAAGCAGACTGACAATTAGAGGAGAAACTCATGACGGACACAGTCGGTCAGCTGCACGCCACAGCCAGTGCAGAAGACCAAGAATCCAATGACCGCCGCCTCAACCGGCGCCGCATGCGCGGCCTCATCGCCGGCATTATCCTGGGCGTGCTGGTGTACCTGATCTTCCCAACCAACGCCGCGGACCTCGTAAATGGTGCCTACCCGGACCACGAAAACGGCCCGTTCACCCAAGGCGGCATGCGCATGACCGCCGCCGTGGCCGTGCTCATGGGCGCATGGTGGATGACAGAAGCGATCCCGCTGGCCGCCACCGCACTGGTGCCGCTGGTGGTGTTCCCGATCGCGCAGATCGTGGGCTTTGGGGATGTCTCCGGCTCCTACGCAGAACCCACCATCTTCCTGTTCATGGGCGGGTTCATCCTGGCGCTCGGCATGCAGCGCTGGAACCTGCACCGCCGCCTGGCGCTCTCCGTGGTGCTGATGATCGGCACCAAGCCCAAGCAGCTGATCCTGGGCTTCATGGTGGCCACCGGGTTTTTGTCCATGTGGGTCTCCAACACCGCCACCGCCGTGGTGATGCTGCCCATCGGCATGTCCGTGCTGAAGCTCACCGCGGACATTGTGGGCGGGTTCGGCAACCAGAAGAAGTTCGCCACCGCCCTGATGCTGGCCATCGCGTACTCCGCGTCCATCGGCTCCTTGGGTACCATCATCGGCACCCCGCCGAACACCCTGATGGTGGCCTACATGGACTCCACCCATGACATCGCCATCGGCTTCTTCGACTGGATGAAGGTGGGCGTGCCCCTGGCGGTTGTGTTCACCGTGGTGGCGTGGCTGGTCCTGGTGACCGTCTTCAAGCCGGAGATGGACGAGATCCCCGGCGGCCGTGAGCTCATCCGCAAGGAGCTGGATGGCATGGGCTCCATCTCCCGCGCAGAGCTGACCGCTGGACTGATCTTCCTGGGCGCGGCCCTGTCCTGGATCTTCATCCCGCTCATGACCAAGTGGTTTAACTGGGACATCAAGATCGCGGACGCCGCCATCGCCATGACTGCCGCCCTGCTCATGTACATCATCCCCGTGGAGAAGAAGGGCACCCGCGTCATGGACTGGGAGCACACCAAGGCGCTGCCGTGGGACGTGCTGCTGCTCTTCGGCGGTGGCCTGGCGCTATCCTCCATGTTCTCCACCACGGGCCTGTCCCTGTGGATCGGTGAGATGGCCCGCGGCCTGGAGGCACTGCCACTGGTGGTGCTGGTGTTCTGCGTGGCCGCCCTGATTCTGGTGCTGACGGAGTTCACCTCCAACACCGCCACCGCCGCCGCGTTCCTGCCGATCATGGGCGGCGTGGCCGTGGGTATCGGCCTGACCGCGCAGGCGGACATCAACGTGCTGCTGCTGGTGGTGCCGGTGGCCCTCTCCGCCACGTGCGCGTTCATGCTGCCGGTGGCTACCCCGCCGAACGCCATCGCTTACGGTTCCGGTTACGTCACCATCGGCGAGATGGTCAAGGGCGGCCTGTGGCTGAACGTCATCGCCGTGTTCCTCACCACCGCCGTGACGTTCCTGCTGGTGGTTCCGGTCTTCGGGCTGGTGCTGTAGCTGGCGTAGCTGGGCTAGCTTTAGCTGCCGAGCACTCTTTCTAGGGCCGCCAATAGGCGGTCCGTTTCTTTTTCATCCGTGACGGTGATGCGGACTCCTTCGCCGGCGAAGCGGCGGGTCACGATACCTTCTTTCTTCAGCGCCGCGTCTAGTTCGGTTGCTTTGGTGGCGACGCCAACCCACACAAAGTTCGCCTCCGACTCACAGACGGGCCAGTCAGTATTCTGTTGGAGCCACTGTGTGAGGCGCGATCTTTGTTTGATGGTTAGCTTGACGCGTTGAGTGAGCTCCGCCTCCGCCTCCGGCTCTAGGCTGGCTAGCCCTGCGGCTTGGGCGATGGCGTTCACGCCGAACGGCACCCCCACCTTGTTCACCGCCTGGATGAGCTCCGGCTGGCCCGCCATGTATCCCAGGCGGAGGCCGGCCAGGCCGTATGCCTTGGAGAACGTGCGGCACACGGCCACGTTGGTGTACTGGGTGAGGGCCTGGAGGAGGCTGGGCTGGTCAGGCGCTTGGTTGTATTCCACGTAGGCCTCATCGAGCACCACCGTGACACGTTCGGGTACTTCGCTCATGAAGTCTGCGAACTCTTGCGCGGTGATGGTGGTGCCGGTGGGGTTGTTCGGGTTGCACACGAAGATCAGCTGGGTGCGGTCAGTGATGGCCGCAGCCATGGCGGGGAGGTCATGGCGCAGGTTCTCAGTGAGGGGGACCTGCACGGGGGTTGCCCCGGCGATGCGGGTGAGGATGGGGTAGGCCTCAAAGGAACGCCAGGCGAACAGCACCTCATCGCCGTGGGAGCAGGTGGCTTGAATGAGCTGCTGGCAGAGGGCGGAGGAGCCGTTGCCGACGGCGATGTTGTCCGCCGTGAGGTTCAGCGTGGGTTGCGCTTCTTGGGCCTCTTGAGCTTCTTGTGCTGGCTGCCCTGCCTGTACCGCCTGTGCTGCCTGGGCGTTCATCCACGCGGCAAAGGCCGTGCGCAGCTGAAAGGCGCCCATATCCGGGTAACGGTTGAGACCTGTGGCGGCTTCCTGGATCACCTCGAGCACAGAGGGCAGCGGGGCGTGCGTGGCCTCGTTGGAGGCCAGCTTGAGGGCATTATCGATGGACGCGCCGGGAACATAGGCGGGCAGGGAGGCGAGATCTGAACGAACCATAGTGCTTAACACTAGTAGAGGCGCCTGGCTGGGGGTGGTGGATTTTGCTGGGTGGTTGTGGGGTGTGTAGGCTAAAGCCGGTCGAGTTTTGGGTACCCAAAAGTGCCTAAAAACTTTGCTGAGGAGGCGTGCCAGAGCGGCCGAATGGGGCTCCCTGCTAAGGAGTTGTCCCGCAAGGGACCGCAGGTTCAAATCCTGTCGCCTCCGCAGCTTCGACAGGACGCAGTGTCAGCGCCAGAGCTGCCCAAAAAGCTGCCCGATGACTTGTGGTGAGGTTTCGGGATCAACAGCCGCGGACAGTGTTGTGGGGCGTGTGGTGCGCCTGTGGTGGTCCGCTGGGAATGTGCTCGGCGTGGCTGCGTTCTGTCGGAGTTACCTGCGCCCGTAGCTCAACGGATAGAGCATCTGACTACGGATCAGAAGGTTGGGGGTTCGAATCCCTCCGGGCGCACAGTGTGAAACCCCAGGTAGACGGTGAATCTGCCTGGGGTATTCGCGCGCAATGCTTCGGCGCGGGCTTCCGTGCCGTTTCTCCGTGGCACCTCCAAAAAGATTGTTCCTAAAATATACGCTCAAGCCCGTTTTCGTATATTTTAGGAACAATCTTTTCCGCCGTTAGGTGCGGGGGCGCCGTGGCGGGAGGGAGAGGAAGAGGAGGGAGGGGAACCGGAAGTGGAGGGAGGGGAAAGGGAGAGGAATGGGAGTGGAGGGAGTCAGTTGAGGCGGTAAGCGTGGGTGACCTGCGGATTTGTTCAGTTCGGCACGGGGCGTGTAATGTAGCTCTTCGTTGCAAGCAGCCCAAGCGCTTGTGATGGCTGCGCCCGTAGCTCAACGGATAGAGCATCTGACTACGGATCAGAAGGTTGGGGGTTCGAATCCCTCCGGGCGCACAGCACGTGAAGACCCTAGGCGGAAGATTTTCCACCTAGGGTCTTCACTCGTTTGTAGAGTTGAAGGCCATGTGGGCCTTGAAAGCATTAGAGAAGAGTTGGAGGCGGTGCGCCGTGCGGAAGAACACCAAGGCACGCCCGGC
>DXFZ01000037.1 GCA_019114175.1 Candidatus Corynebacterium gallistercoris
GTCACGTATACCGTGGTCACGCCCAGGTTCTGCTGCAGCTGCACGATCTGTGCGCGCGTCTGCACGCGCAGTTTCGCATCGAGGTTGGAGAGCGGCTCATCCATCAAGAACACCTGCGGCTCGCGCACAATCGCCCGGCCCATTGCCACGCGCTGGCGCTGACCGCCGGACAGGTCCTTTGGCTTGCGGTCCAGGAACTCCTCCAGGCCCAGGATCTCCGCCGCTCGCTGCACGCGTTCAGCGATCTCCTTCTTGGGGCGCTTGGCCACCTGCAGGGCAAAGCCCATGTTCTCCCGCACGGACATGTGGGGGTAGAGCGCGTAGTCCTGGAACACCATGGCGATGTCCCTCTCCTTCGGCTCCGTGCCCGTGACGTCCTTGTCCCCAATGTGAATCGACCCGCCGGATATGTCCTCCAGCCCGGCCAGCGCCCGCAGCGTGGTGGACTTGCCGCAGCCGGAAGGGCCCACGAGCACCAGGAATTCGCCATCGGCGATGTGCAGGTTCATATCTGTCACGGTGGGCTTGTCCGCGCCGGGGTAGCGGATCTCAACATTCTGGAACTTCACGTCTGCCATGCGCAATATCATACGTGAGGCTGATGGCCACGGGACTGGTTGCGCTTAGTCTGGGTAGTTATGAACTCACCCTGGTGGAAACACACCAACCGCTGGATCGCCCTGGTGGTGCTTGTGCTTCTCATGCCGTTCCCGATCGGCATTGGTCCGGCTGTTTCTTACAGCTCCGCATGGCCATGGCAAATATGGGTCTACGGTATCGGTGCAGCGGGGGTGGCGGTGGGTGTGCTCTACCAACAGTGGCGCCCGGAACGTGGTGGTGTTGTGGTGGGGCTATTCCTGGCTCTGGTGGCCTCTTCTGCACTGATGGTTCTCCCCCTTGGTTACATCGTGGTGTGTTACGAGGCCTACTTCCTTTCCGCCAACGTGCGGGTGGGCAGGCGCTGGTGGTTGGCGGTGTTGTTGGGAGGCAGCTACGCCGCGCTGTTGTGGCTGGTTCTGTTTAACACGGTGGTGCACGCTACTTCCGATCCGGACGTGCCTCAAGACCTGCCCCAGTCCGTGAGGGATTTCTTCCTTGCCCCGGAAGTGTGGCTCTTCGCGCTGGTGGCAGCGCTGCTGGTGGCGCTATCCATCGGAATGATGTGGCTGTGGGGCCGGGGCAGCCTGCGCAAGCAGGAGGAGCTGGAGGCCTGGGTGGCCCGCGCCGAGCTTGCCACCGTGAGCGAACGTAACCGCATCGCCCGCGAGATGCATGACATCGTGGCGCACTCCCTCACCGCGGTGATCGCGCAGGCGGACGGCGGCCGCTACGCGGGGCGCAAGGATCCGGAGAAGGCCATCGAGGCGCTGGAGACCATTGCGACGCGGGGTCGGGATGCTCTCACCCAGATGCGTGGGTTGCTTTCTGTTTTACATGGCGACGCCACCACCGATCCCCGCTCCACCAGCATCACACCTGGCGTGGCCGGGATCCCCGAATTGGTGAGAGATGCGCAGCGCAATGGCGTGCGCGTTCAGCTGGAGGTGGAGGGGGAGCCGCAGCAGCTGGATGAGATTCGAGACCTGACGGTCTACCGCATCGTGCAGGAGTCCCTGACGAACGTGCTCAAGCACGCGGGCTCCGTGGATGCCTCGGTGCGCATGGAGTGGGGCGCGGACGCGCTGACGGTCCGGGTGGATAACGCGCCGGGGGAGCATCAGTTGGAGGGCTCCGGCCGCGGGCTGACCGGCATTAGGGAGCGCGTGCGGATGGTGGGAGGCACGAGCCGCTGGGGTGGGTCCTCCGTTTACCCTGGGGGGTGGAATGTGACCGCCACGATTCCCTGTAAGAAAGGCTAAAGGATGATCACGGTTGGCTTGGCCGATGACCAGCAGCTGGTCCGCGCTGGTTTTGCGATGGTGCTGGATTCGCAGGATGACATGTCCGTGGTCTGGGAGGCCGCCGATGGTGCGCAGGCGTGTGAGTTGGCCGCCGCGCAGCCGGTGGACATCATCCTCATGGACGTGCAGATGCCGGTCATGGACGGCATCACCGCCACCCGCCAGATCCTCAAAGATCACCCGGAGACAAAGGTGGTGGTGCTCACCACCTTCGACACGGACAATTACGTGCTGGGCTCCGTGGAGGCCGGCGCCAGCGGGTTCCTGCTGAAGGATGCTGACCCGGAGGAGCTCATCGACGCGGTGCGGACGGTGGGGGAGTCCGCGGCGGTCATCAGCCCCACCTCCACCGCGAGGCTGCTCAAACAGGTGCGCCAGATGCAGGCCGCACCTACGCTCCCGCCGGAGGTAGACGTGCCGCTGACGCCGCGGGAGAAGGAGATCCTTGTGCTCATGGCTCTCGGTCGTAGCAACCAGGAGATCGCAGATGAGCTCTACATCTCTTTGCCTACGGTGAAGACGCACGTCGGCCGCGTGCTGATGAAGACGGACTCCCGGGACCGCGTCCACGCCGTGCTGTATGCCTTCCGGCACGGCCTGGTGACCGGGGAGCAGCTCTTAGATTCCTAGTTCCTCCTCGTTGTGCAGGTGGAGTGCGGTGGTTCGCCGCACGTGCCGCCTCTCAAAGGTCTCCCTGCCGAGTGGCCCGTAGGGTGTGGTGATGGTCTTATGCCCGTCACCCACCGAGGTCCAGCATTCCGTTCCGTCCGGGCGGAGCTCCACGTCCAGCACACCCGCGGTCTTTAACCGGTGGTGGTAGCGGCACAACAGGTGCAGGTTGTCCGTGTTCGTCGGACCACCTGCCGCGGGGTCATCGTGGTTGTAGCGGGCCACGTGGTCAACGTCGCACCGAAACGGTGGGGCGCTGCAGCCTGGTGCCCGGCACCCGCCGTCCCGGCCCACAACAGCCGCCTTGATGGCATAGGAGGGCTGGTAGCCAGCGGATTCCGCATACCCCGGCGCCGCCAGGTGGCCGACCTGCTGCATCCACTTCTCGCCGGCCGCCTTCGGGATCCAGGACCCCTCGGCGAAAATATCCTCCGTCGGGTCGGCGGTGTTCTTGTACAGGTTGAGCGTGACCTGCACGTTCACCTTGCCCTCCACGAGGATCATCAGCGCCTCCGGCAAGGTGCAGTCATGCGTATCCGCGATGGTCTTGATCGCCTTCTCAAACACGATCCCATCCGCCTTGGGAAGACCGATGAAAATTTTGGTGCGGCTTTCCTCGCGCTGGTCAAAGCTGATCTCCGGCCCCGCATGCCCGATGGTGTTTCCCTCCCTCTTCTCCTCCCCGTCCCCCAGCGGCCGCGCGTTTGGCTGAATCCGCTCAATGATCTTCTTGATCCGGTAGGTAATGCTCCGCACGCTTGGCAGTTGCTGCAGGTAGTGATTCGGCGTGAGGAGGTCAATTATTTCTTTTTCGACGGCACCCCGGTTCTCAGCGTCCACCCCCTCCGTGAGGTCTAGCACCGTCTCCATGTGCTTGATGGGTATTGCTGCGCTCTTGAACAGCGCGTGCAGCCCCGGCCAGCGCGCTAGCAGCCATGACTGGGTCACAAGCTGCGTTGCCGCGAATGGCGTAATGGACAATTTGGCTGCTAGCGCCGTGGCGGTATCTGGAACGTAGTCCTCATCCTCCGGTCTCACGAGCTCCCACCGCGCCACATGCGCCCGGACAATGTCCCGCTGCACGGCAGCCACGGGGCATGTGGTGTCAGCAGTCACCCAACAGGGTTGTCCGCACCCGCTGCTATGATCTTCCGAACTTGATGAATTGCCTGGTGATGATGAGTTTTCACTCATTGTGTCCCCTAGAGTTTTTCATTTCCCCGACTGTGGTGAAGTCTTGCGCTTAAGAATAGTATGTATAATTCATCATGTCAAGTTCTTACCTGCAAAGAAATCCACCAGGTTAAAACTGGTGTTCACTTTTATCGAACATGCGCGGTGCCGTCGCCCCCAAAAAGGGACCTCATACCCAGGGATGAGAGCGACAAATCAACCCACAGACCGATGTGCCAACCCCGTGCGACCAGCCAAGATGGACACCATGATCACAGTTGACAACCTCGGCAAGAGGTACGCAGGAAAGCAAGCAATCACCAACCTCAGCTTCACCGTCCCGGACGGCCAAGTCACCGGCTTCCTGGGCCCCAACGGCGCGGGTAAATCCACGACGATGCGCTGCATGCTCGGCTTGGACAAGCCCACCACCGGCCAGGCGCTCGTGGACGGCGCGGAGTTCGCCGGGCTGCGGGACAAGGCATCCCACGTGGGCGCGCTGCTGGAAGCAAGCTGGTTCAACCCCTCCCGCAGCGGCCGCAGCCACCTGCAGGTGCTGGCGCGGGGCGCGGGAATCCGGGACTCCCGGGTGGAAGAGTGCCTGGAGGCCGTGGGTTTGGGCGAGGCCGGTGACAAGAAGGTTGGCGGGTACAGCCTCGGCATGAAGCAACGCCTGGGACTGGCCGGCGCGCTGCTGGGCGACCCCAAGCACCTCATCCTGGACGAGCCGGTCAACGGCCTGGACCCGGAAGGCGTGCTCTGGATGCGCAAGAAGATCCGTGGCCTGGCGGCCGAAGGACGCTCCGTGCTGGTCAGTTCTCACCTGCTCAGCGAGATGCAGCAGACCGCTGACCGCCTGGTCGTCATCGGCAAGGGCCAGCTCATCGGGGAGTACACGATGGAGGAGTTCCTGGCCGGCGGCACCAGCGTCATCGTGGAAACAGCCCAGCCGCAGCAGGCACAGCAGCTCCAGCAGCGCCTGAGCGCCGCCGGGGTAGAGGTCCTGGAGGTCGCCGGTGGGCAGCTCAGCCTGGCCGTGCCGGAAGGGGCGTCCGAACGCGAGATCCGCGCCATCGTGGCCCGCATCGCCCTGGACATGCAGGTGCCCGTCACCGAACTGCGCACCGAAACGCAGAACCTGGAGCAGCGCTTCCTGGCCGCCACGGCGGACGCGCAAGAGTACTCCACCGTCAGCTAACCCCAACCAGCACCCAAGCCCCAGAAAGGCCATACCCATGAACGCTCTCAAATCAGAATTCACCAAGCTCGCCAGCGTGCGTTCCACGCTGATCTACGCCATCCTCCTCACCGGTGCCCTGTACGGCCCCGTCGTGCTCAAGGGCCTGTTGGACCAGCCCTCAGACACCCCCACCGGGTGGTCAGACCTGTTGCTGGGCGCCCCGATCTTCCAGATGATCGTCATCATCATGGCCGCAAGCTTCACCGGCGGGGAGATCAAGAACCGCATGAATGCCCAGGCCTTCCTCACCCAGTCCCACCGGATGAACTGGCTCGTCGCCAAGATGATCGTGCTGGCCTTCTACACCCTGGGCACGCTGCTGCTGGGAGTCGCCCTGGCCGTGGGCGCGGCCAGCGTGCTGGGCGTCAACATGGGCTTCGGCCTGGAACAGCAGTACCTCACCACCTCTCTGGTGACCTTCCCGCTGCTGGTCATGGCGGCCGTGGGCATCACTGCACTGCTGCGCTCCCAGGTGGCGGGCATCGCCCTGCCGATTCTGCTGATGCTGGTTGTGGAGCCACTGCTGCAGACCGCCGCCAATAGCATCTCCGTGCTGCGGCCCCTCGCCGCGATCATGCCCAACAGTATCCTCACCAATCTCTCCTACGGCGTGGACGTCCACCCGCACGCGGCCTCCGGCTCTGCCGCAGTCCTGGTTCTTGTGGGCTGGCTCATCGCCACCGTCGCCGCCGGTCTGTGGTCGAACGCCACCCGCGACGTGCAATAACCAGCCACGTTCTAGGTATGAAAGACTGGATTCCATGATCACCATTGACAACCTCTCCAAGAGCTACGGGTCCGCCCAGGTGCTCCACGGGCTGACCTTCACCGTCCCGGACGGGCAGGTCACCGGCTTCGTGGGCCCCAACGGCTCCGGCAAGTCCACCGCCATGCGGTGCATCCTCGGCCTCGATACCCCCGACGAGGGCCACGCCACCTTCGATGGCAAGGATCTGGAGGAGTACGGAAATGATCGGTCCTCCATGGTCGGCGCCCTGCTGGAGCCCACGTGGTACATCCCCAATCACTCGGCGCGGACCCACATCAACTCCATCGCCACCGCCGCCGGCATCAGCCTTGAGCGCGCCAACGATTGCCTAGAACTCGTGGGGCTCAGCCACGTGGCTGGTAGGAAGATCAAGAGCTTCTCCCTCGGCATGAAGCAGCGCCTCGGCCTGGCCATCGCCCTGCTGGGGGATCCGAAGCACCTCATCCTGGACGAGCCCGTCAACGGCCTAGATCCAGAGGGCGTGTACTGGATGCGCACGCTCATCCGCAACTCCGCCGCAGAAGGCAAGGCCGTGCTGGTCAGCTCCCACCTGTTGCACGAGATGGAGCTCACCGCAGACCGGCTGGTTCTCATCGGCCGCGGCCACCTGCTGGGTGAGCACACCATGGAGGAGTTCCTCGCCGGTGGCACCGCCACGGTGCACATTCAGGTGGTTGATCCTGCTTCTTTCTACGACGCCGCCGCGTCTCAACCCGAGCTCTCCATTCAGGCGCATCCTCAGGGCGTGATGGATGTGAGTGCAGAGATGGCGCCGGAAGACCTTGCCCGCACACTCGGCGAGCTGGCCCGCGATACCGGCGCCATCGTGCTGCAGATGCAGACCCAGCGCCAAGGGTTGGAGCAGAAGTTCCTGCACGCCACCAGCAACGCGGTGGAATACCGCACGGGAGGACACGCTTAACATGCTGAACATCATCAACTCAGAGTGGATCCGCACCCGCTCACTCGTCGGCACGTGGGTCATGTTGGGCTTCGCCTTCGTATTCATCAGCGTGCCCTCGCTGTTCCTGCTCAGCTACTACCTGGGCGAGTTCGGCTGGGAGGAGCCCTTCGTCTCAGTGACCTCGGTACTGCTGGGCTCCCTGCCGGCACTGCTGGTGATCGTGTGCCTGTCCGCGGTGCGCGTATCCAGCGCTCGGAACCACAACCTGCACGCGCAGAGCTTCCTCGTGATCAAGGCCCGCTGGTCGCAGCTGGCCGCGTCCATGGTGGTTAATGTGCTGCTCTCCGTGGTGACGGTCGTGGTGGGCATCGCCGCGGCCCTGGCGATCCTGACCATCGCGCCACAACCCTTGAACTTTGACTATGGCAGCGTCCTGGTGTGGCTCGTGGCGATCGCCGCGATGCTCAGCCTCATCGGATCCTCCCTCGGCGTCATCATCCCCTCCACCGCAGGCGCAGTATGCCTTCCGCTGGTGTGGATGGTGGTGGAGCAAATCCTGCCAACCTTCAGCCGATTCCTCGGTGAATTCGTGGTTCCCTACCTGCCAGTGACCAATATGTTCTGGTTGATAAACCCAGAGCTCGCCGCGGCAACGCACGGCTCGGCCACCTCAGGGATCATCCTCGCGCTGTGGACCGGCCTGCTCATGGCAGCGGCGTTCTACGTCAACGAATCACGCGACGTGAAGTAACTACACCACCGTGGCGGTGGTGTTCTCCTCCGCCGCAATCTCTGCCACTCGCTCCGGGGACGTATCTGTGGTCACCACCACGGATCCACCCGCGAAGATGGGGGCCAGGGCGCGGGCCATGCCCGCCACATCATCCCAGCCGCCGGTGAGCACTCGCTCGCCGGCGGCTTTCAGGTCTTCGCGGTGGATCTCTTCGCCACCCACGCGCACCAGCGCCTGGCCGGAGACCACGGGGCCCGTGTAGGCGTCAGGCTGGGTGCGCACCGTGGGGCTGAAATCCTCCACGCCGAAGTCCACCCTGCCCCCGGACTCCTCAATGCCGCGGCCGAAAGCGTCCCTGGACACCATGTAGATCTCATCGGCCTCGCACTCATCGGCCAGCTCCGGAGTATCGACGAAGGCGAATGACGGCGAGGTGGCGTCGCCCCCAGAAACAAGTTCAACCCCCACCCGCCAGCAACCGAACGCAATGGCCGCCGGCTGCCACCCCGGAGCGCACTCCAAGACAGCCTCATCGCCCGGCTGTGCACCGGCCTCTACCAGCAAGTTCGCCACCTTGGCGACCCAATTGCCCAGCGTCTGGGCGGATAGCTCCATCCGCCCGGCATCGGTGTAGGTGGTCAGGCGGGGGCTCGCAGGGTCAATGGCCAGCGGGTCAGAAATAACGTCCATGCCGCCCAAGCCTAGCGGCTAGTTCACGCACATGGGGGCGTTGCTGCCGGCATCGATGGTGCCCACCGGGTCCTCCACGCCCTCGCCCGTGCCAGGGGTGCCGACCACGGTCTCGCTGGAGCCAGCGGCATCAGTAGTGCCAGTGGAGTCAGGCTCAGATTCGGCGCCCGCGGTGTCATCCGGCACGCCATCACCATCGAGGTCCTTCATTCCCTCCGTGAGCGTGCCCACGTTCGGGCTATTCGGATCCTGCAGGGGAGCGGTGACCTCGAAGATGCCGGGGCCAGAATACGTGCCGGACAAGGTGACGGAGAGTTCCTTGTCCTTCAGCGAGGAATCCTCCACCACCTGCAGGCCACCGAGCTGGCGGGCCAGGGCACGGGCGGCGGGGTCATTGGGGTCCTTCGCGTTCACCTGGGACTCGGACACTCCGGTCTCATTGTGGTTGCCGACCTCCCCGGCCTTGTAGCCATAGCCCGTGGTCAGGCCAGAGACGCGGGCGGCGAGGCCGGGCAGGTCGCTGGCGTTGAACACGTTGACGGTGTACTCGCTGGCGCTGTAGTCCTCGATGGGCGCGTTGGGATCGGCGGACTCGGTGGTCTCGCCCTCGCCGTGGGCGGTGCCCTCTTCCCCGAGTAGGTTCTGGAAAAAATTGTGGACCTGGTTGATGTCCACCGTCACCACGGACTCGCCGTAATCGCCCGTGCCATCAATGCTGGTCACTGGGATCGTTTGGAAGCTCACGTCACCGCCGGCGAGGTTCTGCATCTGGGTGGCCATGCTCATGACGTCCCAGCCTTCATCCAAGACAACGGAGCGCTGCACGGCACTGTTGAGGCGGGAGATCGCGCCGGGATCCGTGAGGGTCTTCGAGGACAAGATGTGGTTCGCCAGGGAGGCCATGTAGGCCTGCTGGCGGGTGATGCGGTCCAGGTCACCGCGGGGCAGCTGGTGGCGCTGGCGCACGAAGCTCAGCGCGTCCGCGCCGTTGAGGGTCTGGTAGCCCGCGGGGAAGTTGGCGCCGGAGAGTGGCTCATTGACCGGCTCGTTGAGGCACACGTCCACGCCGCCGACAGCGTCCGTGAGCAGCACGAACCCCAGCAGGCCGACTTCCGCGTAGTGGTCCACGGTGATGCCCGTGAGGTCGGCAACCGTGGCGATGAGCGCCTGCCGGCCAACCTCCGTGGATTGGTGCTCCACCTGCGCCGGATCCGTGACGCCCTCCTGCTCCAGCTCCTGGGACTTCTCAAACTTCGCGGTGCCATAGACGCCGTTGAGCTTCATGTTGCCCTGGTCCGGGGTCTTGACGTACGTATCGCGCGGCAGGGACACGGCGGTGGCGGAGGAGCCATCGCTGGGCACGCGGATGAGGATCATCGTGTCCGTGTTGGTGACCTCTTCCTCGCCCGCCCGGAGCATGTCAATCTCCTCCTGGCTCAAGGGGTTGCCGTGGGCGTCCGTGCGGGAGTCCACGCCCACCAGCAGTATGTCCACCGCGCCATCGGTCTGCTCGCCGAGGTTGAGATTGTCTGCTTGTGCCAACTCGTCGTTGAGATCCCCGACCGCGAAGTAGCCCGCGCCCATGACGCCGAGAGCCAGCGCGGAGACAGCCGCCACGGCGCCACGTGCCACGCGGGAGCCCTTTTGCTTAGCTTCAGGGCCGGTGGGTGCGGCTTGGATATGGCGGGAGTTGCGCGGCTCTGCGCGGCGGCTCCGGCGTTCGCGGTGTTCCTCTGTCATGTACTTCTTCGTGGGGTGGTGGGCGGACAAACTATACGGGCATACTTTACGCCCTTTCCTCCGCGCAAAGCTATGTGAAACACTGTGATGGTGAATGTGATTGTCGTTGGTTCAGGTGGCCAGGTAGGCCGCGCGTTGATGCGGGCGTGCCCCGATGCGATTGGCCTGGGGCGCGCAGATCTTGATCTTGCGGGGGATTTTTTTCTTTTTTCGGCGACGCCACCCCCAGCCACCCTGGAAAATCCCGTTGTGGTGAATGTGGCCGCTTTCACCGCCGTGGACGAGGCCGAGTACCCGGATCGGCAGGACGAGCTCTTCGCGGTCAATGCCTCCGCGCCGGGAAGGCTTGCGCAGCAGTGCCAGGCTGCAGGGGTGCCCTTCATTCACGTGTCCACGGATTACGTGTTTGACGGGACGCTGCCGGAGGGGCAGCTCAACCCTGTTGATGCGGCGGTCAACCCCGTGAACTGGTACGGCAGGACCAAATACGCTGGGGAGGTAGGTACGGTCGGATACGGTGGCCACGTTGTGCGGACCTCCTGGGTGTACTCCGGGCCGAATGAGCCGGGGCGGGACTTCGTGACCACGATGCTTGACCTGGCTGACCGGGGCGTGGATCCCGGGGTGGTGGACGATCAATACGGCCGGCCTACTAGCGCGGAGGTGCTGGCGGGCGGGCTGCTGGAACTGGCTGAGCACCTGGCGGAGGGGCAGGAGATGCCGCCGAGGCTGCACTTCGCCGGCGGCGGGGATGTGACCACCTGGTATGGGTTCGCCCGGGAAGTCTTTTCTCTGGCGGGGCATGACCCGGACCGGGTGAGCCCGGTGTCCACCAGCGATTACCCCACCCGAGCGCCGCGCCCCGCAAACACTGCACTGGATCTCTGTGAGTGGGAGAAGGTTGGTTTGACGCCCCCTCCAGCGTGGCAGGAAAGTTTGGCGGCCATGCTGCGGTAGTGTGACTGCCCATGGCGCCCATTGCAATCATTACCGTGACGTACTCGCCAGGTACCTACCTGCGGGAATTCCTGGATTCCGTGCCAGCGGCGAGCCAGCAGGGAGCCCGTGTGCTGATGGTGGATAACGGTTCCACGGACGGTGCCCCCGAGGCCGCGGTGGGACCGGGGGTGGAGCTGCGCTATTCCGGAGGGAACATTGGCTACGGCGCCGCCATGAACTTGGGCGCGCGCCAACTGCGGAAGGCGCGGGAAGCCGGTGAGATTGATGCGGAATACTTCATCATTGCCAACCCGGACGTGGTCTTTAGCCCAGGGGCGGTCGATGAGATGCTAGCGGCAGCGCGCCGCCACCCGCGGGCCGGAGCGGTAGGCCCGAAGATCGTGGAGGCCGATGGCTCTATCTACCCCTCGGCCCGTGCGGTGCCGGAGCTGGGTTCCGGCATTGGCCACGCACTGCTGGGCGCGGTGTGGCCGAAGAACCCGTGGACCAAGCGCTATCTGGATGACACTGACATGGAATCGGAGCGTGCCGCGGGTTGGCTCAGTGGTTCCTGCCTGCTTCTGCGGTGGGATGCCTTCGCGTCCATCGGTGGGTTTGATGAGCGCTACTTCATGTACATGGAGGATGTTGACCTGGGCGACCGGCTGGGGAGAATCGGGTGGCTCAACATCTTCGCCCCGGCTGCCACGATCCGCCATGCCAAGGGGCACGCGGCGGGTAAGCATCCGGAAATTGTGCTGAAGGCGCATCACGATAGCGCCTACCTGTTCCAAGCGGACCGGCTACCTGGATGGAAGAACGCGCCGGTGCGCTGGCTGCTGAAAATCGGATTAAAGGCGCGTGGCGCGCTGGCGGTGCGGCTGGCGACGCGGTAGGACAACCTAGAAGAACACGTGAAGGATTAGAGACTATGACTGAAGTGAACAAGGCTGACCTGGCCGCGCAGACTGATGCTGTGATTTTGGTGGGTGGAAAAGGTACCCGCTTGCGGCCGTTGACCAACACGATCCCGAAGCCCATGCTCCCGGTGGCAGGGCGCCCGTTTTTGGAGCACCTGCTGGGCCGGATTAAGGCCGCGGGTATGACCCACGTGGTTTTGGGCACGTCCTTCAAGGCGGAGGTGTTTGAAGAACACTTCGGGGATGGTTCCGAGCTCGGCCTGGAGATCGAATACGTCGTGGAGGACGAGCCCCTCGGCACCGGCGGCGGCATCCGCAATGTGTTGGATCACCTGCGCTATGAACGCGCGATGGTCTTCAACGGGGACGTGCTGGGTGGCACGGACCTGCAGGCTGTGCTGGAGACGCACGCGCAGCAGGACGCGGACGTGACGCTCCATCTGTTGCGTGTGTCTGACCCTCGTGCCTTCGGTTGCGTGCCCACCGATGAGGAGGGCAGGGTCAGTGCCTTCTTGGAGAAGACCGAGGATCCTCCCACGGATCAAATCAACGCCGGCACCTATGTGTTCAACAAATCCGTGATTGAGCAGATCCCGGCGGGCCGGGTGGTCAGCGTGGAGCGGGAAGTATTCCCCGGGCTCCTGGAGCGGGGTGCCCGCGTGTTTGGGCATGTGGACCAGTCCTACTGGCGTGACATGGGCACCCCGGGTGACTTTGTGCGCGGATCCAGTGACCTGGTTCGCGGGATCGCGCCTTCCCCTCTGCTGGAGGGGCGCAACGGCGAAGCGCTCATCGATGACTCCAGTGCTGTGGCTGGCGGGGCTCTGCTGCTCGGCGGCACGGTCATTGGCCGGGGTGCGGAGATCGGCGCCGGTGCCCGTGTGGATGCGTCAGTGATCTTTGACGGGGTTCACATTGAGGCCGGTGCCACCGTGGAGCGGTGCGTCATCGCGGCAGGGGCTCGCATCGGCGCGCGTGCTCACCTCATCGACTGTGTCGTGGGCGAAGGCGCTGTGGTCGGCGCCCGGTGTGAGCTGCAGGGCGGGGCTCGGGTGTGGCCCGGTGTGCAGCTGCCGGATGGCGGGCTGAGGTTCTCTTCAGATATCTAGTATCGCCCCGGCACCGCCCCGGGGAGGGGCGGGGCTGAAAAATTCCCAGAATTTTCACAACATCTTGTGGTGTATGAACCAGAAGTTGAGAAATATGCCCATATGTTGTGGTTGCATGGGGGTCAGCGGGGGATATGTCGTGGTTGGGAGGAAGGGCCGCAGAAAATCCAAATGTTGCGTAGGTGATGAATGTGACGGTTGTTAATTGCTGTGACTCAAGGGATTTGGCCAAAGCTTGACGCAGTGTAATTACCGGTGTGTAATCTTGCTGTAGCCAAAAAATTTGGTAGATACAGACCCCGCCCACTCGCCCTAGAGCTTGAAAGAACGTAAAGGAGACCACAGTGGATAAGTCCGCAGAAACTGCCTTCCGTGGTCTCGTTGCTGATGGATCCGCAGCGCATGCGCGGGAAGGACACGTGGAAACAAACCCCCGCAAGCAGAACCTTTTTGACCTGACTCAGGATTTTGACCTGCTTTTCGACGCCGTAGAGCAGGACTGGCAAGAGCAGGCTCTGTGCGCGCAAACGGATCCGGAGGCATTCTTCCCTGAAAAGGGTGGCTCCACGCGCGAGGCAAAGCGTATCTGCCAAGCCTGCGGTGTTCGGGATGAGTGCCTGGAATTCGCTCTCGAGCATGACGAAAGGTTCGGTATCTGGGGTGGGTTGTCTGAGCGTGAGCGCCGTCGCCTCAAAAAGCGACTGGGCTAGCTCCAACCTTTAATCCCAACTAAAGGCCGGATCAATCACCTCGGGGCTGACGTTGAGATACACCGCAACGAGCCGGACGAGGGTGTAGCGGAGCATATCCACCAGCTCCATCCGGCTCGTCACTCGGGACTCGATGGGGCGGCGAAACACGATGATCCGCGGGCGCGTGGGCTGCCCGGCGTGATCGACCCCGGCCGGGACAAGGCGGCCCACCGGCACCTGGCCAAAGGCCACCACGTCATCCGGCCACTGCCGAAAACCAGCCTCCAGCCGCATGCGGGGCACGATGTCCACCGCAACATCCACGGCGGCGAGCTCGTCCTTGAAACGCGTCAAGATGGGCTCAAACGCGTCAATCACCGCAGCATCGAAAGCCTGAGAGCGGGTCTTGTACCGGGGCACGTCCGGTAGAAAGATCCCCCGCATCCCTCTCCCGCGCCGGTCTTGGCGCATCCGTGCCTGAAAGCTCATAGGGATCATGGTAGACCGCCCCAGCCACCGCATAGGGCTCCGACATGCCATGTCTCCGCCGAGCTTCAACGTGAGTCCCCGGTGGGGCTAAACTAATGCGCGTGACTGTCAACCGACCCTGCTCTCGCCCCGGCTGCCCCAACCCTGCGGTGGCCACGCTGACGTACGACTATGCCCAGCAGGTCGCCACCGTAGGGCCACTGCACATCCACAAGGACCCGCACCGCTGGGACCTGTGTGCAGACCACGCCCGGCGCACGACGGTCCCGATGGGGTGGGAGCTCAACGTCATCGACGAACCAGCAGACGCCTACTACGATTCCTTCGACGCGGACGACGAGGAATTGATGGCCCTGGCACAGGCGGTAGCTCAGGCGCAGGACTCCACAGAACCGGAACCGCGCGAAGAGAATGTACCGGCGAAAAAAATAATCCGTAAAATGGACACACCGGCGCCCACAGGGCACCACCCTTCCCGCAAGAACTTGCCGACGCGCAGCCCGCAACGGCATTTGCGCGCAGTCCGGGACACCAATAACTAACAAGCAAAGGAACCATTCATGCCGTCTCATTCCCCAGCAGACGTGGCAGCAGCCATCAAAGCCTACGATGTCCGTGGCGTGGTGGGCGAGGGGCCTGGGTTCATCAGCCCGGAGTTTGTCCGGGACGTCGGTGCGAGCTTCGGCCGCCTCATGCGCGAGGAAGGCTCAACCACCGTGGTAGTGGGCCACGACATGAGGGACTCATCCCCACAGTTGGCCCAAGCGTTCATCTCCGGAGTGAACGCACAAGGGCTGGACACCGTCTACCTCGGCCTGACGAGCACGGACGAGCTTTACTACGCCTCCGGGGTGAAGGACTGCCCCGGGGCAATGTTCACCGCGTCCCACAACCCAGCGAAGTACAACGGAATTAAGTTGTGCCGCGCCGGAGCCCGCCCCGTGGGGCAGCAGACCGGCCTGGCCCGCATCTCCGAAGAACTCGTCAGCGGCATCCCCGAGTACGTTGGCCCGGCGGGTACCAACACCGAAGACAACGTGCTGGACGACTACGCGGCCTACCTCAACAAGTTGGTTCCGCTGGACATCCGGCCACTCAAGGTCGCGGTAGACGCAGGTAACGGCATGGGCGGCCTCACCGTCCCCGCCGTTTTTGAGCACCTGCCGGTGGAGCTTGAGCAGCTGTACTTTGAGCTGGATGGCAACTTCCCGAACCATGAGGCCAACCCGCTAGACCCCAAGAACCTGGTGGACCTGCAGGAGTTCACGGTGTCCACCGGCGCGGACCTGGGCATCGCCTTTGATGGGGACGCAGACCGCTGCTTCATCGTCGACGAGCTGGGCCAGGCGGTCTCCCCATCCACCATCTGTGCGATGATCGCTGAAACCTACTTGGAGTCCAACCCAGGGGCGACGATCATCCACAACCTCATCACCTCCAAGTCCGTCCCAGAGCTGGTGCGGGAATGGGGAGGGGTTCCGCAGCAGACCCGCGTGGGCCACTCCTTCATCAAGGCAGAGATGGCCGAGCACGGCGCCATCTTCGGCGGTGAACACTCCGCCCACTACTACTTCAGCGACTTCTTCAACGCGGATTCCGGCATGCTCGCTGCGCTGCACGTCCTCAACACCCTGGGTGGGCAAGACCTGCCCCTGAGCGAGCTGAAGAAGAAGTACGAGCTGTACCAGGCTTCCGGCGAGATCAACTCCGAGGTTGAGGATCAGGCCGGCCGTACCGAAGCGGTGGTGGAGGCCTTCGCGGACCGCACGGACTCCGTGGACCGGCTCGATGGCGTGACCATTGAACTCAAGGACGGCTCCTGGCTCAACGTCCGTGCCTCCAACACGGAGCCGCTGTTGCGCCTCAACGTGGAGGCTCCTACCGATGACGAGGTGCGCGCCATCGTTGATGAAGCTCTCAGCATCATTCGCGCCTAACTGAGAACGGCTGATTGTAAGACACCTATGCAACGCATTGAAGGAACCATCCGCAACTATGCCTGGGGATCCCGCACGGCCATCGCCCGCCTGCGGGGAGAATCCAGCCCAGCTGACCACCCCGAGGCGGAAATGTGGTTCGGTGCGCATCCGGGTGCGCCGAGCCCAGTTGTCGGCGCAGACAAAAACCTTGCTGAACTCATCGCCGCCCACCCACAGGAGCAGTTGGGGAGCAGCGCGGAGCTACCCTTCCTGCTGAAGATTCTGGCGGCGGATAAGGCCCTGTCCATCCAGGCCCACCCAACGAAGGCACAGGCTGAAGAAGGCTACGCGCGGGAGAACGGGCAAGGTATCGCCCTCGATGCGTTCCACCGCAACTACAAGGATGACAACCACAAGCCGGAGCTCCTTGTGGCCGTCACTGAGTTCTCTGCCCTTGCCGGCTTCCGGCCCGTCAGTGAAGTCGCGGAGCTGCTGGACGTGCTGGACGTGGCCGAGCTCCGCGGACACCGCGCCATGCTCGGCAGCGGGGATGACGCGGCAGACCTGCGCTCGGTGCTGACCACCTGGATCACCCTGCCCAACGAGGTGCTCTCCAGGACCCTGCAGTCACTCGTGCGCCGGTGTGAGGAACTGTGTGAGACCGGGGCAGATCATCCCGCGTGGATCCGCACGGCTGCGGCCACCGTGGTGGAGCTCGCCGCACAGCACCCCGGGGATTCCGGGGTGCTGTGCGCGATGCTGCTCAACATCGTGGAGCTGCAACCCGGCCAGGCGCTCTACCTAGACGCCGGCCAGCTGCACGCATACCTGCGGGGGCTCGGCGTGGAGATCATGGCGAACTCAGACAACGTGCTGCGCGGCGGGCTGACCACCAAGCACATGGACGTGCCTGAGCTCATGCACGTGGTGCAGTGCGCCCCACTGGATGATCCCAGTTTTGAACCCGATGAGTTCGGCGTGTACCACACCCCAGCGCCCGAGTTTGAGCTGCGCCGCCTGCACAGTGGGGATACCGTGGCGGGTCCCGCTATCGTGCTGTGCGTGTCCGGTAGCGTGAGCTGCACTCAGCAGGCCGGAGACGCAGCGGAGGAACTCGCCCCCACCCAGGCGGTATGGGTTGCAGCCAGCGAGGAACCCGTTGCAGTGGACCTCGCCGCAGAAACCGTGGCGTTTGCCGCCACCGCGGACACCAGCTAGCGGTCAGTGCTAGCGGCGGTGGGAATCCGCGGTGGTGTCCGTGGGGCCGTTCGCGCTGCTGCCCTTCGGAGGCGTCACGCCAGCTCCTGGCAGGGCCGGGAGCAGATGGGTGATATCCGGGAGGCCTGGGTTAGCTCCTGAAGACGTACCCGGGTTATCGCTGGGGCGAGCCATACCGGAAGCGGGTTCGTTCGGCTCGCTGGTGCTCGTGCCAGCGCTCGTCGTCTGAGTCAGAGACGTGCCGGGCGCCGCGGACTGTGAACCCTCACCTATGGCGTCCGCAATCACTGTGCTTGTGGGAATCGCCGGGGAAAGGAGCCCAGACTGGGTGCCATCCCAGGTGTTCGGTGGAAGATAAGGATCCTCACCTAACGGGGCAATATTCACCACAGACGTGCTTGGCTCCGACCCGCGCGTGGTGGGATTGACCGGATCCACCCGATCCTCCTCCGCCTTCGGTGAGCTGCTGGCCGTTGTGCGGGTGCTGATGGAAACAGACCTTTCCATGGTGCTATCCGCCGCAGACGTGGCCTTGCGGGGCGAGCCCTCCTGGCTCGTGCTCTGCCACGTCCACACGCCGATGATGACGGCGAGGAGGAGGCCGATGACGGCAAAGCCTGCCACAAAACGCTTGGCAAACCCTTGCTCTTGCACAGCAGGCCTCCTCTTTAGATAACAATTTGGTTACGATGTACGGATCACACTATCAGGTGATTAAACCCCTGACTACCGGCGCAGCCAAAGAATTCTCCCACATTTACCCTAAGAAAGTGATAAATGAACCGCCGTGGGGGCGTCGCACAAAATAAATACAAAAAGCCTCTCGACCAGGACGGGGAAACGGCACTAGAGTTTGGTTAAGGAAACACCGGCGACCGCGCGAAGGGAGCAGCCATGAGCAACTGGGATGAAACCGTATTTGGTGACGAAGACAACACGGATTTCCTCGATGAATTGAATGACTTGGACGATAGGGACCTCGAAGAAGCCCTCGAAGATGCGATAAATACAGCACTACACCACGCGGCCATCTCCAGCGGTGAATACAGCAATGGGTTGTGCGCAGCCACCATCGCAGCGATCTGGGCCGGCGCACCCTACAGCGCAGCCACCGTGGCAGACGATCACCCGTTCATCCGCCAGCATATCGGTGAGGTGGAAGGCGGCCTGCAAGAACTCGCCCTCCAACTCCTGTACAAGGAGCACGAGCGCAGGGCGGAACAGATGGACGATAGCGAGGACGCGGAAGGGTTGGAGACCTTTGTTGAAGCTCTGAGCTAGCACTAATACTCCAGGGCAACCCCAGGACTATAGACTTGGGGCAACAAACGAACCTCGTCATCCATCTCGAAGGAGAACACGAAAAACCCATGGCTGAGTTGAGCATTGACCGCGCCGGTGACCTCGAATTTAAGGTCGCAGACCTGCACCTGGCGGAATCCGGCCGCCATCAGATCCGCCTGGCGGAACACGAAATGCCGGGCCTGATGGAACTACGCCGTGAATACGCCGAGGAGCAGCCGCTCCGCGGGGCGCGCATCGCCGGCGCCATCCACATGACAGTCCAGACAGCGGTGCTCATCGAAACACTCGTGGCGCTCGGAGCTGAGGTGCGCTGGGCATCCTGCAACATC
>DXFZ01000038.1 GCA_019114175.1 Candidatus Corynebacterium gallistercoris
GGCGAAGTCCTGCGCGATGAGGTTGCGCACGCGCTGGGCCTGCAGGTAGTAGGCATCGTAGTAGCCAACGGACAGCGCGTAGGTGCCGAGCATGATGCGGCGCTTCACCTCCGGGCCGAAGCCCTCGGCCCGGGTGAGGCTCATGACCTGATCCGCGGAGCGGGTGCCATCGTCGCCCTTGCGCTGGCCGTAGCGCATGCCATCGAAGCGGGCCAGGTTGGAGCTAACCTCGCAGGGCAGGATCAAGTAGTACGCGTTGATGGCGTGGTCAAAGTTGGGGCAGTCCACTTCCACCAGCTCCGCGCCCTGATCCTGCAGCTGCTGCAGGTTGGCATTGTAGGCCTCGAGCACGCCGGGCTGGAATGCTTCGGTGCGCTGGAATTGCTTGACTACACCGAGCTTCATGCCGCTCAGGTCCCCGTTCGCCCCGGCTTTGGCCGCGTCCACGACCGGCGCGACGGGACGGCTGGAGCTAGTGGAGTCATTGGCATCGTGGCCGGCGATGACCTCATGCAGCAAAGCGGTATCCAGCACGGTCCGGGCGGTGGGGCCGCCCTGGTCCAGGGATGACGCACAGGCCACGAGGCCGTAGCGGGAAACGGTGCCATAGGTGGGCTTCACGCCCACGGTGTTGGTCAGGGCTGCGGGCTGCCGGATGGAGCCGCCAGTATCGGTACCGATGGCCAGGGGAGCCATGCCCGCTGCCAGGGCTGCGGAGGAGCCGCCGCCCGATCCGCCGGGTGTGCGCTCCAGGTCGTAGGGGTTCCGCGTGGGCCCGTAGGCGGAGTTTTCCGTGGAGGAGCCCATGGCGAACTCATCCATGTTCGTCTTGCCCAGGATGGGGATGCCGGCCGCGCGCAGACGCAGGGTGACCGTGGCATCGTAGGGGCTCATGTAGCCCTCCAGCATCTTGGACGCGCAGGTGGTCGGGGCGTCCGTGGTGGTGAACACATCCTTCAGCGCCAGCGGAACTCCAGCGAGGGGGCTGGTGGGCTGCTCCCCGTTGGCCAGGGCGTTGTCTACCGCGGTGGCGGCGGCTAGGGCTTCATCCCCACCCACGTGAAGGAAGGCGTTGATCTCGCCATCGACCTTCTCGATGCGGTCTAGGTGGGCCTGGGTGACCTCGGCGGAGCTGATCTCCTTGGCGTGGATCTTCTCCGCGAGCTCGGCCGCAGTCCACGTGGTGTAATCGGCATCATCGCGCGCGCCAACAACAAAGTTGCTCATTGTGTGTCTCCTAGGGTTCTCGTCGCTCAGAGTTTCTAGTTGCTCTAGTCGCTCAGAATCTGCGGCACTTCGAAGCGCTGCTCTGATTGGCGCGGCGCCTGGTCGAGGGCTTGTTCCGCCGTGAGGCTGGGGATCACCACGTCTTCCCGCATCACGGATACTGCCCCGTCAACGTTTTGGGTGGGGTGACTCAAGGGCTCCACACCCTCCGTATCTACCTCGCGGATCGCGGCAACGCGGTCCACGATCCCGTCGATCTGCTGGGCGTATTCGTTCAGCTCGGCATCGCTCAAATCTAGGCGAGCCAACTTAGCCCAGTGGGCAACATCTTCGCGCGAAATCTCAGACATGCCCACCACTCTAGTCGCACCCACACCCCGGGGCAGCGAGGGGTTCAGGCTATGATTGTGAGCATGTCCTTCCTTATGCGTGTCCGTATGCCCGATCTCCCCGGCTCCCTTGGCCTGCTGGCCATGGCGCTGGGCACCGTGGGTGGGGATATCCGCGGGGTGGACATCGTGGGCAATGACACGGATGGGGCCGTGATTGATGACATCATCATCGCCCTCCCCAGCGGGCACCTTCCCGATTCCCTCATCACGGCCACCCAGGAGCTCGAGGGCTTCTACGTGGATTCGATCCGCCCCTACTCCGGCACCGTGGACCGCCGCGGCCAGGTGCAGATGCTGGCCGGCGTGGCGGACAAGCGTCACCGCCGGGATGAGGCGCTGGAGATCATGATGGAGAAGCTGCCGAAGACCATGTCTTCTGGATGGGCCGTGGTGTTGGATTCCGAGCCGCGCACTCACCGCGTGGCTGCCTCCGCCGCCGCCCCGGAAGACGATGGCCAGGAATATGACGCCGTCCTCGTGGATTCCACTCGTGTCCTCAACCCGGAGCGTGACACCTGGGTTCCTGAGAACTGGACGGTCATGGATTCCTCTTTGGCAGCGACGCCCATCGCAGGCACCAGCCTCGTTCTCATCGTGGGCCGTCCAGGGGGCCCGGACTTCCTGCTGGCAGAGGTCGAGCACCTGCGCCAGCTGGGCACGATCGTGGGCGCCTTCTTCAGCGCTTAGTGCCTAGCGGGTCATGAAGAACTTGTACGAGGGGCTATCGCTGACATCGGTGGCGTGGTAGCCCAACTCACTGAGGTGCGCCTGGAATTCGATGTCCACGTCCTCAAACGCCGCCAGCACGCGCCCGTAATCCAGCCCGAAACTGCGGTAGTGGAAGGCAGTACAGTTCCAGCGTGTCCCCAGCACCTCAAGGAAGCGCTTGAGAGCGCCGGGGTGTTCTGGGAACTCGAAGGCGAAGGTGTTTTCCTGCACGTCCACTGGCGGCTGCCCGCCGATCATGTAGCGGACGTGCTCCTTGGCGACCTCGTCCTCGGAGAGATCCACCACGCCGTACCCGGCCTGCCGAAGATCCTCGGCGATCTCGTGGCGCTCGTCTCCCTTGAGCTTCACACCCACGAAGATCCGGGCCGGCTGGCCGGGCTCCCCCACGCGGTAGCTAAACTCCGTCACGGAGCGGCCGCCTAGGATGCTGTAGAAGTCCAGGAAGGCGCCCTTTTGCTCGGGGATGGTCACGCCGAAGATACCCTCCCCGCCCTCGCCGAGTTCCGCGCGTTCGGAGACGTACCGCAGGCTGTGGAAGTTCACATTGGCGCCAGAGAGCACGTGCACCAGCGTTTCGCCGCGCACGTCCCGTTCCGCCGCATACCGCTTCAGTCCCGCCAGCGCCACGGCACCAGCGGGCTCCCCGATGGCGCGGGTGTCATCGAAGATGTCCTTGATAGCGGCGCTGATCTCATCGCTGGAGACGGTGATGACCTCATCCAAAAACTCCTGGCAGATGCGGAATGTTTCTTCCCCGATCTTCTTCACCGCCACGCCCTCGGCATAGAGGCTCACGTGATCCAACTCCACCGGCTCCCCCGCCTTCATCGCGGCGGACAGGCACGCGGACTCTTCCGGTTCCACGCCGATCACTCGGATCCCAGGGTTTAGCTCCTTGAGCAGCACCACCACTCCGGCGGCGATTCCGCCGCCACCCACCGGCACAAACACGCGGTCCACATCCGGCCGTGCCTGGAAGATTTCCAGCCCGATCGTCCCCTGCCCCGCGATCACTGCCTCGTCATCGAAGGGGGCGACCCACACCATCCCCTCCACGTTGGCCAGTTGCATGGCTTTGGCCTTGGCCTCATCGAAGTTCCCGCCGTGCAACAGCACCTCGCCACCGAAGCCGGTCACCGCGTCAATTTTGATGCTCGGTGTGGTCACCGGCATGACAATGACAGTGCGGATCCCCAGCTCTCGGCCAGACAGCGCTACGCCCTGAGCGTGGTTTCCCGCCGAAGCGGCCACCACTCCCCTCCGGCGTTCGTCCTCGCTGAGCTGCGCCATCCGGTTGAACGCGCCGCGGATCTTGAAACTGTGCACCGGCTGCAGGTCTTCGCGCTTAATCAGCACCTCGTTCCCAATGCGCTGGGATAGCCGCTCCATGGCCTCCAGGGGCGTGTGAATGGCCGCCCGGTACACGGGGGCGGCCACGATCTTCTTCAAATACTCAGCGCCGGTCACAGACATGGCACTAATCCTAGTGCACGCCACCTCATGCACTAGTGGACCGGCCACTCCGTGTTCACTTGGACATCCTTGCCCTGGTTGGTGAAGTATTCCTGCAAACTGCTTTGCGCGTCATAGTGCCAGCGCGCCTGGGCCATCATGAGCTCATCGCTGCTCATTTCTGTTAGATCGGGATATTTCTTCGCCAGCTTCCACGCCACCCGCGCCGCCGCCACGGCATCCGCCGTGGCCTCGTGAGCATTATCCAGGGGCACGCCGTAGTGCTCACACACCAGCTCCAAGGTGCGCTTACCCTTGCGGTATTGATCCTTGGCACGGTCGACCACATAAGGATCAAACACTGGCCCGTCCACGCTAAAGCTGGGATCCAAGCTCCGCAGCACGGTGAGGTCGTAGGCCGCGTTGTACACAACAAGCGTTGCCCCGGCATCCCAGGCCTGCCGGATACGGCGGATGGTCTCCGCTAAGACCTCGCCGTGATCTTGCCCGTGCTCCTGGGCATAGGCGGTGCTAATGCCATGGACGGCTGTGGCCTCCTCAGGGATTGGAACGCCGGGGTCAGCCAGCAGCTCCAACTCATGTTTATTCTTGCCATTAATGGTCACCATGGCGCTGGTGACGATGCGTGCGGTCTTGGGGTTTCTTCCGGTCGTTTCCAGGTCAAAGCTCAGCATGCGCTGCGGATCAAAGTTCATGCCACACACTCTATATCCCCGCTGCGACAACCCCCCGCGCAACAGGACTCCTGACAAATGTCATGCCCATCTCCTGACCGACGGCCTACGTGCCCCCACCCACTGGCGGGTTGCATAAGAGCCATGAACCAAGCAATCGTCACCCACGACCTATCCAAGTCCTTTGGGCAGGTGCACGCCCTGCAAAGCCTCTCCATAAGCATCCCCACCGGCCAGACCGTCGCCCTCCTAGGCCCCAACGGCG
>DXFZ01000039.1 GCA_019114175.1 Candidatus Corynebacterium gallistercoris
CATCGACAAGTTCGATTTCACCGTCCCCTTCGTGTGTGGTGCCACCAACCTGGGAGAGGCACTGCGCCGTATCAATGAGGGTGCAGCGATGATCCGCTCCAAGGGTGAGGCAGGCACCGGTGACGTCTCCAACGCCGTGACCCACATGCGCACCATCCGTGCCGAGATCAACAAGCTGCGCTCCATGGCCGAAGACGAGCTGTACGTGGCAGCCAAGGAGCTCCAGGCTCCCTATGAGCTGGTGCGTGAGGTTGCCGCGAAGGGCAAGCTGCCAGTTGTGCTGTTCACAGCCGGCGGTATCGCTACTCCCGCTGACGCCGCGATGATGATGCAGCTGGGTGCCGAGGGCGTTTTCGTGGGCTCCGGCATCTTCAAGTCCGGTAACCCGGAGCAGCGCGCCAAGGCGATTGTGCAGGCAACACAGAACTACGATGACCCCGCAGAAATCGCGAAGGTCTCCCGTGGTCTCGGCGAGGCCATGGTGGGTCTCAACGTTGATGAGATCCCGCAGCACCACCGCCTGGAAGAGCGCGGCTGGTAGCGCACAGGGGGACTGGCTATGACTGAGCAATCCCAGTTGAGGATCTTCGATGTCCTGGACCTAGAGACCATTGACCGCGATATTTTCCGGGGACGGGAGATTCCCTCCCGCCTGGCGCGGACCTACGGGGGGGGAAGTTGCAGCCCAGGCGTTGGTTGCTGCCACGAAGACCGTATCTGAGGAGTACTCCGTGCACTCCCTCCACGGCTACTTCGTTGCCCCCGGAAATCCGGATATTCCCACGGTATTCCTCGTGGATCGCGTGCGGGATGGGCGTTCATTTGTCTCCCGCTCAGTCAAGGCCGTTCAAAACGGTCAGGCCATTTTCAGCATGCAGGCCAGCTTCCACATTCGTGAGGATCAGGGGCCGGAACACTCTGATGCGATGCGTGCGGTGCCCGATCCGGAGTCCGTAGCTCCCATGGATTCCTCCCCGTCCCGGGCGTTTCAGCCCTTGGTGCAGGAGTGGACGGACTGGGATGTGCGCATCGTGCCTTCCGATCAGTTTGAACACAATAAGTTCACCGCGTCTCAACAGGTGGTGTGGTTCCGCACCAAGCATCGCTTGCCGGATGATGACACCTTGCATGTCTGCACTTTGGCCTACATGTCAGACATGACGCTGCTCTCCTCCGCGCTGGTTCCGCACCAGGATGTGGAAGTGCAAGAAGCCAGCTTGGATCATGCCATGTGGTTCTTGCGGCCTTTCCGCGCGGATGAATGGCTGCTGTATGACCAGATCTCGCCCTCGGCGCACGCGGGCCGCGCCCTCACCCACGGCCGGATTTTCAACCAGGCCGGTGACTTGGTGGCCGTGGTGACCCAGGAGGGCCTGACGCGTAGCCTGCGCGAGGGTGCCCAGCGCGTTCCCATGAAGGACTCTTAAGAAAGACACATGTCAGAAAACAAGACAATCGGCATTCTTGCTGTTCAGGGCGGCTTTGCGGAGCATGCCGCCGCGGTGGAGCGCCTTGGCCATACTGCGCGTCTGGTGCGTAAGCCGGATCACGTGCCGGGCCTGGACGGGATCATTTTCCCCGGCGGGGAGTCCACGACGATGTCCAAGCTGTTGCGCCTAGGCGGGCTCATCGACCCCCTCAGCGACGCGCTCGAGGGTGGGCTCCCGGCGTTCGGGACGTGCGCGGGGTTGATTATGCTCGCCGAAAACGTCGTCGATACGCGGCCGGATGCGTTCAGTTTTGGCGCTCTCGATATCACCGTTCGCCGGAACGCCTTCGGCCGCCAGAAGGAGAGCTTCGAAACTCGGCTTCCGGTGGAGGGGGTTGCTGAGGACGTTGAGGCGGTCTTTATCCGTGCGCCGCAGGTTGAATCTGTAGGCGACGGCGTCACCGTTCTGTCGTCCTTAAGCGATGACACCGTGGTGGCAGTGCAGCAGGGAAACGTGATGGGCTGCAGTTTCCACCCAGAGCTCACCGAGGACCTGAGACTCCACGAGTATTTCATCGGTCTGATCGATAACCGGTAGACTGGCTGGGAAGCTGAACAAACAGACGTAAGTATTGACTACCAACAATCCGAATGTGAAAGAGGATCATGGCCGGCCACTCTAAATGGGCAACTACCAAGCACAAGAAGGCAGCCAACGATGCCAAGCGTGGCAAGGAATTTGCCAAGCTGGTGAAGAACATCGAGGTTGCAGCGCGCACTGGCGGCGGGGATCCGTCCGCTAACCCAACGCTGCAGGATGCGATCACCAAGGCAAAGAAGTCCAGTGTTCCCAATGACAATATCGAGCGCGCTCGCAAGCGTGGCTCTGGGGAGGAAGCTGGCGGTGCTGACTGGGAAACCCTGATGTATGAAGGCTATGGCCCCAATGGCGTGGCCATGCTCATCGAGTGCCTCACTGACAACCGCAATCGTGCGGCGACGGACGTGCGTACCGCGATGAATAAGAATGGCGGGAACATGGCGGACGCTGGCAGCGTGTCCTACATGTTCACCCGCAAGGGAGTGGCCATTCTGGATAAGGGTGATTACACCGAGGACGATATCCTCATGGCCGTGCTGGAAGCAGGCGCCGAGGAGGTCAATGACCTGGGCGAGAAGTTTGAGGTTGTGTGCGAGTCCTCTGACATGAACGCCGTGCGTGATGCGCTGCGTGAGGCAGGGATTGAGTATGACTCCATTGAGCCTGATTTCCGGGCATCCATGGAGGTGCCGGCAGATGCCTCGACGGCGAAGAAGGTTTTCAACCTCATCGATGCGTTGGAGGAGTCCGATGACGTACAAAACGTCTTCACCAACATGGATGTCAGTGAAGACGTCTTGGCTGAGTTAGAAGGCTAGAACCACTCGGCGGGGGAGCCGAGGGAAAGCAGGATCACAAACACAACGCTGATCACCACAATTGCTATCACCAGCGCGAGGAGGGGCTTGGTGAGCACTAGGGCCAGCACCTTATCGGGGAAGGTGTTGGGCTCTTCCGTGGATCCGGCGCCGAAGCGCCACTGCTGCTGCAGCAGGTTTTTGTTCTCCGCGTGCCGCTCCCACGGAATCGTGGCAAAGGGAATGATGGAGCTGGCCAAGCCGATAATGCCGTGGCCGACGCTCCACCGGTTGTTGACCCAAATGAGCATTGTGGCCACGCAGAAGCTTAAGAACGTGAAACCGTGTAGGCCGCCCGCAATGGGCATGGTGGCCTCGGTGATTCCCGAGTACTTGAGCGCCATGGAACCCAACAAGAGCGCCCATGTGATGGTTTCGGCGAGGGCGACCGTCGAATAGAGCTTGTGTGGAGTCATGCCGTCTACGCTACGGGACAGCGGCCGGACGCGCCGAATGGCATCGCTGCCAAACAAACGTGCTATATTGGTTCGTGTTATGGCACCCACACCACCGTCACGAACCCTCGGCCCGCGGTCACTCACGGGCCTACGGGTGATGGGTATCGACCCAGGGCTGACCCGCTGCGGATTGTCCGTGGTCCAAGCAGGTCGCGGAAGAGCGGTTCTGCCCATCGCGGTGGGCGTGGCTCGGACTCCCGCGCACGAAGACCTAGCTCCGCGCTTGTTGCAACTCTCCGAGGCCGTGGAGGAGTGGATGGATGAATACCAGCCGAATGTCGTGGCACTTGAGCGCGTTTTTGAACGGTCAAACGTGTCCACCGTTATGAACACTGCGCACGCTTCCGGAGTGCTCATGCTCGCTGCGGCCAAGCGTGGCATCCCCGTGCACATGTACACGCCCAGCGAAGTGAAAAAGTCCATTAGCGGAAACGGGCGTGCTGACAAAGCGCAGATGACGAAGATGATCACCCGCATCCTTGGCTTGTCGGAAGCCCCGCAGCCAGCTGATGCGGCAGATGCCCTAGCCCTCGCCGTGTGTCATTGCTGGCGGGCGCCACTGAATGCACTGATGAAAGGACAACCATGATTGCCTCACTCCGCGGCACCGTCATCGATAAAGGCCTGGATTTCGCGGTCATTGAATGCTCCGGGGTGGGGTACAAGTGCCTCGCGACCGCCACCACCATCGCGGAACTTCCCCGCGGGGCGGAAGCATTTGTCCACACAACACTGGTAGTGCGGGAGGATTCGCACACCCTCTACGCTTTCTCCAATGCGGAAGAAAGGGCGATGTTCGGGCTGCTGCAGACTGTCTCGGGTGTGGGGGCTAAGCTCGCGTTGGCCATCTTGTCCGTCTTGAGTCCGCAAGGATTGAGCCAAGCGATTTCCCAGGGAGACACCAAGACGCTCCAGAAGGCACCTGGTGTAGGCAAGCGCGTTGCAGAACGCATGGCAGTGGACTTGAAAGACAAGGTCACGGCACTCGTGAGTGCCCCTGAGCAGACAGTGGGCGCTGATGGGGACGGGACGTCGCCCCAAATGACCCTACCCGCGGGAGACGTCCAGGATCAGGTTACAGAGGCTCTCGAAGGACTGGGATTCACGGCGACAAAGGCGCAGGCGACGATCGCCGCCGTGGCCAAGAGCGAGGGCGATGAGGTGGTCAAGGACGCCTCACTGTTGCTACGCAGCGCACTGAAATACTTGGGCAGCTCCCGGTAATGGGTGGGGTAGTCTAGGCAATCATGGCACACGTCGAGCGCACCGAATTCCAGCTGCCGGAAGGCGCCCAGCTGAACCCGGAACTCAGTTCTGCGAAAATACCGGGGGATCAGGACGTTGAGCTCTCCCTGCGACCGAAATCCATCGCCGAGTTCATCGGCCAGCCCAAGGTGCGCCAGCAGCTCAACCTGGTGCTCGGCGGGGCGAAGGCGCGGGGCGTAGCACCAGACCATGTGTTGCTCGCCGGGCCGCCCGGACTCGGCAAAACCACCATGGCGATGATTATTGCCCAGGAAACAGGAACCTCCTTACGCATGACCTCTGGCCCGGCACTGGAACGGGCGGGAGACCTCGCGGCCATGCTCTCCAACCTGATGGAGGGTGAGGTCCTCTTCATCGACGAGATCCACCGGATGGCGCGGCCGGCGGAGGAGATGCTGTACATGGCGATGGAGGACTTCCGCATTGACGTGATCGTGGGGAAGGGGCCGGGTGCCACCTCCATCCCCATCGACATTCCGCCCTTCACCCTGGTGGGTGCGACAACCCGGGCGGGCAAGCTCACCGGCCCGCTGCGGGACCGCTTCGGTTTCACCGCACAAATGGAGTTCTACAGTGCGGCGGATCTCACGGAGGTGGTGACGCGCGCGGCGGGCATCCTCGGCGTGGACATCACGGGCGACGCGGCCGCGGAGATTGCGAGCCGCTCGCGCGGCACCCCGCGCATTGCCAACCGCCTGCTGCGACGGGTGCGGGACTTCGCCGACGTCAACGCCGATGGCGCCATCACCGTGCCGGTGGCCCGCGAAGCGCTCGTGGTGTTTGACGTTGATGAATCTGGGTTGGACAGGCTGGACCGTGCGGTGCTGACGGCCCTGGTCCGCGGACACGGTGGCGGGCCGGTCGGAGTTAACACTTTGGCGCTTGCGGTGGGCGAAGAACCATCAACCGTGGAGGAAGTCTGTGAGCCCTACCTGGTGCGGGCGGGCATGATCTCGCGGACACCACGGGGGCGGGTGGCCACGGCCGCCGCATGGGAACACCTCGGCATGGTGCCACCACCCGGCGCAATCGGTAGCACGGATATGGCAGACTAAAGGGCATGGAAATTCTCTTTATTGTACTGATCCTTCTGGTCTTCGTGGGCCTCCCACTGTTCCAGATCCGCAAGCAGAACCAGCGCATGCGCCAGCTGCGTGACTTCCAGGAGTCTGTGCGCGAGGGGATGCTCGTGAAGACGACCTCCGGCCTGCACGGCCGCGTCGTCCGAGTAGGGGAATCCACAGTGGACCTCGAGGTAGCGAAGAATACCGTAGCTACCTGGGATAAGGCGGCTATCTACGAGACCGTGGACAGCGTGGACGCCGGTTCCGCCCACGCTCCCGCACAGGAGCCCGGTGCAGAGCAGAACCGCAACCCGTTTAACTAAATATTCCCAATTGACCCTGTGACCCTATAGGATCACGGGGTTAGTTTGTTTTTAGCTGGGAGCACACAATGTCAGAACCCAGCTGATCCCTACAACCGGCGACGATCCTACTGATCGCCCCAGGAGAATTGCTGTGGCACTTAAGAATAGACGCGCCGCGCGACCGGCTGGATTTGCCTGGCCCAAGCGTGCGCTGGCGCTATTTTTCCTCATCGTGGTGCTGGTCTTTGGCCTCATCATGTTCACGGGAAACAAGTCTTTTGCCCCCAAGCTGGGCATTGACCTTCAAGGTGGCACCCGCGTCACCCTCGTACCTCAAGGGGAGGACCCCACCAGCGACCAGCTCAGTCAGGCCCGCAACATCCTGGAAAACCGCGTCAACGGCATGGGTGTCTCCGGCGCGGAAGTGGTTGTGGACGGAAACAACCTGGTCATCACCGTGCCAGGTGAGGACGCCGGGGAGGCGCGCAGCCTGGGCAAGACTTCCCAGCTGCTCTTCCGCCCCTCCCTGCCGCCGAGCCCAACTAGCGCGGAATTCCCAACGGTCGCCAAGGACATGGCTAACCGCTGGGTTGAAGGCGGCATTGTCACGCCTGACTTCGCCAACGAACGGTTGAAGCAGCTCGTCGGCGCCCTTCCCCAGATGGGCATTGACAACCCCCCGAAGGAATTGAAGGTCAGCGCCAAGGCTCCTAGTAAGCCCAAGGATGCGGTAGAGGAACAGGAGCGCCGCGACAAGCAAGTGGAGATCCTCAAGGCGGACCGCCAGAGCGAAGACGCGGATACGCAATTCGCCGCGGCAAGCCTCCTCAACTGCGAAACCCCAGACCCGCTGGCTGGCGCGGACGATCCCGCCAAGCCGCTGGTGGCGTGCTCCCCGCAGGGCCCAATGACCCTCGGCCCAGCCCCGCTGTTGGTTGGCGAAACCGATGAGGTCAATGGCCAGCGCCTGACCGGCGAGATGATCGATACCAACTCTCAGATCACCGGAGGTTTGGATCCGAACACCGCACAAATGGCGATCACTTTTAGGTTCAAGACTGGTGACACCACACCAGGTGGAGAAACCTGGTACCAGCTGGGTCAGGAAATGCTCAACCAGCAGGTAGCCATCACCTTGGACTCCGAGGTCATTTCCGCCCCCGTTATTCAGAGCCCAACACCCCCGGGCGAGACCTCACAGATCACCGGCGACTTCACCGAGCAGGAAGCCAAAGACCTCGCCAATAACCTGCGCTATGGTGCGCTTCCTTTGAGCTTCGTGGGTGAAAACGGTGAGACCGGCGGTACCGCCACGACGATCTCCCCATCGCTGGGTGAGGCCTCGCTGCAGGCCGGAATCCTGGCCGGCGTCATCGGCCTGATCCTCGTGGCGCTCTATGCGTTGGCGTACTACCGCGGGCTGGGCTTTGTGGCCATCTTCTCCCTCATCGCCGCCTTCACCCTTGTCTACGGCTCCATAGTGCTCCTGGGCCGGTGGATTGGCTACTCCCTTGATCTTGCTGGCATCGCGGGCCTCATCATCGGCTTGGGCACCACCGCAGACTCCTTCGTGATCTACTTCGAGCGCATCAAGGACGAGATCAAGTCCGGTTCCACCTTCCGCTCCGCCGTGCCACGAGCATGGCAGCGCGCCAAGACGACCATTATCACAGGCAACATAGTTTCCCTGATGGCCGCGCTCATCCTGTACTTCCTCGCGGTGGGCGACGTCAAGGGCTTTGCCTTCACCCTGGGGCTGACCACCTTCTTCGACATCGTGGTGGCGTTCCTCGTCTCCGCACCGCTCGTCATCCTGCTCTCCCGCCGACCGTTCTTCGCCAACCCGCGGTTGAACGGCCTGGGCAGCGCCTATAAGAAATCCGCCCGTGCCGCCAGCCCGGCTGCAACCTCTGCCGAGGAGGACAACAAATGACCACCGCTAACTCCACACAGGCACTGACCGTGCCACCATCCGATGCACCGGATGAGAACCAGGGTTTCTGGTCAAAGGTCTACAACGGGGACGGCGGTTTTCCCATCGTCCAGCGGCGCCGCCGGTGGTACACCGCGCTGGCGGTCATCCTTGTCGTATGCGTGGGAGCCATCCTGTTCCGCGGTTTCACCTTGGGCATCGACTTCGAAGGTGGCACCAGGATGAGCATGCCGCCGACTGGGGGAGCGACCACCTCCTCCGTCGCCGAAATCTTCGAAGAGGCCACCGGGGTGGCACCGCAGGCCACCCAGACCGTGGGCTCCGGCGATGCGCGTTCCATCGAAATCACCTCCGAGAGGCTCAGCGAGGAACAGATCCGGCAGGCGCGGGCCGCGCTGTTCAACGAGTTTTCTCCCACTGACCGCACGGGGGAAGTCAGTGCCGATGCGATTAGTGACTCCACGGTGTCAGAATCCTGGGGCAGTACCATCACCGAGCGCATGTTGCTCGCCCTGGGCGTGTTCCTGCTGATCGTCTTCGCTTACATCACCTTCCGCCTTGAACGAGACATGGCTTTCGCGGCGATCATCTGCCTCATCATTGACCTCACAGTGGTGGCGGGCATCTACGCCCTCGTGGGATTCGAGGTCTCCCCAGCAACGGTCATCGGCTTGCTGACGATCCTTGCCTACTCGCTGTACGACACGGTGGTGGTTTTTGACAAGATCCAAGAAAACACCGCCGGGCTGTTCAACAGCACGCGGGCAACGTATGCGGAGCAGACGAACCTGGCCGTCAACCAGACGATCATGCGATCCATCAACACCTCCATCTTCTCCGCTGTGCCCATCGCCTCCCTGCTCGTGGTGGCCGTGGGCATCATGGGGGTCGGCACGCTCAAGGACTTGGCCCTCGTACAGTTCATCGGCGTGATCGCCGGTACCTTTAGCTCCATTTTCTTCGCCGCCCCGCTGCTGGTTACCTTCAAGATGAAGCAGAAGCGGTACCAGGATCATGACCGCCGGGTGCTCAAGGCGCGGGAGCTGAGCACCAACCCTGCTACTCAGGACGATGCCGACGCACTCCAGGCAGCTGACACTGACAGCAACCTCGATGGAGCTGGGTCGGAGGAGACGGAGGTGGCGTCGCCAAAAAAGAAGATCATCAGCCCCAACGAGATGCCTGCGACAGAGGCCACCGACCCGCGGTTCGGATCCAGCGGGCAATCCTGGCGACCTGGCATGTAGACGCGAAAGGGTTGACGACGAATGTGGAGGCAAGAACACAGGTGAAGGCGAATTCAAGGCGCGCGGTGCTGGGGGCAATGGGAGTCCTCGCGCTGACAGCGACTGCATGCAGCAGCGACGCGGACCGACCAGGCGCAGCACCGCCACCACAATTCGGCTACGTGGTGCCGGGAGAACTGGTGACCACCAATGCTGGGACGGGCCTCGGAGTAGCAACAGACGCCGTGAAAATCTCCGCGCGCCTGTACCCGGGAGCTTTCATCGCAGGGCCCAACGAGCAGCTGTTGCCCAACACCGACCTAGTGACCGCAACCCGCTCCGGCGAGGACCCGAAGCGGGTGGACTATGTGATCAACAAGGACGCGACCTACTCGGACGGCGCGCCCGTGGTGTGCGACGACTACCTGCTGACCTACACGGCGAGCACCCGGCCAGACCTCTTCGGCGCAGACATGCCGCTATTCTCCCAAGTGGCGGCGATCGACTGTGTGGCGGGATCCAAGAAATTCGCCGTGCATTTCCAGGAAGGCTTCGGGGACCGCTACCGGGAGCTGTTTAACGCAGGCACCGTGATGCCGGCGCATACGGTGCTCGAACACGCCGAGGGGCTTGGCGATGGTAGTGACGTGGTCAGCGTGCTTGCTTCCGGAGACCCCAGCGCGCTTCAGGCCCTGGGTGCCTCTTGGCAGGAAACGTTCAGGGTGGACGGGACAGATCCAGCGACGGTACCGACCAGCGGGCCATACCGCATTACCTCCTGGACGGATGACGGGGGACTGGTGCTCGAGACCAATCCGGAATGGAAAGGTGTCAAGCCGGCTCAAAGCCCGATTCACATGTGGCCGGGTAGCAAAGACGCCTCGGCATTGGCCGAGGACAACCAACTGGCCGTGGCGGACTTGGACTTTGAGCAGACCCCAGAAGACATGGGGCTGACGGAGCCGGAGTACGTGTCTGAGAAGCTGGACTCCAGCCGCGTGGACACGCTGCGGCTGTGGGCCGATGGCCCGTTGGCTAGTGCCGAAGGGCGCAGAGCGCTCAATGCCTGCATTGACCGCGGCACCATCGCCGAGGCGTTGAAGAAGCACTCGGACGTGACGGTGAAGACGACCGGCCTCAGGGTCGTTCACCCCACCCACCCGTTGGCGCCGCAATTGTCGGACATCGCAGAGGCCAACGCGCGTGTTGACATGGAACAGGCGAAGCAGCTGGAGGGTGCAACCATTCGGATTGGTTACCTAGAGTCCTCCAGCAGGTACAAGGTCATCGTGGATGCCGTGAAGGACAGCTGTGCCGCCGCTGGGATCACGATTGAGAATGTGCCTGTCACGGCCGATGACTTCGGTCAATTAGGCCAGGACTATGACGTATTGCTCGACACCCGTAGTGCCTTTGGACGCAATTCAGCAACGAATGCGAATATCGGCTCCAAGCTTAACGATATCCGGCGTGCAGAACAAGAGTTGGCCGACGAGGCCATCACCATCCCGCTGACGACTGAGCCGCGATCTCTGGTGGTGGAGCAGCACGTGCACAACGTGGTGGACAACGCCGGAGACGGAGGCGTGAGCTGGAACATGGACCGCTGGGTGGAATCTGAGACCACCATTCACGAGCTGAACGATGCGCCTGAGGATCAGACTGCGGAGTCGCACACGTCGGGGCCCAAGGATCCTGTGTAAGCACCCTGCGTACCGGCAAATTGTTATGTGAAACACAGCATCGCCGTTAAGCTTAGAGAACATATAGTCATCACGAAGACTTTCGAAGGACACCATCGTTGAGCTCCACGAGCAGTACCTCCCACCCTTCCCCGCAGATCGAGACGCGCGTTGAGCCGGAGCATGCAGGCGCACCGGATGCCGGCAGCGCTCAGCAGGCGCTGAAGGAACTGACGCGCATCGTCCCTGATTTCCCGCAGGAGGGGATCGTCTTCGAAGACCTCACCCCAGTGCTTGCGGACCCCGCTGCGTTCCGCGCGGTGGTCCAGGATCTCGCGGCACAGTGCAGGGTCGCTGCACCAGATCTCATCGGAGGGTTGGACGCCCGCGGTTTCCTCTTGGGCTCAGCTGTGGCCTATGAGCTGGGTGTGGGGATTTTGGCTGTACGCAAGGGAGGGAAGCTGCCCCCGCCGGTATACCGCGCAGAGTATGACCTGGAGTACGGTTCAGCTGCGTTGGAGATCCCGGCCGATAATGCCATTCCGCTCGAGGGCAAGCGGATCTTGCTCATCGATGATGTGCTCGCCACCGGTGGCACACTGCGTGCGTCACGGGAGCTGCTGGAACAGGCGGGAGCCACGGTGTGCGGCCTAGCGGTGGTCTTGGAAGTGGCAGGGCTGCACGGCCGTGATCAGTTCACGGATCTGCCGCTGTATGTTGTGGCCCACGGTGAGGGAGAAGAAAACTCATGAGCAGTGACCGCGGATCACTATGGATGGCAGCCCGCATTGCCCGCAGCCTCACCGGCTCTGGCAAGCCGAAGATTAACCCGGTCCTGAACCCACTTATCACGATCCACCGGCGCTACCACCCCAAAGCGGACGTGGACTTGCTTAACCGCGCCTATGCCACAGCCGAAAGGCTCCATGAGGGAGTGACCAGAAAATCGGGGGAGCCCTACATCACGCACCCCTTGGCTGTGGCCACCATCGCCGCGGAAATTGGCATGGACACGACCACGCTCGTGGCCGCGCTGCTCCATGACACGGTGGAGGACACCGCGTATTCCCTCGATGACCTCACCCGAGATTTTGGGGAGGAAGTCGCCCGCTTGGTCGATGGAGTCACCAAGCTAGACAAGGTTGTATTGGGTTCTGCTGCAGAGGCGGAGACAATCCGCAAGATGATCGTGGCTATGGCCAATGATCCGCGCGTGCTGGTGATCAAGGTTTCTGACCGCCTGCACAACATGCGCACCATGCAGTTCCTCCCGCCGGAGAAGCAGGCGAAGAAGGCCCGGGAGACCCTGGAGGTCATTGCTCCTCTCGCGCACCGCCTAGGCATGGCGACGGTGAAGTGGGAACTGGAAGACCTGGCCTTCGCCATCCTCTATCCGAAGAAGTATGAGGAAATCGTTCGCCTCGTGGCAGATCGCGCCCCGAAGCGGGACCAGTACTTGGCGCAGGTGAAGCAGGACATTGAGTTTTCCATGTCCAAATCCAGCGTGCATGCCGAAGTTGTGGGTAGGCCCAAGCACTACTGGTCCATTTACCAAAAGATGATTGTGCGTGGCCGGGACTTCGACGAGATTTTTGACCTCGTTGGCGTGCGGATCCTCGTGGACACCGTCAAGGATTGTTACGCCGCTGTGGGCGCGATCCACACCCTGTATCAGCCGATGCCGGGGCGCTTCAAGGACTACATCTCCTCACCCCGTTTCGGTGTGTACAAATCTCTCCACACAACCGTCATTGGTCCAGACGCTAAGCCGTTGGAAGTGCAGATCCGCACCCACGAGATGCACCACAACGCAGAATTCGGCATCGCCGCGCACTGGCGCTACAAGGAAACCCGCGGCACCCACGGTGGGGATAACCAAGAGGTAGATCAGATGGCGTGGATGCGCCAGCTGCTGGATTGGCAGAAGGAAGCCGCCGATCCCAACGAGTTCCTCGACTCTCTGCGTTATGACCTGTCCACCAATCAGATCTTTGTGTTCACGCCGAAGGGCGATGCCATCACGCTGCCGACTGGTGCGACACCGGTAGACTTCGCCTACGCGGTGCATACCGAGGTCGGCCACCGCTGCATCGGCGCCAAGGTCAATGGCAAGTTGGTCGCCTTAGAGTCTTCCCTCAAGACTGGGGACAAGGTAGAGATCTTCACGTCTAAGGACCACAACGCCGGGCCATCCCAGGACTGGGGAAAGTTCGTTGTCTCTCCCCGCGCCAAGGCTAAGATTCGCCAGTGGTTCGCGAAGGAGCGTAGGGAAGAAGCCTCTGAAAAGGGCCGCGACATGCTGGCTGCTGAGGTGCAGCGTGGCGGCGTGTCCATGCACCGCCTATTCACCCGGGACTCCGTGCGGGCCATCGCCTCCGAGCTGCGTTATCCGGATGTGGATGCGCTCTACGCGGCGATCGGCCGCAATGAGGTGACAGCCGGCCACGTCACCCATCTCCTCTTGGAGCACTTCGGCGGTGAAGATGAGGCGGAGGAATCCGTCGTCACCCATCAGACCACCAGCAAGAACGCGAAAACCCCGCAGGAAGGCCGCGGGGATGGTTCGGGCATTCTGGTGCAGGGCCAAGCGGACTTCTCCGCGAAGCTCGCGAAGTGCTGCACTCCGGTTCCCGGTGACCAGATCTTTGGGTTCATCACCAAGGGCGGCGGAATTAGTGTCCACCGCACGGACTGTACCAATGCTGACAAGCTGCATCAGGAGCCCCAGCGCATCATCGAAGTCAGCTGGGCAAGCAGCTTCCACAACGCCGTATTCATGGTCACCATTCAGATTGAGGGGCTAGACCGCAACGGCCTGCTCTCAGAGGTGACGCGCGTGGTCTCTGAGCAAAAGGTGCCCATCGTGGCCACGAACTCTCACACGTCCCACGACCGCGTGGCGGTCATTCGATTTACGTTCGAGGTGTCAGACACCAAGCAGCTGGGCTACACGATGAACCAGCTGCGAAATGTCGAAGGCGTCTTTGACGTCTACCGGGTGACCACCGGAGGCTAGCGCCGAGGCGCTAGTTCACGGTGGCCTTGGTGATCTTGACTTCTTCCTCTGGCTTGGAATCGCCCTCCGGAGCCTTGTCCAGAATCGTGTCCAGGGTCTTCAGCCCAGAATCAGTGATGGTGCCGAAGATGTTGTACTTCGGTGGCAGCTGGGTGTCCTGGGTAACCAGGAAGAACTGGGAGCCATTGGTGTTCGCGCCGGAGTTGGCCATCGCCAGCGTTCCGCGCGGGTAGGTCACTGGCTGCTCCACCTGGTCTGCATCCACGCCGTTGGTGGGGTACTCGTCCGCGAAGGTGTAGCCAGGCCCGCCCGTGCCACTGCCGGTGGGGTCCCCGCACTGCAGGATCGTCATGGAATCAGATTTCACGGAGCGGTGGCAGATGGTGTCATTGTAGAACCCTTCCTTCGCCAGGTGCTCGAAGGAGTTCGTGGTGCAGGGGGACTTGGAGTTGTCCAGCTCCAGTTTCACGTCTCCGCTGTTGGTCGTGAGCGTCACAGTCCGAGTGCCGGACGTGGTGATGTCCTCCCCAGCGGGTGCGTCTACCGGCTTGGAGGGCTCGCCTTCCTCCACGTATTCGCAGCTCACAGTGTCCTCGTACGCCTCGGACGGCCCGGATGGCAACGCAGCCGGCTCGATATTCTGCTCCGATGTTGCAGCATCATTCTGCGCTACGTCGTCACTGGAGTCATCGGATTGGTAGGTTGCAGCGAACCAAATGCCGCCGACGAGCAGCACCAGCACCGCCAGTGTCGCCGCGACAACACCTAGTGGCGCTGCCTTCGCCTTGCGTTCCCGGGATTTCAGGGCATGCTCGAGCTCTTTGATGGCGCTGTCTCGGCGCTCGGCGTTGGGCATGTCCTTGTGTGGATTATCAGACACGTCTGTGTGGCCTCTCTTTCTTCTGGTGTTTGCCTATTATGCCTTATGATTCTTCGATTTCCTGTCAGTGGTGCTGCCACATTTCGCTAGGCTGGAGAGCTATGAACTCTGATTCCTCCAACTCCTCTTTGCCCGGACTTCCTGATTCCACGGAGGTTCTTGCTTTCGCGGCTGGGCCATTTGAGACGAATTGCTATGTTCTCGTGGATCGTTCTGGGGGCGACGCCACCCCGGCTTCCCCCGCGTCACCCATCCAGGGACGAGCAGTAGTCATCGATCCTGGAATGGGCGCTTGGGACGTGGTGAATGCGCAAGCTCAGGAGCGCAACTTTACCGTGGAGAAAGTTGTGTTGACCCATGGGCATATCGATCATATCCGCGATGCCGCCGCATTCGGGGTGCCGGTGCATGTGCATCCGTTGGATCGCTTCTTCCTCGAGGAATCCCTGGCTGGCTCCCCGTTTGCCGAATTGTTCGATGTGGAGAACATGGGCGTTCCCAGCGAGATCGTGGAGCTGGAGGGGGAGATTGAGATGGGTGGGGAGACATTTGAGGTTTTCCACATGCCAGGGCACTCGCCGGGGCACGTGATGTTCCGCGTGGGCGGGCTGGTCATCGGCGGCGATGTGCTGTTCCGGGGTGGAGTGGGCAGAACTGACCTGCCCGGCTGCTCTCCGGAGGATATGCTGCTGAGCCTGAAAAAGCTCACGGTGGAGTTTGATGACGATGATCTGGTGTTGCCTGGCCACGGGCCTGCCACCACGGTGGGGGAAGAAAAGCGCA
>DXFZ01000040.1 GCA_019114175.1 Candidatus Corynebacterium gallistercoris
TCACCCGCAAACCAGGTAATCACTCGCGGTGTCGGTCGCGCTGACTCGAATAAATCTACACACCCCACCAACAACACACAAACCCGCAGGTCACAACCCAAAAACAACACGCACTTCTTCAACCATCGCGCCTCGCACGGCACCACAACTACGCACCCACAGCCCTCCAGCAACGGAAACGGCGCCACGCTACCGGCACTCTCATGCGGGTTAACGTGGCGCCGTCGCACCAAAAACAACGAAAGGCAACAACTACTAGCGCTGGACGCGCTCCACCGAAGCACCCAAGGCGTTCAGCTGCTCCGGGAAGTCCGGGTAGCCGCGGTCGATGTGATAGACATCGTGGACCTCGGTCTGGCCGTCGGCGCACAGGCCCGCCAGCACCAGCCCGGCGCCGGCGCGAATATCGGAGCTCCAGACTGGTGCGGAAGAAAGGGGGCGCCCCCCGCGGATGACCACGTGGTGGCCGTCGATGCTGGCGTCCGCGCCCAAACGCATCATCTCATCCACGAAACGGAAACGAGACTCGAAAATGTTCTCCGTAATCACGCTCATCCCCTCACTCACCACACACAGTGCAATCGCCATCGGCTGGAGGTCCGTGGGGAAGCCCGGGAAAGGAAGCGTCTGATAATCCACTGCCTGCGGCGTGGAGTTCTGCACCACGCGGAAGCCCGTGGGGTAGGTCTCCACCTGTGCACCGGCCAGCTTCAGCTTCTCCAGCACCAGGTGGAGATGCTGCGGGTCAATGCCGCCCACGGTGATGTCCCCCTGCGTCATCGCAGCAGCATACGCCCAGGTACCGGCAACAATTCGGTCCCCCACCACCTCGTGCTGCGTGGGGTTCAGCTTGTCCACACCATGCACCGTGATCGTGTTGGAACCGCCGCCCTCCACACGGGCGCCCATCTCATTGAGCATGTTGCACAGGTCAACGATCTCCGGCTCCCTAGCCGCGTTATCCAGCACCGTGGTGCCCTCCGCCAGCACAGAAGCGGTCAGGATGTTCTCGGTCGCGCCTACAGAGGGGAAATCCAGCTTGATGTTTGCACCGCGGAGCTCATCTGCCTCCGCCACCACGCAACCGTGTTCAATGTGGGTGCGCGCCCCCAGCTTCTCCAAGCCGGACTGGTGCATATCCAGGGGGCGGCTGCCGATCGCATCACCACCGGGCAAAGCCACCCGGGCACGGCGCCGGCGGGCAGTCAACGGCCCCAGCACCGCAACAGACGCACGGAACTGACGCACGGCATCGAAGTCCGCGTTGTACTCCACTATCTCCGGCGTAGTGATATGCACCGTGGAGCCATCGAGCTCCACCTCACAGCCCAGGCCACGCAACACGTCAGCCATGTATGGCACGTCCGCGATCTGCGGGCAGTTCGTCAGCGTTGTGGTCCCCTCCGCCAACAGCGCAGCTGACATCAACTTCAGCACGCTATTCTTCGCACCGCTTACCTTCACCGCGCCCTGCAGGCGCGCTCCTCCATTAACTACAAAGCTGTCCTTCACACGGACAAGCCTATAAGAAGGCGGCGCTTAAAGCTGCGCTCGCAGCCGCAGTCAAGGTCAGGGCAACGCGCCAAGGCGCCGCGCGGCATTCACGGCCTCGTAGCGGGTGTGGGCACCCAGCTTGCGCATCACACTGCGCAGGTAGCTCTTGACCGTTTCCGCACCGATGCCCATTTCAGCCGCAGCCTCCACATTGGTGTGTCCCAAGGCAACGCAGGCCAGCACATCAAGCTCGCGGGCTGAAAGCTTCGTGGTCTGCTTTACCCGTACCGGGGAGACCATCTGGTCACACAGCACCTCAAGATCCCGGCGCAGGTCATCATCCTCCACGCGGTTGGCCAGCATCCTGAGCTTGGAGTGGGTAGAGCGAACCTGCTCCCATTCCGCCCCGTTCATCGCGCGAATTTTCGGCGAAGGGGCCGGTGCGGCGGAAGCGGAGCGCCCAGAATCCGCCTTACGCAGGGCTTCGTTGATCGCCAAGTCCTGCTCCAGGCACCGGGCGGTCATCGTGACCTCCTCCAGCACCTTGTCCCCCATTCGCGCACGCGAGTGCACGCCTGCATACAGCACCCCGCGCATATCGCGGCGGACGATCACGGGCATCGCCACGATGGAATGCAGCCCCTCGTCACGCACCTGCCGATCAAACTCATGGCTGATGGACTTCGCCCGCGTGTAGTCAGACACCCCCACTGGCCGGCGGGTGGACATCACCCGTCCGCCAACTCCGCACCCCAGGTCAATCTCTAAGTTGTGGAGCGCCGGAGTTCGCAACCCCACCCACTTGGAAATGTGCAGCTTCCCCTCATCACCGCAAGCGGCGTACATTGTCACGGGAATCCCCGTGGCGTTTTTAAGAGAATTCAGTGCAGAAACAATGACGTCATCGTCATCGCGCAGCCGCTGCTGGTCCACGTAGTCACTCCTCAACCGGGGTACCTGGCCAGTTAAAACCGCACTTTAGGACTGCAATTTCCAGTGCCGTGGGGCTAGAACTCAAACCAGGCGTCATGTCTTGGGGGTGAGTATAGTTCACCCCCTATATACCCCCAAATTTGCCCCCGGTTGAACAGACAGGTGGCTAAGAATATAGAACTACTCACTCCAACCCTCATCCAAGCGAACCACCCGTGCCAGCCCGTTATCCACGGTCCCTTCAGAGCTTCCCAGCAGCTTTTTCGCCAGGGTGCCACCCACGATGGGAATCTTCACGTCCGCCATGACCTGCACCTGCACCTGGGTGGATTCCTCAGAAGTTGGCTGGAAGTAGAAGGTCGTAGACATCTCCCCCATCGCGTTAGGCAGTGGGGTGTTGGCGATCATGCGGAAGGATCCATCGCTCTCAGGAACAGACACGATTGTCGTCTGTGTCGTCACCAGCTCCGGCCCCTCGTCAGCCTCAGCACCAGCCTTTCCGGACCCGCCAGCCTCCCCCACTGCCCCCGGTTCCTCCACCGGGTTCGGCGCGTGATTAGACACGGTCACCTGCGCCCGAACCTCGCCGTCCTCGGCCACCTCTCGGTCTGCGGAGACGATGTGCGCCTCGGTCTCCGTCAACATTCCGTCGGTGGTCGTGAGGTACTGCGTGGAAGACACCACGTCATACACCCGCTGGACGGGCAGCTCCACGGTGCGGGTGAATTCTTTCGTCTTAGCCATGCTGGCTATTCTGCCACGCTTTCACACCCGGCGCGCTACGAGCGCTTCCACACCCTGTGCTCCACCGCCGCTGTCCCCCAACGCTACTGGTGCTTCCACTCCGGTGTGCGCTTCTCCACAAACGCCGCCATCCCCTCCTTCTGGTCCTGCGTGCCAAACAGCTTCCAGAACTGCTGCCGCTCGGCCTCGATGCCGTCGCCCAAGAATGATTCGTACGCCTCGTCCACCATGCGCGTAGCTGCGGCGGTCGCAACGCGGGACATGCCCGCCACCTTCACGGCAACCTTGTGCACTTCTTCCTGGAAGTTCTCGGTCGGCAGGATGCGGGAGACCAGACCGACACGCTCGGCTTCCTCAGCATCCATCATGCGGCCGGTGAGGATGAGATCCATCGCCTTATACTTACCCACCGCGCGGGTGAGGCGCTGGGTGCCACCCATGCCCGGGATCACACCAAGGTTGATCTCCGGCTGGCCGAACTTCGCGTTCTCCGCTGCCAGGAGAATATCGCCCAGCATCGCCACTTCGCAGCCGCCGCCGAGGGCGAAGCCACTGACCGCGGTGATGATCGGCGTGTCGATCTTGTAGAGTTCTTCCCATTCGGCGAAGAGGCGTTTCTCTGCGATCTCAGGGTAGGTTTCATCCTTCATCTCCTTGATATCGGCACCAGCGGCGAAGGCTTTCTCGCTGCCGGTGATGACGATTGCGCCGATACCCTCGTCCGTATCGTGGTTCTTCACGGCCGCCACAATATCCTCCAGCACCTGGCTGTTGAGGGCGTTCAAGGCCTTCGGTCGATCAATGGCGATGGTCGCTACCTGGTCTTCTACGGTCACGGTGATGGTTTCAACGTTGCTCATGGTCACCACCCTACTGTTCTTTTTTTGGGGCGACGCCACCCCCCTTGTCCCCCCTCCACAGTCCGCCACGGCGGACCCCTAAGAGGATTGTGGGTTGAAATTTTTTGATTTGGCAGACATGTAGCGTTGTTTACTGATAACTTCATGTTTTGTGAACAAAAAGCGCACCATAACAGCAAAGATTCTGTCCATCGTCACCTCTGCCTCCCTCACGGCGGGCATGGGAGTCACGGCGGCCACCACGGCGGCAGCCCAGGATGCCTCCGGCTCCGTCTTAAGCTCTGAACCCGTGCCAGGCGTGCCGAGATCCAGCGTGGATACAGGTGTGGCTGGCAGCAGCTTTGATCCGGCCGACCCTTTCTATGCCACCCCGGCAGATGTACCCACGAACTCCGGCGCGTTAATCCGCACACAAACTGCACCGCATTTGCTCAATCTGATCGGCGCTCCCGGGCCGGGGCAGGCGCAGAAGATCCTGTACTCCACAAAGACGCAGGACGATGAACCTACGGTGGCCAGCGGCTTTGTCATCGAACCGATTGCACCGTGGACGGGCAAGGGCCCGGTACCCACGGTGGTGTTCACTCCCGGCACCCGCGGCCAAGCTGATGTGTGCGCACCTTCCCGCGCGGTGGGCCTAGTGGCTAATGCTGATCTGCGCAATGGGGCCATCAATGTGAACTACGAGCTTCCGAACATGTACATCGCCTCCGCGATGGGTATGCGCGTAGTGGCCACAGACCTCATTGGGCTCGGCACCAAGGACCTGCACACCTTCATGAACCGCGCAGAGCAGGCACACGCCACCCTGGATGCTGCCCGCGCAGGGCTGGCCGCTGCGGGTATCCCCGCCGACTCTCCAATCGCCATCAACGGATACTCCCAAGGCGGTGGCGCGGCGGCCGCCGCCGCGGAGCTGGCGGGCGAGTATGCCCCGGAGCTGAACCTCAAGGGTACGGCAGCAGGTGCCCCTCCCGCCGATTTGAACCAGGTGATGGAGGAGATCGATGAAAACGCAATCGCCGGTGTGCTGGGCTACAGCCTCAATGGCTACCTGCAGCGCCGCCCAGACCTTGAATCCTGGATTGATGAGCGCTTCAATGACAAAGGCAAGCAGTTCCTCGCAGACACCAAGGATCGCTGCCTCGTAGATTCCGTTGCCGCCTGGGGTTTGACCGACACGCGCACACTCACCACAGATGGCAAGTCCTTCCGCGAGATCGTGGATGAGATGCCGGAGCTACAGGAAATCATCAACGAACAGACCATCGGCAACCGGCCACTTAACGCACCGATGTTGGTCTCGAATGGCCGCCACGATGACACCATTCCATATGAGCAGGCCCGTACGATGGCGCGGAAGTTCTGTGAGCAGGGCGCAACAGTGCAGTTCGTCACCAGTGAGATCCCACCGATCCTGCCGAAGTTCGCCATCAACCATGCACTTCCCATGCTAGAGCAGCTACCGACTACGATGACCTACCTGGCGGATCGGTTCAACGACGTTCCAGCGCCTTCGAACTGCAGCAGATTCTAGAGCGCATACCTTTACCTGCCAGCAGCGCTTGCCTTCCGTGAGGCTCCACACCCCTGGTCTACCCATCTCATTGAGAGCGGGTGGCGCTGGGGCGTGGTGCCGTCGCAACAAAAAGAGTGTAGACTACCCGGTATAGACCGATCAGTCTGCAATGAAGGAAGGACCGCCTACAATGGCACAGATTTACAACAACATCACCGATCTCATCGGCAACACTCCCCTGGTCAAGGCCAATAAACTCACCGAAGGCCTCGGCGCAACCGTGCTGTTTAAGATCGAAGCCTCCAACCCCGGCAACTCCGTGAAGGACCGCATCGGCAAGGCCATCATCGAGGCCGCCGAGAAGGATGGCTCCCTCAAGCCCGGCGGCACCGTCGTGGAGGCAACCTCCGGCAACACCGGTATTGCGCTGTCCATGGTCGGCGCGGCCAAGGGCTACAAGGTTGTCCTGACCATGCCGGAGACCATGTCCAACGAGCGCCGCATCATGCTGCGCGCCCTCGGTGCCGAGCTGGTGCTGACCCCTGGCGCCGGCGGAATGCAGGGCGCCGTGGACAAGGCGAACGAAATCGTGGAGAACACCGATAACGCCATCCTGGCCCGCCAGTTCGCCAACCCCGCCAACCCAGAGGTGCACTACAACACCACCGGCCCCGAGGTATGGAACGATACCGACGGCGAAGTGGACATCTTCGTGGCCGGCGTGGGCACCGGCGGCACCATCTCCGGCGCGGCGAAGTACCTCAAGGAAAAGTCCGACAAGGTTGAGATCGTGGGCGTGGAGCCCGCCGATTCCCCGCTACTGACCGAGGGGCGCTTCGGCCCCCACAAAATCCAGGGCCTGGGCACCAACTTCTTCCCGGACAACCTGAATAAGGACATCATCGACCGCGTGGCAGACGCCCCGCTGGACAAGGCCGTGGCCACCGCCCGCGAGCTGGCCGCCAAGGAAGGCATCCTGGCCGGCATCTCCTCCGGCGCGGCAGTCTGGGCTGCGCTGGAAGAGGCCAAGAAGCCAGAGAACGAGGGCAAGACTATCGTGGTGGTTGTGCCTGACTTCGGTGAGCGCTACGTATCTACCCTGCTGTTCGACGACCTACGGGACTAACTTTCTATGACCATTCTTGGAAGGATTCGGGAGGATCTCGCCAACGCGCGTCAGCACGACCCCGCCGCGCGCGGGGACGTGGAGAACGCGCTAGTGTACTCCGGCTTGCACGCCATCTGGGCTCACCGCGTGTCCCACGCGCTGTGGACCCGGGGGCTCAAGGGGCCGGCGCGCATCTTGAGCCAGATCACCCGCGGACTCACCGGGATTGAAATCCACCCCGGCGCCACCATCGGGCGGCGCTTCTTCATCGACCACGGCATGGGGGTGGTCATCGGCGAAACCGCCGAGATCGGCGATGACGTGATGCTCTACCACGGCGTCACCCTGGGCGGCTCGGAGCTGGTGCAGCGCAAGCGCCACCCCACCATCGGCAATGGCGTGATGATTGGCGCCGGCGCCAAGGTTCTTGGTCCTATTTCTATCGGCGACGGCTCCGCCGTGGGCGCCAACGCCGTAGTGACCAAGGACGCACCGCCGAATTCCATTCTCACGGGCATTCCGGCGAAGATCCGGCAGCGCAAGCCCGAACACACCACCCCGCTCGTGGACGCGGTGAAATGGGTGGATGACATGCAGAACAACATTTAGGTTCTGCACTGGGGCTGGGTCCGGGGGTTAGCTGGGCTCGGGGGCATTGTTGGTCACGAAGGGCTGCTAGGCCTGGCTGGGCCTCGCTGTCTCTAGCCCTCGATGAGGTCCTGGTACTGAGAGTTCTTCTCCACGAACCCCTTCACAGCGGAGCAGGTGGCAATGATGGAGCCGCCTGCTTCTTTCGTATTGTCCAGTGCTTCCTGGATGAGGATCTTGGATAGTCCCTGCCCTTGGTAGGCGGAATCCACCACGGTGTGGTTGAAGTCCCGTACGCCGCCATCCTTAGGTGCGTATTCAGCGAAGCCGGCTTCCTCGCCATCTACCTCAATGACAAAGCGATTGTTGGCTTCATCGTGCGTGACCTTCTTCATGGTTGCTGCTCCTTATTCTTTCCTAGGTCATGTTAGACACTGTGGCGTTGGCTTTGCACGCGCCTGTTGTGGGGGTGCGTGTTGGGTTTCGTTTGCCCTCAACGCCGTGTTCCTCCACCCTAGCGAGAAGACGCGCCTGTTGCGTTCGCCTGTGCGCCCTGTGTGCACACTTTTCCTTGTGCACCTTTGTGTACCCTCGCGCGCCCCTGTACACCCTTGTACGCCCTTGCGCACCCTTGAGATCGTCTCACCCCGTGCTCGCTATCTAAATATCCTATTCTGTGAAATAGCACATCTGATCGCCTGCGGTTTTGCGAAGGCCCCAATCACAGAATAGAAAATTTAGATGGAATGACCCCGACTCACGCCCCTAACTCCAAAAATATGTTAGTTTGCAAAGTAGCAAATGTGACCACCTGGGGTTTTAGAGGGGTGCGAGCGGAAGACTAACATATTTTTGGGACCCTCCCCTGACGATCCCCTCAAGTCACTCGAGCCGGATAAGGGGGCCAGACAGCGCCGGCGCCAGTCCCGGCCCCTCACCAAACAGCCCGCTGCACCCACAACAAAACCCACCGAAGCGCTCAACGCTTCCGGTGGGTTGTGGTTGTGGCCAGAGCCGGGATCGAACCGGCGACCTTTCACTTTTCAGGCGAACGCTCTACCGACTGAGCTATCTGGCCTCGAACTCCTAGCTCACACTAGGAATCGATGCGACCCTGACGGGACTTGAACCCGCGACCTCCGCCGTGACAGGGCGGCGCGCTAACCAACTGCGCCACAGGGCCACACGCACTAGTTTCTTTATTCAAGAAACCGCTTGTGCACGAGACGTTACTTTACACAGCCCCCTCCATCTGCCACAAATCCACAGGTAGAAGCCGTTTTTCCGCCCTTTCCCCTTCACTTTTCTATTGCCGCATCAATGCCCGCGAATCATAGAACAACGCGAAAGCCCCAGCAGATCACACCAATGAAAGTGCTCTTCTACTGGGGCTTTTTCTTCGCCATTAGTGGCGACCCTGACGGGACTTGAACCCGCGACCTCCGCCGTGACAGGGCGGCGCGCTAACCAACTGCGCCACAGGGCCGTACTCCCAACGGGATTCGAACCCGTGTTACCGCCGTGAAAGGGCGGGGTCCTAGGCCTCTAGACGATGGGAGCCCAC
>DXFZ01000041.1 GCA_019114175.1 Candidatus Corynebacterium gallistercoris
CCCACTAAGGTGGGTGGCATGTCTGCCACGTACCGCCTGCAACTTCGCGGCCCTGCCTCTGACCCGGACCAGAGTTTCGTTCTGAGTGACGCTGCGGCGCTCACCGGGTACCTCGCCGAACTGGGGGTGAGTCACCTGTATCTCTCCCCGATCATGGCGGCTCCGCCGGACTCCACCCACGGCTATGACGTCACGGATCCCACGGTGGTCAACCCGGAGCTGGGTGGCATTGAGGAACTGCGGCGGTTGCGGGAAGCAGCCCGGGCTCAGGGTTTGGGAATCATCGTGGACATCGTGCCCAACCATGTGGGCGTAGACGTGCCGGTGCTCAACGCGTGGTGGTGGGACGTGCTCACACATGGGCAGGGGTCCCGGTATGCGGGGTTCTTTGACATCAACTGGGGGGCAGGCAAGCTGACCCTGCCCGTGCTGGGCTCGGCCGAGGATAGGGACAAGGTCACCGTGGACGGTGGCGAGTTGCGGTACTACGAACACCGCTTCCCCATCGCACCGGGTACTGAAGGCGGCACGGCGCAGGAGGTCCTGGATCGCCAGCACTACCAGCTGGTGTACTGGAAAACAGGAGCGCCGACGTACCGGAGGTTCTTCAGCATCAACGGGCTGGCTGGCGTGCGGCAGGAGGACAGGGACGTCTTTGAGCACACGCATAGCCTGATCAAGCAGTGGGTGGATGAGGACCTCATCGATGGGGTGCGCGTGGATCACCCGGATGGCCTCGCGGAGCCGACGGTCTACCTGCGCTGGTTGCGCGAGCTCGTGGGTGAGGATCGCACGATCCTGGTGGAGAAGATCCTGGGCGTGGATGAGCCGCTCGATCCCACACTGCCGGTGCAGGGCACCACGGGCTATGACGCGCTGCGGGAGTTCGATGGAGTGTACTACCACCCCGCCGCAGCCGACATGCTGGCGGACGTGGCTGAAAAGCATACCGGATCGCGGTGGGACGAGCAGGAGTGCACAGTCACCGAAGTGCAGATGAAGCTGGACGTCGCCCGCGGGGAGCTGGCACCTGAAGTCAGCCGGTTGTGCGGATGCATCGGTGCAGACGTGAGCCGCGAGGCTGTGGAGGAACTGCTGGCCCGGATGCCGGTGTACCGGGGGGACTACCCCGTCCTCGAGCAGGTCATCCCCACAGTGCTGGCGCAGATGGACCGGGTGGAGGACACGGACGTGATCGCCGCGGCGCTGGCGGGTGCTGTGGAACCACGGCGGCGCTTCGCCCAAGTCTGCGGCGCGGTGATGGCCAAGGGCGTGGAGGACACAACTTTTTACCGCGCCAGCCGGCTGGTGAGCCTCCAGGAGGTCGGCGGCGCTCCGGGGCGCTTTGGGCTGAGCGCCGGCGAGTTCCACCTGCGCCAGGCACACCGCCTGGCGCACTGGCCGGAGGCCATGACCTGCCTCAGCACCCACGACACGAAGCGGGGCGAGGATGTGCGTGCGCGGATCATCGCCATCACCGAGGCGCCGGAAGACTTTGCCCGGCTGTGCCAGGCCATCACCGGACCGCACGGCCCGACCTGTCATTTCCTGCTGCAGAACATCATCGGGGTGTGGCCGGTGGACGGGCTGGTCGATGCCGACCTGCGCCAGCGCCTCCATGCGTATGCCACCAAGGCCATGCGGGAGGCCGGGTGGCGCACCACCTGGGCGGACGTGGATGAGGACTTTGAGGCGGAGATTCTGCGGTGGATCGATGAGGTCATTGACACCCACGGTGACAAGCTCACGGCGTTTGTGGGAGCCATCCACCGGACCGCACGGTGCACGAGCGATTCCCGCAAGCTCTTGCAGCTGGTCGCCCCGGGCATCCCGGACGTATACCAGGGCACCGAGGACTACACCGATCACCTGGTGGACCCGGATAACCGCCGCCCGGTGGACTTCGCAGCGCTGCAGGCCAGCCTGGATACTCCACGGCTGAACCTCGTGCGCACGGCCCTGCGGGTCCGGGCTGACCACGACCTCGACCACGCGGCCTACACTCCCCTGCTGGCCGAGGGCGCGGCCGCCGATCACGTGATGGGATTCCGCCGCGGCGAGGACGTTGCAGTGCTCACCGCGCGGTGGCTGGCCATACTGGATCAGCAGGGCGGATGGGGTGACACGACCGTCAGCCTCCCCGAAGGCGAGTGGGTCAATACCCTCGCCCCTGACGCGCAGCACGTATCAGGGGTGGTGAATGTGACAGAATTGTTTGCCGATCGACCACAGGCCCTCCTGATCAGAAAGACTGCTATAGCTTGACCGTGAACACCGCACTGAGTGACTTCGATGACTGGATCCTGCGTGACCCGGACGCGGGCCAGCACATGCAGGCCAGGATCTCAGACATCTTGGATGACGCCGGGTTGAGCTATGACCGGGTGACCGTCCGCGTCAAGGACAGGGAGAGCTTCGCCGCGAAGCTGGCCAACGACAACTACCCCACCTACGTGGATTTCTGCAGCGCCTATGACCTGCTGGGAATCCGGGTCATTACCCTCCATTCCTCGGAGATACCGCAGCTCAAGCAGGCGCTGAGTGAAGCGTTTGAGATCGTCTCCGTCATCGATAAGGCCGCGGAAAACGCCCGCGCCGGGAAGTTCGGGTACGCCAGCCAGCACCTCATCGTGCGGGACAAGGAGCCGCATTCCGGCCCGGAACTGTTGGAGATCCAACTGCGCACGGTGCTGCAACACGCGTGGGCGGAGTTTGAGCATGACATCCGCTACAAGAACCGTCAGCAGGTAGACCCCCAAGTGCACCGCGCCTTCACGCTGGCGGCGGGTCTCATCGAATTGGCGGACCAGCAGTTTGACATGATCGCCGAGCACATGGAGGCCCAGGCCGCCGAGCGCTCCACGGCAGGCGCCACCATTGATGCCAAGACGCTGCCCCGCCAGCTCAGCGCCATCATCGGGGAAAAATTCCCCACCTCCCGCCTGGAGTACTACTCCTACGCGGTGAGCATGCTGGCGGCTCACGGCATCACCACCTACGGCGAGCTCGCCGACCTATTGAGCCCCGATCACCAGGAGAAGCTGGAGGAGGCCATGGGCTACACCTACCGGCCCGGCCAGGTGCGCTTCATCGATGACATGCTGCTGTTCATCTACGGCCGCGAGCACATCAAAAAGACCGTCCACATCGGCAGCAACACCGGGTCCCGCCCGGGCCGGCTGGGTTCGCGCTGGCAGCGGCTAGGCCAGCGGAGTCTGGCGGAGACGCTCTAGCTGCCTGCGCTCCCGCTTGGTCGGCCTCCCCGCGCCGCGGTCCCGGCGCGGCATCGGCGGGATCACCGGCGCCGGCGGAGAGTGATCCACGTACGCCTTCCTGGCCACGGACGCGCCCACCCGCTTGGCGAGCAGCTCTACGACCTCCACGATGTATTCACGGTGGTTCACCCACACCCGCACCCGGTCCCCCACCACCACTGGTTGGGCGGGCTTCACGCTCACATCGTTGATCTTGACGTGCCCGGCGCGGCAGGCGGCGGCCGCCGCGGTACGGGTCTTGAAGAGACGGACGGCCCATACCCACTGGTCGATGCGGACTTTAGTTGGCACTGCGATCCCTCCATTGGTATTCCACGAACTCTGCTTCTGCCTGCCCGCCGCTGGCCGCGGCGATGAGCTCGGCCACGTCCACCTCCGGTTCGGCCGCGACCGTGAAGCACACACGTTGGCCGTAGTCCACGCTGACCACGTCCAGCTGGTTCATTGCCCGGAGATCGGCTTCCATTTTGCCCGCGAGGTCATGACCAATCTGACAGGTGTAGGTGGCAAGACGGTGGCGTCGCACTAAAGAAAGCAACCCCACCGCGGCGCGGGTGGCCTCCTGGTAGGCGCGCACCAACCCGCCCGTGCCGAGCTTGATCCCGCCGAAGTAGCGGACGACGACCACGGTGACGTCCAGGATCTCCGTGCCCTTGAGCACCTCCAGCATGGGCTGGCCGGCGGTTCCCGCGGGTTCGCCATCGTCATTGCTGCGCTGGATGGGCTGGGCGGAATCCTGGTGGATGATGTAGGCGGTGCAGTGGTGGCGGGCGTCTGGGTAGGTGGAACGCACGTCGTCGATGAAGGCGCGGGCGGCGGTCTCCGAATCGGTGCGCTGGGCCACGGCGATGAACTGGGAGCGTTTGATCTCCACGGTCTCGCTCACCTGGCCCTGGGCTGGTCGCAGATATGGTTGCTCGGTGGGCATTGCACCATTATCGCAGTTAGTCTTGGGAACCATGTATAGCGTGTGGGCTCCGAAGGCTAAGAACGTGGATGTCGTTGTGGACGGCACCTCCCATCCCATGACCGCCGGCGACGATGCCTGGTTCACCTGCGATATCCCAGCGACCGACGGGACGCGCTACGGATTTTCCGTCGACGGCGGCCCGGTGGTGCCCGATCCGAGATCCCGGCGCCAACCCGATGGCATCCATGGCCTGTCCCAGGTATGGCACGGCAGCGCGGACCTCGCCCCGCTCGGGCGGGACCTGCAGGGCGAAGTGCTCTACGAAATGCACGTGGGCACGTTCACCCCGGACGGCACGCTGGATTCCGCCATTGAGAAGCTGGATTACCTCGCGGACCTCGGCGTGACCGCTGTGGAACTCATGCCCCTGCAGCCGTGTGGCGGCACCCGGAACTGGGGCTATGACGGCGTGTGCTGGCACGCGGTGGCCGAGAACTACGGCGGCCCGGACGCGCTGGAACGCTTCGTCGCGGCCGCGCACGACCGGGGGCTGGCCGTGGTGCTCGATGTGGTGTTCAACCACTTCGGCCCGGATGGCAATTACACGGGCATGTTCGGCCCCTACACCGCCGGCGGCTCAACTGGCTGGGGTGAAGTGGTGAACC
>DXFZ01000042.1 GCA_019114175.1 Candidatus Corynebacterium gallistercoris
GCAGAATCCGGTATCCAACCCCAGCGGCCCCACCCACCCCGCGCGCTCCCCGGCACTGCTGGCGGGGGTGGCGCGCAGCGCCCCGTCGCGCAGGTAGATGGCGGCAGCGCCGCCGAAGAGCAGCTGCAGAGAATCGTTGAGCTGGCGGGCCAGGCTGGGGTGACCCAGCAGCGTGATGACTGGCAGTGCCGCATCGGCGACGCGCACCTCCACGCAATCTGGCGCCACGCGCCGGTACTGCAGGGAGGTGCCATAGCGGGCCTCCAGCTCGGCCAACACCTGGCGCACGGCATCCGCCCCAGCCTGCCAGCGGGCGGAGATCAGCCCCTCCCCATCAGGAACCTCCACAGCCAGCCCCGCCCCGATCGGCACGCGGACGGGAGTGGAATAACATTCAGCATGAGCACTCGTAATCGTCAGCATGCATTATTAGACTCACTTGAGGCTCAAAAGGTTCAAAAAATCCTTAAATTGGATGATGCTAATGTCCTGGCCTTGGTCTTTGAGCTCGCGGGCGCGCTTTTCCTTAGAGGTCACGCTGGCCCACTCGCCCACGATGAGCATCGTCGTCTTCTTCGTGACATTCTTGCCCACCGTGCCGCCCCGGCTGGCGATCATGTCCCACACCTCGCCCTTGTCGTAGGGCTCCACGTCGCCAGTGACGCACACGACCTGGCCGTAGATCGGCCCGTCGATATCCGCCTTCTCATTCGGCTCCGGCACCTCGTCTGGGGTGGCCACCTTGGACCACGGGGCCCGGCTGGCCTTGGCGGGCTCCTCGGATGGGCTGGCCTCGCTAGCCACGGTTTCAGCCTCCACCTCGGCGGAGGCCACCCACTCGTCCTCGCTGACCTCATCGAGGTCATAGCCGGCTTGCAGCAGCATGAGGCGGTGGTCGATCGCCTCGTAAGCCTCCCGGTCGGTCGGGGAGAAATTGATGCGGGTGGCGTCGCTCCCAAAAAGAAGATCAATAAACCCCGTGGAACCCTGGCCTGGAGCCTGCTTGTACCAGCCCACCAGATCGGCCGGATCCCGGTCCACATCGGGCCACAAGGAGCTGGCCAGGGGTGACCGGCGCACCTCAATGCGCTCCCGACTAATCACAACTTCCGCGCCGCGGGCGTGCATAACGATCCACTCACCTTTCCTATTGCTGCATCACAATGACAGAGCGGGCCGGGACCACGATGTCCTCACCGGGTGCTAGCTCCCGGGGCTCGGCAGGCAGGCCCGTTTCGGCGGAGGTGTCCACGATGACGGTCCAGCCGTCCTCCTCGCCCGGCTCCACATGCATCACATTATGCCGGCGCGGGACCGTAAAGGTGATGTCCTCGTGATGGGCGTTGAAGCACAGCAGGAATGAATCATCCACGATGCGCTGGCCCCGGTCATCCGGCTCCGCGATGGCCCGGCCATTGAGGTGCACCATGAGGGACTTGCCGAAATCGAAGTTCCAGTCATCCTCCGTCATCAGCTGGGCATCGTGGGTGAGCCAGGCAATATCGCGCTCGGCGACATCCTCGCCCAGCGGGCCGCCAGCCAGGAAACGGCGGCGGCGGAAGACCGGATGCGCCTGCCGGATACGGATCAGCTGGCGGGTGAACGCGTGCAGCGTCTCGTCGGCATTGTCCCAGTCCACCCAGGCGATCTCATTGTCCTGGCAGTAGACATTGTTGTTGCCGCCTTGGGTGCGGCCCAGCTCATCGCCGTGGGAGAGCATCGGCGTGCCTTGGGAGAGCAGCAGGGTGGTGAGGAAGTTGCGGCGCTGCTGGGCGCGTAGGCGGAGCACCTGCTCGTCGTCTGTGGGGCCTTCCACCCCGCAGTTCCACGAGCGGTTGTGGCTCTCCCCGTCTCGGTTATCTTCACCGTTGGCCTCATTGTGCTTCTCGTTGTAGCTGACCAGGTCGGTGAGGGTGAAGCCATCGTGGGCGGTGATGAAGTTGATGGAGGCGGTGGGGCGACGCCCAGCGTACAAATCAGACGAACCAGTCAAACGGGAGGCAAACTCTCCCAGGGTGGAGGGCTCCGAGCGCCAGAAGTCCCGCACCGTATCCCGGTACTTTCCGTTCCACTCGTTCCACAGGGCAGGGAAGTTGCCCACCTGGTAGCCGCCCTCGCCCACATCCCACGGCTCGGCGATGAGCTTGACCTGGGAGACGATCGGATCCTGCTGCACCAAGTCAAAGAACGCGCTCAACCGGTCCACGTCATGGAACTCGCGGGCCAGCGTGGAGGCTAAGTCAAAGCGGAACCCATCCACGTGCATCTCCTCGACCCAGTAGCGCAGGGAGTCCATGATGAGCTGCAGGGTGTGCGGGTGGCGAACGTTGAGGGAATTACCAGTGCCGGTGTAGTCCATGTAGTGTGCTTGGTCGTCCTCGACCAGCCGGTAGTAGGCGGAGTTGTCAATCCCGCGGAAGCTCAAGGTCGGGCCCAGGTGGTTGCCCTCAGCGGTGTGGTTGTACACCACGTCCAGGATGATCTCGATGCCCGCGTCATGGTAGCTGCGCACCATGTTCTTAAACTCCGCCACGGAACCTTCCGCGCTCTGGGACGCGGCGTATTCCCGGTGGGGGGCGAAAAACCCCAAGGTGTTGTATCCCCAGTAGTTCTTCAACCCCAGGTCCCGCAGCCGGTCATCGTGGACGAACTGGTGGACCGGCATGAGCTCCACGGCCGTGACACCTAAGTCTTTGAAGTACTCGATGATGCTGTGGTGGGCCAGGCCCGCATAGGTGCCGCGCAAGTGTTCCGGTACGTCCGGGTGCGTCATCGTGAGACCCTTGACGTGGGTCTCATAGATCACCGTCTTGTTGACCTCCGTGCGCGGGCGGCGATCATTGGCCCAGTCAAAGTAGGGGTTGATGACCACCGAACGCATCGCGTGCGGGGCGGAGTCCTCCTGGTTGCGCTGATCCGGGTCATCCAGCTGGTAGCTAAACAGGCTCCGGTGGCTATCGAATTGCCCATCGAAGCTCTTGCCATAGGGGTCCATGAGCAGCTTGGAAGCATCACAGCGCTGCCCGGCCGCGGGATCCCACGGGCCGTGCACCCGGTAGCCGTACCGCTGCCCGGGGTTGATGCCCGGCAGGTAGCAGTGCCAGATGTTGGCATCCACCTCCGTCATCCGCACCCGGTTTTCCACCCCGCGGTCATCGAAGAGGCACAGGTCCACCGCTTCCGCCACGTCCGAGTGGACGGCGAAGTTGGTGCCATTGCCATCGAAAGTCGCCCCCAGGGGGTAGGCCTTGCCAGGCCAGACCAACAAAGGGTCTCCGGGGGCGCGTAGGCCGCTCTTATCTGACAAGCCAGAAGTCATGGGTGACATCTTAACTGTTCAACCCCGCAAGAATGGCCTCAACACCAGCCAGTACCGCCGCCTCGGCCGCCTCACTGTCCGCCTCACCCCCATGATCCACCCGCAGGGACCGCTGCACCGCCTGGCGGGTCTGCAGGTCCCACGCGGCGCCCAACACGTAGTGCACCAGGACTTGTGCCCCCGGCCGATCAAGCCCCTCACACCGGGCCAACAGGCCCACCACATCCCGCTGCACCGTCCCGGCCGCCTGGGCCGCCACTACGATTTCCGCGCCATCGCGCACGGAGACCACGGCGGCCCACAGGTGCTGACACAGCCGGGCGGCGGACCCCAGATCGTCCGGGATATCCGCCAGCACATGGCTAGCCACCTCACCCAGCAGGGCCTGCTTGTTGGGCACGTGCCAGTACAGCGCGCCGGGCGCGACGGACAGCGCGGTGGCGAGCCGCCGCATGGTCAGATCTCCCAGGCCGTAATCCTGGAGGATTTCAATCGCCGCAGATAGGATGGCTGATTTGTTCAACTGCACAACCCCACAGGGTAGTCTTATCCCCATGACTTATCGAAAGGTTTGTGTGGCTGCCGTGCTCACCGTGCCCCTGGCGCTCGCCGCCTGTGGCTCTGATGAGGGCAGCCAGGATAGTGCAGCGTCGTCCAGCGCCTCCAGCAGCACCAAGGAGTCCGCCACGAAGTCTGCCACCTCGAAGGAGTCCACCCCGGCGGAGTCTCCGGAAGCGGATGCCCCCGCGCCGGAAGACCCGAACAGCCCAGCTGCCGCACCAGCTCCGGAGGTGCCGCCACTGCCGGAAGGTCCCGCTCCCGTGCCCGTGACGGGGTCCGCGCCGGAGGAGGATCAGGCCGCCATCGCCCACCTGGTGCATGGCCTGAGCGATGGCAATAAGAACATGCAGGACTACGCCCGCTACACGCTGGCGCATTCCTGCCAGGCCTACATTGAGCGCAGCGGCGGCATGGACAAGCTCCGCCAGGAGGCCGACGCGCTGAACCAGGCCGGCAACATCGGCCAGTACGCGCAGCCGCCGCAGATCACCTCCGTGGACAACATCACCGTCAACGGTGATAACGCCACCGCCTCGGTGAGCACGACGATGAACAACCAGGCCTCCACTGAGCAGATGCAGTTCCGGCGTGAAGGCGGCTCCTGGAAGCTCTGCCCCGCCTAATGGCCCGCATCCCCACGCGCATCGGTGACGGTGCGGGAGTTTTGGCTGTCAGCTTGACGTTGATGTCCCTCGGTGCCGCCCTGTGGGTCCTCGGCTATCCCACCATCGAGGTCACCGTCACCGCCACGAAAACCCTCAAAGCCGACCCCGGCTCCGCGGACCAGGGCTTCCGCGCCTTTGCCTACTTTTGCGGGTATACCACCGTCATCGGGGTGATCATCGGGGCGTGGACAGCGCGTACCCGGCCCCTCGGCCCACTCATGCTCGCCTGGGTCGTGCTGTGCAGCGCGGCGGGGGCGGCGTGGTCGCTGTGGTTGGGCCAGGTTCTCGTCGGAAGATTTTTTGGTTTCGACGCCACCTCCATCTCCCCCGGGGACACCATCAGCGTGGCCCCGTCCGTGGATCCTTCGGTCGCGCTTCTGTGCGCTCCCGCGGCAGCCGCCACCATTTATTGGGCGGCCTCGGCAATGGCCAGTGCTTCCTCCGTGCGGTGAGCATCGGGTGTGAAGGCGGACCATTGCGCCACCGCCGTGGCGAGCTGCCGGGCCCGCTCCTTATCCCCGGCGCCCAAGGCGCCCGCGGCGGTGATGAGGCTCAAGTTCAGCATCGCCGGTGAACTGAGTGGCGCGCCTTCGAGGAAGAACATCATGATCTCGAGAGTGTCGTAGAACTCCGGCCGGTCGGCCAGCACCAACCGGCCGGCGAGCTCCGCCTGGTTGATCGCCACCACGGCCGCGCCATTGGCCACGGCGATGTAGGAGCACAAGGTCAACCGGCGGGCGAGCTGTTGTTCCAGCTCCTCGTCCCCGCCGCGGGCACTGATGAGCATGAGGAGCATTTGGCTGGACACATCGTGGGCCTCGAAGCTGCTGGCCACGCTGACATCCGGGAGGTCGTGCACCTGGTCTGCGAGGTCGAATGCGTCATCCCAGCGCCCCTCGCTCCAGGCCTGCTGAGCCAACCAGAGCAGCCGATCGGCAGGGGAGGGGTCCTTCGATCCGAACCTACGCACCATCGCGGTAAAGAAGCTGGTGAACTGCTGAGACGCGGCGGCGTCGCCCCCAGAAAGATTGACAGCCACGGTGAACCCGATCGTCGCCGCCTGAGTGATCTTCGCCGCCTGCTCAGCCGGGATGTCCTGCCAGGTGAGCGAATCGTCCTCGGCGATGGTGGGGGAGTCCGCGTCCGGGCGCCAACGGGCGAGGTCATCGGCCAGCTGGGCCAGCATCTCCGCGGGGGAGGACAGCTCAGACAGGGTGCCCGGCTCCACATTCTGCGCGTAGTAGGCGAGGTGCGCGGTCGCCACGAGCGCTGCGGCGTGATCGCCGTGATCCCTAGCCCACTCGCGCAGCTGGTGGAGCGCCTGGATACCTTCATCGTGCAGGCGCAGGTGGTCAGCCACCGTGGCGCGAAGGGTGAAGAACTCGCCGCGTAGCTCGTCAGCTACATCATCCGCAGTGGCCAACCAGTGCCGGGTGGCGAACTGGGTTGCCAACGTCCAACTCTCCACCGTGCGGCCCGCCAGCGCAGCGGACCGGCTGTGCCGGAGTAGTGATTCCAGTGCGGTAGCCATGGCGTAAACTCCCAGGTGTTAGACAACGCGAAAATTTGTGGAGGGTATCCCCATGTCGAAAGACTCTCAGCCTAGATCCCTGTTGGACTTTACACGGGTCGATTTGCGGGGCACCCGCCCCAGCACGGCTGAGCTGCGCCATAGCCTACCCCGGGGTGGAACCGATGTGGATTCAGTCATGCCCACCGTGGCGCCCATCGTGCAGGCGGTGCGGGAGCGCGGGGCGCAGGCGGCGCTGGAGTACGGGGACAAGTTTGACGGGGTGACCCCGGAATCCGTGCGCGTGCCAGCGCAGGTGATCGCCCGGGCGGTGGAGACGTTGGATCCAGACGTGCGCGCCGCGCTGGAAGAGGCCATCCGCCGGGTGCGGGAGTTCCACACAGCCGTGCGCCCGGAGGACCACAGCGTTGATTTCGCGGCGGGCGAGGGGCGCGCGGTGGTGGCCGAGCGCTGGGTCCCCGTGGGGAGGGTCGGGCTGTACGTGCCGGGAGGCAAGGCCGTGTACCCGTCCTCGGTGGTGATGAACGTCGTTCCCGCGCAGGCAGCCGGCGTGGGGAGCCTCGTCGTGGCATCCCCGCCGCAGGAGGACGGCTGGCCGCACCCGACGGTGCTGGCGGCCTGCCACCTGTTGGGCGTGGACGAAGTCTGGGCCACAGGTGGCGCCCAGGCCGTGGCGCTCATGGCCTATGGCGATGCAGACTTGGAACCGGTGGGCATGATCACCGGCCCGGGCAACATCTTCGTCACCGCCGCCAAGCGCCTGTGCCGTGGGGTGGTTGGCATCGATTCCGAGGCGGGGCCCACGGAGATCGCGATCATCGCCGATGACAGTGCGCAGGCCGTGGACGTGGCCTATGACCTCATCAGCCAGGCAGAGCATGACCCCATGGCCGCCTCCGTGCTCATCACGGACTCGGTGACACTGGCTGATGCCGTGGTGGAGGAGATGAGCGCCCGCTACCACGTGACCAAGAACGCCGCACGCGTGGAGGAGGCCCTCACCGGCCAGCAGTCCGGCGTGGTTCTTGTAGACGACATGGAGGAGGCCATCCGCGTGGCCAACGCCTATGCAGCAGAGCACCTAGAGATCCAGACCGCGGACGCCCACGCGGTGGCCGCGCGCATCACCAATGCCGGCGCGATCTTCATCGGCCGCTACAGCCCCGTGCCCCTGGGCGATTACGCCGCCGGTTCCAACCACGTGCTGCCGACCAGCGGCACCGCCCGGCACTCGTCCGGCCTGTCCACCCACACCTTCTTGAAGGCCGTGCACGTCATCGACTACGACGAGCAGGGTTTGCGCGGCATCGCCGATCACGTCATCGCCCTGGCGGACAACGAGGGCCTGCCCGCCCACGGTGAAGCCATCAAGGCACGTTTCTAAGGAGCACACATGGCACACTTGAGTGACCTTCCGCTGCGTGAGGAGCTGCGCGGCAAGTCCGCCTACGGCGCGCCTCAGCTCACCGTGACCAACCAGCTGAACACGAACGAAAACCCGTACCCGCCGAGCGACGCGATCATCGCAGAGTTTGTCACCCGGGTGGAGGTGCTGGGCCGCCAGCTCAACCGCTACCCGGAGAGGGATGCCGTGGTGCTGCGCACGGCCTTGGCCCAATACATCAGCGCACAGACGGGCGTGGCAGTGACCACGGACAACGTGTGGGCTGCGAATGGCTCCAACGAGATCCTGCAGCAGCTGCTGCAGGCCTTCGGCGGGCCCGGGCGCACGGCCCTGGGCTTCACCCCCAGCTACTCCATGCACCCCATCCTGGTGGCCGGCACCCAGACCGAGTTCGTGGAGGTCCCGCGGCTGGAGGCCGATGACTTCAACATTGACGTGACCACCGCGGAGAAGGCCATCGCGGAGCACGAGCCGGACATCGTGTTCGTCACCACCCCGAACAACCCCACCGGCGGCATCACGGGGCTGGACGACCTGCGGCGCATCATCACCGCCGCGCCGGGCATCGTGATCGTGGATGAGGCCTACGCGGAGTTCTCCGACGAACCATCCGCTACCACGTTGCTGGCGGAGTTCCCCACGAAGCTGGTGGTCTCGCGCACGATGTCTAAGGCCTTCGATTTCGCCGGCGGGCGCCTGGGGTACTTCGTGGCCGACCCAGCTTTCGTGGAGGCCGTGATGTTGGTGCGGCTGCCGTACCACCTCTCGGTGCTCTCCCAGGCTGCAGCAGAAGTTGCGCTGAAGCACTCGGACGATACCCTGGCCACGGTGGAAACCCTGCGCCAGGAGCGCGAGCGGGTGGCTGAAGGCTTGCAGAAGCTGGGCTTCCGGGTCATCGAGTCCCACGCGAACTTCATCTTCTTCGGCCACTTCCCAGATTCTCATGCCGCCTGGGAGCAGTTCCTGGATCAGGACGTGCTGATCAGGGACGTGGGCGTGCGCGGTTACCTGCGCGTGACCATCGGCTTGAAGGAAGAAAACGATGCCTTCCTCGCGGCGGCAGAAAGGATTGCACAGTAATCATGACGTCTTCGACACCCCGGATCGGCTCTGCCAGCCGGACCACCAAAGAATCCGATATCCAGGTCACGTGGAACCTGGACGGCACCGGTGCCACGGACATTTCCACCGGACTGCCGTTCTTCGATCACATGCTCACGGCGCTGGGCGCCCACGGCTGCTTCGACCTCACGGTGAAGGCGAAGGGTGATATCGAGATCGACGCCCACCACACTGTGGAGGACACGGCCATCGTGATGGGGCAGTCCCTGGCGGAGGCGCTGGGGGAGAAGAAGGGTATTCGCCGCTTCGGCGATTCCTTCATCCCGATGGATGAGACCTTGGCCCACGCGGCGGTGGATGTTTCTGGTCGCCCTTACTACGTGGGCACGGGCGAGCCGGACACGCTGGTCCACGCTGTCATCGGCGGCCACTACGCGACGGTGATCAACCAGCACTTCTTCGAGTCGCTGGCGCTGAACGCCCGCATCGCACTGCACGTGCGCTGCCTGTACGGCCGGGACCCGCACCACATCACCGAGGCCGAGTTCAAGGCTGTGGCCCGAGCGCTGCGGGAGGCGGTGGAGCCGGATCCCCGCGTCACCGGGGTGCCCTCCACTAAGGGCACGCTGTAGATGGCGCGCCCGGTCGCCTTAACTCTGGAGGAACTAGACCGCTTGGATTCGGTGTGGAAGGCACCGGGCCTGATCGTCACCCTCATCTCCGTCTTCTGCGCCTTTGGCGGTTGGGCGTTGCTGCTGCCAGTCATTCCCCTGGCCGTCATTGACCAGGGCGGTTCGGACGGCCTGGCAGGGCTCTCCACGGGCATCTTCATGGGGGCGACGGTCCTCACGCAGGCCTTCACTCCGCGCCTGTTGCGGGGGGTGGGGCACATGCCCGTGATGTTTGGTGCCGGTTTGCTGCTGGGCCTTCCCGCGCTGGTCTATGCGCTAGACATGTCCCCGGCGGTGGTGCTGGCCGTGGCTGCGGTCCGTGGCGTGGGCTTCGGTGCCGTGACGGTGACGGAGGCCGCGCTCATCGCTGAGCTCGTCCCGCCGCACTTGGTGGGCCGCTCCTCTGGCGTGTTTGGCGCGACCGTGGGCATTGCCCAGCTGCTTAGTTTCCCGCTGGGCATGTGGCTGTATAGCCACGTTGGCACGGTTGCTGTGTTGGTGGTGGCCGCGGCGTATTCGGTCATTGGTGCGGTGGCAGCGTTGCGGCTTCCTGTGGGGCGACGCCCCCACGTCCCATCCATCCCCACCGAAGCTACGGAGGCGACCGACCATACGCCGCCGCGGCCGAAGGTGGCGACCTGGAAGCTGGTCACCATCCCCGGCCTGTCCATCGGCGCGGCCGCCGGGGGTTTCGCCGCTTTTTCCACGTTCCTGGCCCCAGCGATCGCCGGCGTGTCCGGCATAGCGCTGGCCCTCATCGGTGGCATGCAGATCGGTTCGCGCTTGTTCGCGGGCTGGTATGCGGACCGTGTGGGTGAGCCGGGCAGGTTGAACGCCCTCGGGCTGCTCCTCTGCCTTGTCGGCTTGCTGACCGCGGCCTTCACGATCATCACGATGCCCGCGGGGGTCTGGCTCATGGTGGGTGCGCTGGGGGCGGCGGCGTTATTCGGTGCCGGCTTTGGCGTGGTGCAGACGGAGGCGCTGCTGATGATGTTTAACCGCTTGCCGCGGGAGAATTCCGCCCAGGCCTCTGCCCTGTGGAACATGACTTTTGACTCCGGCACCGGGCTGGGCGCGGTGCTGCTGGGTTTCGTGGCGGGGACCTTTGCCTACCAGGGTGCGTTTATTGCCGCGGGGATCGTGGTGGCGGCGGGCCTCATCGCCACGATCATCGATCGGATTGTGGGCCGCCACCGCATTGCGGAATACGGCAATGTGCGCGAGACGCTGCGCAGCTTGAGGGCAAGGATTGCCCCGAAATCTTAGGAAGTAGGATGTTCCCTATGAGCAGTTCAGATCACCCCACCGTAGCGCTGCTGGATTACGGCAGCGGTAACATCCGCTCGGCCCAGCGGGCCGTGGAGCGAGTGGGGGCGCAGGTGACGGTGACGAATGACCCGGAGACGGTGTTGGCCGCCGATGGCCTGCTCGTTCCGGGGGTGGGCGCGTTCAGTGCGTGCATGGAGCAGCTGCGGGCGGTCAAGGGGGACCGGTTGATTGGCCAGCGCTTGGCGGGTGGCCGGCCGGTGCTGGGAATCTGCGTGGGCATGCAGATCCTCTTCGAATACGGCGAGGAGTTCGCCGAGGAGCACGAGGCCGCCAGGGCGCAGGGCGCAGGAGAGTGGCCCGGCACCGTGCGCCGCCTGGATGCCCCGGTGTTGCCGCACATGGGGTGGAACTCGGTGGAGGTCCAACCCGGTTCGCGAATGTTCGCGGGTGAGGCCGCTGACCAGCGCTTCTACTTCGTCCACTCTTATGGGGTGCAGGATTGGGAGCTGGTCACCGATGGCCGTACGGAGGCCCCGCTGGTGCACTGGGCGCGCCACGGCAACAGCCGCTTCGTGGCCGCCGTGGAGAACGGCCCGCTGTGGGCCACGCAGTTCCACCCGGAGAAGTCCGGTGACGCGGGCGCGGCCTTGCTCCGCAACTGGGTGGACACACTTTAGTATTACTAAATGTATACATTTACCCATTATTGATTCTTCTGACACGTTAGGATTCTTCCCATGGCTCAACCATTGACCTTGCTTCCCGCCGTTGACGTTGCCGATGGCCAGGCGGTACGCCTGGTGCAGGGCGCAGCGGGGACGGAGACCAGCTACGGCGCTCCGCTGGAGGCCGCCATGGCGTGGCAAAATGCCGGCGCGGAGTGGATCCATCTCGTGGACCTGGATGCCGCCTTCGGCCGCGGTAGCAACTTCGAGCTGCTCAAGGAGGTCACCGGAGCGCTGGACGTAAATGTGGAGCTCTCCGGCGGTATCCGCGATGACGAGTCCCTGGAAAAGGCCCTGTCCACGGGCTGCCGCCGCGTCAACATCGGCACCGCCGCCCTGGAAGACCCGGAGTGGTGTGAGCGCATCATCGGCGAGTATGGCGACCGCGTGGCCATCGGCCTCGATACCCGTCAGGTGGACGGGGAGTGGCGCCTGCGTGGCCGCGGCTGGACCTCCGACGGCGGCGAGTTGTGGGAGGTACTGGAGCGCCTGGATTCCCAGGGGGTGAGCCGCCTGGTGGTCACGGATGTGAGCCGCGATGGCATGCTCAACGGGCCGAATATTGATTTGTTGCGCGACGTCGCCGCCGCCACCCAAGCTCCCGTTGTGGCCTCCGGCGGGATCTCCAGCTTGGATGACATCCGGGCTCTCACCGAGGTGGTGGATGAGGGCGTGGATTCCGCCATCGTGGGCAAGGCCTTGTACGCCGGGAAGTTCACCCTGGAACAAGCCTTGGAGGTGGCCCGCCGATGAGCCTGGACACGCGGGCTCTGCTGGCCATTGCCGAGGCGGCGGTGGATGAGGCGGAGACCACCTTTACCGCGGCCGTGGGCGCGGAACCGGAAGTGATTAAGTCACCCGGTGATTTCGCCACGGAAGCGGACCTGACGGTGGAGCGGCAGCTGCGCACGCTGCTCACCCAATACACTGGCCTGCCGGTGCATGGCGAGGAGTTCGGCACGGTCCGCCCCGGGGAGCTACCGCAGGAGCACAACCCCAGCGATGACTTGGCTGACGGCCTGGACGGCCCGCGCCGCCGCAAGCGACCCCAGGACGCCGAAGAGTTTCCGGAGACCTTCTGGGTGGTTGACCCCATCGATGGCACCGCGAACTACGCGGTGGGCAACCCCTTCGCCTGCATTCTTGTGTCCCTTGTCCATCAGGGCAACACGGAGCTCTCGGTGACGGAGATGCCGCTGCTGGGCAAGCGCATCACGGCCCGCCGGGGTCACGGCCTCATGGTGGATGGTCACCCTTCCCGGGCCATGCCGCCCTCAGATCCGGGCATCACGCAGATCAGCTTCGGCTCCATTCTCTCCCAGCGCCGCGGCAACCTGCCGATTTCTTATCGCCAAGACATGCTCAATGAGATCGGCAAGTCTTACCCCCGCATGCGCGTGACTGGTTCCGTGGGCATTGACCTGGCTTTTACCGCCGCCGGAGTCTTCGGCGGCACGGTTACGTTCAGCCCCAACCTGTGGGATAACGCCGCGGGCATTTTGGCCGTGCAGGAAAACGGTGGCGTGGCCACGGACTTCGCGGGCAACCCGTGGCGGCCGGGAGTGTCCGGGCTCGTGGCGGGCGAACCGGAGGTGCATGCCACCCTGCTGCAGCACATTCAGAGCGTGCCGATCGGTACGGCTGCGCGCAGCGCCCAGGAAATCATGGATAGAGGAGGCATCCGATGAGCGTGACGGTGCGCGTCATCCCGTGTTTGGACGTGGACAAGGGGCGCGTGGTCAAGGGCGTCAACTTCCAAGGCCTGCGCGATGCGGGAGACCCCGTGGAGCTGGCGAAGCGCTACGACGCCGAAGGCGCTGACGAGATCACCTTCCTCGATGTCTCCGCCTCCAAGGACGGCCGCGGCACCATGCTGGATGTGGTGCGTCGCACAGCGGATCAGGTGTTCATTCCGCTCACGGTCGGCGGCGGCGTGCGCTCCGCCGAGGACGTGGACGCCCTGCTGCGTGCCGGTGCGGACAAGGTCTCCGTCAATTCCTCCGCCGTCGCCCGCCCGGCACTCCTGCGCGAGCTGTCCCAGCGTTTCGGCGCACAGTGCATCGTGCTCTCCGTGGATGCCCGCCGCGCGGCCGATCAGCCCAGCGGCTTCGAGGTGACGACGCACGGCGGCACCACCTCCGCGGGCTTAGACGCCCTCGAGTGGGCGAAGACCGGCGAGGAGCTCGGCGTGGGGGAGATCCTGCTGAACTCCATGGACGGCGATGGCACTAAGGCCGGTTTCGACTTAGAGCTCATCACCGCGGTGCGCGCGGCCGTGTCCATCCCCGTCATCGCCTCCGGCGGTGCCGGCGCAGCCGAGCACTTCCCGCCGGCCGTGGATGCCGGCGCGGATGCCGTGCTGGCCGCGTCCATCTTCCACTTCGGCGAGGTCGCCATCTCCGAGGTCAAGCAGGCCATGGCTGACCACGGCCTGGAGGTGCGGCTATGACAAACCCCGCAGATTTCACCCTCGACCCCGAGATCGCCGCCCGCCTAACCCTCAATGCCGATGGTCTCATCCCCGCCATCGTCCAGGAGGCCGGAACCGGGGACGTCCTCATGATGGCGTGGATGGACACCCACGCCCTCGCACACACCCTCGCCACTCGTCAGGGCACCTACTGGTCACGCTCCCGCTCCGAGTATTGGATCAAGGGACTGACCAGCGGCCACACCCAGAAGGTTACCGGCTGCCGCCTGGACTGCGACGCGGACACAGTGCTCCTCGAAGTGGAGCAGACCGGAGCCGCGTGCCACACCGGCACGCACACCTGCTTCGATTCGGACAAGCTGCTCTAGAACGGCAAGGTCTCCTCGAAGTCTAAGTCCAGCTCCTCAGTCTGCACCGTCGCCACCGCGAGGTGGAGATCCAGAGTCGGTTCTCCCTCAGGGGGCATGATCGTCAGCAAGTTGTGCAGCTTCACCGCCTTGGCCCTGCGCAGGTGGCGGAACTGGAACGTCTCCCGCCCCAGTGGCCCGTGCGGGACCGTCACCACTTGGTGCCCGTCGCCCACAGAGGTCCACGCCTCGCTCCCGTCGGGGCGCAGCTCCACATCCCATTGACCAGCGGTTTTCTGCTTGTGGTGGTAGCGACACAGCAGGTGCAAGTTATCCGTGTTCGTGGGGCCGCCCGCAGCCGGATCCTCGTGATCGTAGCGGCGCACATGGTCCACGTCGCACCGGTGCGGTGGAACGCTGCAGTGCGGCGCCCGGCATCCGCCGTCCCGCCCAGCCAGCGCGGCCTTGATCGCCTCCGTGGGCGCGTACCCTTGCGCCTCGGCAAACCCGGGCGCGGCAAGGTGGGTGATGCGCGGCATCCACTCCTCGCCCACGGCCTTCGGCAGCCAGGACCCTTCCGCGAACAGATCCTCCGTGGGGTCGGCCGTGTTCTTGTACAGATTTAGGGTGATCCGCACATCCGTGTGTTCCCGCACGATCCGTAAGAATGCCTCAGCCTGCGTGCACTCATACTTCGCCGCCGCCGCGCGCACGAGCTTCTCCAGCTCGATCCCGTCCAGCTTCGGCAGGTCAATCAGCACCCTCGTGCGCGCATCATTGCTCTGGTCAAAGCTGATCTCCGGCCCGGCATGCCGCACGCTGCCGTTCGTCTTGCGCTCCTCACCCTCGTCCAGCGGCCGCGCGATGGGCTGGTGTTTCTCAATGATCTTCTTGATCCGGTAGGTCATCCCCTTGGTGGTGGGAAGCTGCTGGTTGGGGTGCGACGGCCGCAGCATTGCGCAGATATCGCTTTCCACATCGGTCAAGTGCGGCTCCGTGACTGTAGCAATGAGACTCAAGATCTTGCGCACCATGGTGATGGGGTAGTAGCCGGTGCGCACGACCTTCGCCAGGTTAGGGCAGAGCGAAAGCTGGTACGCATCCATGGCCATCGCTGTGGCCTGGTGCGGGGTGATGCTCAGGCGCGCTGCGATGCGGGTAGCGAAGTCCGGAACAAAGTCCTCTTCTTGCGGCGTGCACATCTCCAGCACTTCAAGCGCTGACAGGTTAGAGCGCCACTGGGCACGCCGCATCGGATCTTCCAAGAACTGCGTTGACCACGAGGGCTCATCCGCAGCGGGATTGAAGTACAGGCTGATGTCTGAAAGTAGTGGTGGGTGGTGAGTCACGTCTTTCCCCTATAAAGAACAACTGCCCACAACTATAGCGCACACCATCGAGTAAGTCAATATTAACCTGCGAAAAAGCCTCAAAATTGATACTGGTGTTCCCCATGTGAATCGTGGGTCTGGGGAGACTTGGGGTGCCGTCGCACCAAGAGAAAATGGCGATAAGGCAAAATAAGGAACATGCCCCAAGCACAAGTGACCAGCCGGCAAGAGTTCCGCACCATGGCGGCCAACCATCGCGTGGTGCCCGTGGTGCGCACAGTGCTCGCGGATCAGGAAACAGCCCTGTCCGCTTACCATAAACTCAGCAACGGACAACCCGGCACCTTCCTGCTCGAATCCGCAGCTCACGGACAATCCTGGGACCGCTTCTCCTTCATCGGCACCGGGGCCAGATGCGCGCTCACGGCTAAGGGCTCGGCCGCGCGATGGATCGGCACGCCGCCGGTAGACATCGCGGAGGGAACCGACCCGCTGGAGGCCATCCGCAACACCCTCGACGCGCTGCAGACCGCGCCGATGCCGGATCTGCCACCCCTGACCAGCGGCCTCGTGGGCTACATGGGTTATGACATGATCCGCTACATCGAGGACATCCCGGACACCTGCACCGATGACCTGGACATCCCAGACATGGTGCAGCTGCTGGTGGAGGACATGGCGGTCGTGGACCACCACCAGGGCGTGATCTGGCTGATCGCCAGCGTCATCAACTGGGACAACTCGGACGAGCGCGTGGATGAAGCCTACGATGAGGCCATCGCACGGCTGGATACGATGGTGGACAAGCTCCAGCAGCCGATCGCCACCCCCACCGTGGCGATGTTCGAGACCCCCGCCCCGCAGCCACGCCGCCAGCGCAGCCTGGACGAGCACAAGCGGCGCATCGAGCAGGTCAAGGAGCACGTGCGCGCCGGCGATGCCTTCCAGGTGGTGCTCTCCCAACGCTTCGAGATGGACACGGATGTGGACGCGCTGGACATCTACCGCATGCTGCGCGTCTCCAATCCCAGCCCCTACATGTTCCTGCTCAACGTGCCCAATGAGGACTTCAGCGATACGGCGTTTCAGATCATAGGCTCTTCACCGGAATCGCTTGTGCAGGTGCGGGAGGGGACGGTGACCACCTATCCCATCGCCGGATCGCGCCCGCGCGGGGCCACGCTGGAAGAAGACGTGCTGTATGAAAAGCAGCTCGTCAACGATGAGAAGGAGAACTCCGAGCACCTCATGCTGGTGGACCTTGGCCGCAATGACGTGGGCCGCGTCAGCGAGCCCGGCACCGTGGAGGTCCACGACTTCCGCCACGTGGAGCGCTACTCCGCCATCATGCACCTGGTTTCCGGCGTCTCCGGGCACCTGGCAAAGGGCAAGACGGCCGTGGACGCCTTCGCCGCCACGTTCCCCGCGGGCACTCTCTCCGGTGCCCCGAAGCCCAGCGCGCTGGGGATCATCGACCGCCTGGAGGACACCCGCCGTGGCGTGTACGGCGGCACCGTGGGCTACTTCGACTTCTCCGGCAACACGGACCAGTCCATCGCCATCCGCACAGGGCTGTATAAGAACGGCACCGTGTATGTGCAGGCCGGTGGCGGCATCGTGGCGGACTCTGACCCGGACGCCGAGGATGAGGAAACCAGAAACAAGGCGGCCGCGGTGCTGCGTGCGGTAGCTGCGGCGGAGACGCTGCGCCCAGCCCGGGCCGCGCAGGAAGAGGAGTAAGCGATGGCGACAAGCACAGCGAAGAACAACCGGCGCATCGCCCTGCTGCTCGTGGTGCTGTCCGCCGCGGGCCTGTGGGCATCTGGCCGCATGGTGTTCGTCTCCGCCACCGTCTCCGATGACAAGGCCGGCGATTCCGTCAAGGAGCTCGTGGGGTCGGTGTGGGATCCCGCGGCCACCCCGGTGGCGCTGGCGATGCTCGCCGCCCTGGTGCTCTCCATGGCGGTGCAGCCGTTGCTCCGGCGCATCCTGGGCGTGGTGGTGGTGCTGCTCGCGGGCGTGGCCAGCTTTCGTTCGGTTCAACTTCTTTTTGGCGACGCCGACCTCGCGCGCGCCCAGTCCCTTCTGACATCGGGGGCTGCCACGCAGAAGCAGTCCGACCCCGTGCAGATCTCTGATTGGGCTCGGGTGGTGGACGCAACGGTCCACACCGGCCCGGTCCTCGTGGCGCTGCTGGCGGCGGCGCTGGGTGTCATCGGCGGCGTGATCCTGTTCATGCAGCCGGGGGAGGAATCCACGGGGCATAGCCGATATGAGACCCCGGAGGTGCGCAGGGCGGGTGCGCAGGAGGACCTGGCGGCTAACCCAGATTCCTCCCGAGTGATGTGGGATGCCATGGACGCGGGGGTAGACCCCACCGATGATGGGGATTTCTGCGGTGGCGGACCCCGCAGTTAAGCTCAGAAGTGACGTTGCTTACAAGTCAGGACGGTTCATGACCACGGTTTTAGAACAAATCATCAGCGGTGTGGTGGAAGACCAGGCCAAGCGGGAAGCGTTGATCCCCTACAAGGAGATTAAGGCGATGTCCCTGGACGCGCCCCCAGCCCTCGACGCGCTGGCGGCCTTGTCTGGTCCCGATGTGAATGTCATCGCCGAGGTCAAGCGCGCGAGCCCCTCCAAGGGGCACCTCGCGGACATTGCGGAGCCGGAAGTGCTTGCGAAGGCGTATGAGTCCAGCGGCGCGGCTGCAATCAGCTGCCTGACCGAGGAACGCCGCTTCAAAGGATCCCTGAAGGACTTTGACGCGGTGCGCAAGACCGTGAACGTGCCCCTGCTGCGCAAGGACTTCATGGTCAACCCGTACCAGATCCACGAGGCGCGGGCGCACGGGGCGGATATCATCCTGCTCATCGTTGCGGCACTGACTGACGCCTGCTTGGAGTCCCTGCTGGAGCGCACCGAGTCCCTCGGCATGACCGCTCTTGTGGAAGTGCACACGGAGGAGGAGGCGGAACGCGCCGTGAACTTGGGTGCCAAGGTCATCGGCGTGAACGCGCGAAACCTGAAGACCCTCGAGGTGGACCCGAACGTCTTCTCCCGCATCGCACCGGGCCTGCCCAACGACGTGGTCAAGATCGCCGAATCCGGGGTCAAGAACAAGCATGACCTGCTGGCATACGCCGGAGTGGGCGCGGACGCGGTGCTGGTAGGCGAGGGCCTGGTGACCGCGGGCAGCCCAGCGCAGGCGTGCCGGGACCTCGTGGTCGCGGGCAAGCATCCCGCCTGCCCCCGCACCCGGTAACATGGCACCTTGTGAGTGATCAACAAGAAGTCAAGGATGCCAAGAACGCTGACTCTCGCGGGCGCGCGTTGCCCACGGCGGGTCAGGTCCTCGCCACCGCCACCCACCATGAGCCGGACGATAGGGGACACTGGGGGGATTTCGGTGGCCGCTACGTGCCCGAAGCTCTGATGGCGGTGATTGACGAGATCACCGATGCCTGGGCCAAGGCCAAGGCTGACCCCGAATACTTAGAGCAGTTGGATGAGCTGCACCGCACCTACACGGGCCGTCCCTCCCCGCTGTACCATGCCCGCCGATTCTCCGAAGACATCGGCGCGGACGTGTGGCTGAAGCGCGAGGACTTGAATCACACCGGCTCCCACAAGATCAACAACGTGCTGGGGCAGGTCCTGCTGGCCAAGCGGATGAACAAGGGCCAGGTCATCGCGGAGACCGGTGCCGGTCAGCACGGCGTGGCTACCGCCACTGCCTGTGCCTTGTTGGGCATCAAGTGCCGCATCTACATGGGTCAGGTGGACGCGCAGCGTCAGGCACTGAACATCGCCCGCATGCGCCTGCTCGGTGCGGACGTGGAGGTGGTGACCATCGGTTCGTGCACCCTCAAGGATGCGATCAATGAGGCCATGCGCTACTGGGTCTCCCACGCCGATGACACCTACTACTGCTTCGGCACCGCCGCCGGCCCCCACCCCTTCCCACAGATGGTGCGGGATCTGCAGCGCATTATTGGCGTGGAAGCCCGCCAGCAGTTCCTCGCCGAGACCGGCGAGCTACCAGGCGCCGTGGTGGCCTGCGTGGGCGGGGGGTCCAACGCCATCGGCCTGTTCCACCCCTTCATCGGCGATGAGTCCGTGGCCATCGTCGGCGCGGAAGCCGCCGGTGATGGCATGGATTCTGGCCGCCACGCCGCCCCCATCACCATGGGCTCCCGCGGCGTGTTCCAGGGGTCCTACTCAGACCTGATGCAAAACGAAGACGGCCAGATCATCGAGTCCCACTCCATCTCCGCTGGCCTAGACTATCCGGGCGTGGGGCCGGAGCACAGCAAGCTCAACGCGGACAAACGCGCGCAGTACCTGCCGGTGACCGATACAGAAGCCATGGAGGCCTTCCAGAAGCTCTCCCGGACAGAGGGGATCATCCCGGCTATCGAATCCGCGCATGCCGTCGCCGCCGCAATAAAACTAGCCGCTGACCGGCCCGGAATCAGCATGATCGTCAACATCTCCGGCCGTGGAGACAAGGACGTGGATACCGCCGGCAAGTGGTTCGGCCTCATCGACCAGGAAGGTAAGTAGCCCATGGCCTCTCAGCTCAGCCAAGTGTTTCACCGCGCCAAGGAAGAGGGGCGCGCGGCCTTCGTGGGTTACCTGCCCGCTGGGTTCCCCACCAAGGAAGAGTCCACCAAGCTGGTGGCCCAGCTGGCCCAGCATGCGGACCTCATTGAGGTCGGCATCCCCTTCACCGACCCCATGATGGACGGCCCCACCATCCAGGCAGCCGCGGACCAAGCGCTGGCGAACGGCTTCCGCGTGGCAGACACCATCGAGGTCGTGCGCGCCGTGACAGAAGCCGGCGGGAACGCCGTGGTGATGAGCTACTGGAACCCGATCCTGCAGTACGGGCCGGAGAAGTTCGCCAAGGAACTGGCGGCCGCCGGGGGATTGGGATCCATCATTCCGGACCTGCTGCCGGAAGAGGCAGGGCGCTGGGCGGAAGCGTGCGCGGCCAATGGCCTCGCGCCGGTGTACCTCGTGGCACCCTCCACCACGCCGGAGCGCATGGCCCTGACGGTGGAGGCCGCCGATGGCTTCATTTACGCTGCCAGCCACATGGGCATCACGGGTGCGCAAGAAGAGGTGGCATCCTCCGCCGAGGAGCTGGTCGCCCGCGTTCGGGAGGCGACGGACCTCCCCGTCGCCGTGGGCTTGGGTGTGCGCACGGGAGAACACGCGGCGCACATCGCGGGCTTTGCAGACGGCGTCATCGTGGGCTCCGCGCTCATTCAGGCCGCCGGGGAGGGCCGGCTGGAAGAATTGGCAACGGAACTGGCGGCAGGAGTGCGCGGGTAAATGGAGCCGAGTATGACGACCGAGATCTTGGCCGCCATTCCGTCCCCGCCACAGGGCGTGTGGATGCTGGGTCCCATCCCCATCCGCGCCTACGCGCTGTGCATCCTCACGGGCGTGGTAGTGGCCTACCTGTGGACGCGCAAGCGCTACGCGGACAAGGGCGGAGACCCAGAGGTGGCCACCGACGCGCTGCTGGTGGCCATCCCTGCGGGAATTATTGGCGCGCGCCTGTACCACGTCATCACAGACCACGATAAGTACTTCGGTGAAGGCGCGAACCCAGTTGATGCGCTGAAGATCACCAACGGTGGCCTGGGCATCTGGGGTGGCATCATTGGCGGAGCTCTGGCCGTGTGGATCCTGTTCAAGGTCAAGGGGTATGCCTTGGGCCCCTTCGCGGATGCGGCCGCGCCGACGATCGTGCTGGCGCAGGCCATCGGCAGGCTCGGCAACTGGTTCAACCAGGAACTCTACGGCGGGCCGAGCGACGCCCCTTGGGCGCTGGAGATCTACCGCCGCGTGGACGAGTCCGGCTACGTGGATCAGATGTATGGCCGCTCCACGGGCGAGGTCATCGCCACCGTCCAGCCGACATTCCTGTACGAGCTGCTGTGGAACCTCCTGGTTGTCGTTCTCCTGCTCGTGGCCGAAAAGCGGTTCAACATCACCGGCGGGCGACTGTTCATGCTCTACGTGGCGGGATACACCTTCGGCCGCTTCTTCATTGAGAACATGCGCACTGACCCCGCTACCACCGTGTTCGGCGATATCCGCATTAACACCGTGGTTTCCGCGGTGGTCTTCCTCATCGCCATCGCGTTGTTCATCTACTCCGGGCGTAAGCAGCGCGCCGGTGGCACCGCACCGGCTACGGGGTTATCCTCGAAAGAGTGAATAGAAGAACCAAAATTGTATGTACCCTAGGCCCCGCGGTTGCTTCCAAGGAGAAGATTCGGGGCTTGGTCGATGCAGGTATGAACGTTGCCCGCCTCAACTTCTCCCACGGCGAGCACGCTGATCATGAGCAGAATTACAACTGGGTTCGTGAGGCCACCGATGAGTCCGGCAAGGCCGTGGGCATCCTCGCGGACCTGCAGGGCCCCAAGATCCGCCTGGGGCGCTTCACCGAGGGTGCAACGGTGTGGGCTACGGGGGAAACCGTCCGCATCACCGTGGACGACGTGCCCGGCACCCACGACCGGGTCTCCACCACCTACAAGGGCCTGGCCAATGACGCGCGCCCGGGGGACCGCCTGCTCGTTGACGATGGCCGTGTGGCGCTGGTCTGCAAAGAAGTCGATGGCAATGACGTGGTGTGCGAAGTCATCGAAGGCGGACCGGTCTCCAACAACAAGGGCGTCTCCCTGCCCGGCATGAACATCTCCGTGCCCGCCCTGAGCGAGAAGGACAAGGAAGACCTGCGCTTCGCCCTCAAGCTCGGCGTGGACTTCGTGGCCCTGTCTTTCGTGCGCAGCCCCTCCGATGTGGAGCTGGTGCGGGACATCATGGACGAGGTCGGCCGCCAGGTGCCGGTCATCGCCAAGCTGGAGAAGCCGGAGGCCGTGGACGCCCTCGAGCCCGTCATCCTCGCCTTCGATGCCGTGATGGTCGCCCGCGGTGACCTCGGCGTGGAGGTGCCCCTGGAGGACGTGCCGCTGGTGCAGAAGCGCGCCATCCAGATCGCGCGCGAGAACGCCAAGCCGGTCATCGTGGCCACGCAGATGCTGGACTCCATGATTGAGAACTCCCGTCCCACCCGCGCGGAAGCCTCGGACGTGGCCAACGCCGTGCTCGATGGCGCCGATGCCGTGATGCTCTCCGGCGAAACCAGCGTGGGCATGCACCCCATCACCACCGTGGAGACCATGGCGCGCATCGTCCAGGCCGCGGAGATCGATGGCGAGGTTCCCCCGCTGACTCACCGCCCGCGCACCCGCCGCGGCGTGATCTCTTATGCCGCCAAGGACATCGGCGAGCGCCTCAACGCCCGCGCGCTCGTGGCCTTCACCTCCTCCGGTGACACGGCCAAGCGCGTCGCACGCCTGCGTTCCCGCCTGCCACTACTGGTGTTCACCCCCTCCCAGGCCGTGCGCTCCCAGCTGGCCCTGACCTGGGGCGTGGAGGCCTTCCTCACCGATGACGTGAAGTCCACCGATGAGATGATGCAGACCGTGGACGCCTCACTGCTGCACATGCCGGAGTACAAGCACGATGACATGATGGTCGTCGTGGCCGGCTCCCCACCCGGGATTTCCGGCAACACGAACATGATCCAGGTGCACCTGCTGGGGCAGGAGCGACACCGGAACTAGGTGGTGAGCAGGTAGCTCATCGAGGCGGCAATGGCAGCGTCCGTTGCCGCCTCCAGTGCTTCTTGTGTCGGTGCGAAATCACCGCTGTGGTTACCCGGCACAGGATCGCCGGAGTTCCACAGCGCCGGGGACGTCGCCCCCACAGTCCAGAACAAGTACGGCACGCCGAAGTGCCGGGGGATCTCGCTGAAGTCCTCCGATGCCGTCCACCGCTCGGCGGTGATGCTGCGCTCCCCAAAGGTCGCGTCGAAGACGGGTCGCACGTGCTCAAACACGGCCGGAGAGTTATCCGTCAGCTCGCCGTGCGCGGAGAACCCAAACTCGGGCTCCTTGGGGCTGCCGGAGGCGATGCATTCTCCGCGCACCACCCGCTTGATCGCCTCATACGTGCGGTCGCGCACGTCCGTGTCATAGAAGCGGCAGTTGAGCACCAGCGTTGCGGTGTCCGGAATCGTGTTGTTCGTGTGTCCGGAACTCAGCGTGCCCACCGTGATGACCGCGAAGTCCTCCGGCGAGGTTTCCCGCCCCACGATGCCCTGCAGCCGCACAACGATCATCGCCGCCAGGTAAGTTGGGTCAATCGCCTCGTGCGGTTGCGAGCCGTGGGCCGAGCGGCCGTGCAGGGTAATCGTGATCGTGTCACACGCGGCCAGCACCGGCCCGGGAGCGCTCATCACCACGCCCGCCTCCTGCGGCACGACGTGCTGTCCCAGGCACACGTCCGGAGCCGGGATGATGTCATCCAGCCCATCGGCGATCATCATGTTCGCACCCCGGGTGACTTCCTCCGCCGGCTGGAACAAGGCAATCAACGTGCCACTCCATTGTTCTTGTGTTTTATCGGCGACGGCACAAAGCCCCATCAGGGCAGACGTGTGCACATCGTGCCCGCACGCATGCATCACCCCTTGCGTTTGGGAGGCATAATCCAGGCCGGTCGTTTCCGTGACAGGTAGCGCATCAAAATCCGCCCGGAACAGGACTGTTGGCCCCTCCCCGTTGCGCCACACTGCTGTGATGCCGTGGCCGCCGATCCCCGTGGTGACGTCGCACCCAAAACCTTCCAACTTCTCCCGAATGAACGCAGCCGTGCGTTCCTCCTGCAAAGACAACTCCGGGTGGGCATGCATCCAGCGGTAGAACTCCTGCTGCCAGGAGAGATCCACGCCGTGAGTGCGGACGAAATCTGCGATGGACTGGGGGTTGGGCATGGGGCTCCTAGCGGATAGCGGGGTTGTACTTGAGCATGTTCGGGTGCTGCGCGCAGTCCTCACCCAGGGTGATCCCCGGTGCCAGGCGGCCCTCCTCCTGGGCGGTGCGCAGGGAAGCAAGGACGCGGTCCTTCAGCTCCGCGGGGGAGACGGTGTTGATGAAGATCTTCGTGCCGCCCTCGAAACCGGCCATGGTGGAGGTGCGCCACTTGATGACGATGCGCCACGGCATCGGCACATCCACGTCCAGCGGGCGGTGCAGCCACTCCTCATTGCAGGGAATGTGCGGGCCGGCGGCGACGTGACAGGCGTGGACCAGGTCGGAGACCGCATCGCGCTCCTCGTCGCTCATCAGCCACGGCTCAGTGGTGGCGGACTTGGAGAAGACCTCCAGGGTGGGCCAGCGGTGGCCGAAGCCGGCGAAGGCCACGGCGTGCTTGTTCTCCGCGAAGACGAGGTTGTGGCGGGCCGCGTAATCCACCGCCCACTCGTTGTACATGTTCGGGTTGCTGCGGACCTGGGCGATCTCCACCTCGTTCTGCAGGCCGTGCTCATCGATGGCGACGAGCTGCTTGTGGAGGTGCTCAAAGCTGGCGCCCGCGGGGGCCAGCCAGTTCTGGAAGGCGGCCACGTAGCGGACGTAGCGGTTGGCGCGGTAGAGCTGGTCCATGCCATCGACGGTGAAGGCGATGAAGTGGCGATGGTCCTGCCAGCTGAGCTCACCGCTGGAGGCCAGCTGGTCGGTGGTGGTGGCGCCGGGTGTGTAGTGATCTTTGGCGATGATGACGTCATGGCCGCCGGCGAAGAGGGACGGGGCGTGCTCGTGGATGGTCTGCACGCGCCGGTCCGGGGAGAACAGGTCCTCGATCTCTGCGGCCGGGCGGCCCGCGGCCTCCCACTTCATGCGCAGGATCTTTTCTACGTGGTCGAGCCCGGCATCCTCGGAGAGGTAGTCGGTCATGTGCTTGGCGGAGGTGGGGCTGAGCCGGTAGCCGTAGTTCATGGACCAGTAGTCATAGGTGAGGATCTCGAAGAGGTTGGCTACCCGCCGGAACAGGGGAGTGGACTCCTCCAGCTGGCTGACGGGTAAGCCGCGCAAGATGCGCGCGTGCCCGTCTTCATCGATGACCAGGCGCGCCTTCTCCGGGGGCGTGTCCAGTTTGCGGTCCAGCCCGAAGGCGGAGGTGGCGTGGGGGTTGTCCACGTGCTGGACTTCCGCGCGGTGCTCCGCGATGGGGCGGTTGGCGCGGCCGGGTACTGTCCACACCTCTGTGCCGGAAAATGGGTTGACCTGCTTGATCGTGCCATCGGGCAGCGTGGTCAGGGGTGGGACGGGGGCGGGGCGAGGAGCATGCGAACCAATCACACACGTGATCTTAGTCGACGCTAAAGACAAGGTGGTGTAAGACTAGGTCTCATGCCTGTCATCATTTTTAGAATTCTGGCGGAACCCAGTCAGCGAGAACAGATTGTGGAAGATTTCACGGCGATGATGAACGCGCTGGACGGTGCGCTGGATGCCAGCCTGAGCGTGGACGCGCCCGTAGTGCCGGACCCGGAGCTCGTGACCACGTGGGTTGAGCTGTTCGGGGAGGAGACGGAGGAGGCCGAGGGCGCGGTGTTGGCCGTGGACGTGGCCCGTTATGACTTGGGCTCCATCTCCGGGCTGACAATGAACTTCGCGGAGCTTCTCACCACACGGGAGAAGGATCCGGCGGAGCCGCTGCTGCGCCAGGTGAAGGATGACCAAGGCACCCCGCGCGTGCCGTGGCACGTGGAGGTGCGGCCCTAGAGCAGGTTGGACAAGAATTCCTGCGTGCGCTGGTGCTGCGGGTTGCCCAGCACCTCGGCGGCCGGGCCGTGCTCCACGATCACGCCGCCATCCATGAAGGCCACTTCATCGGCCACTTCGCGTGCGAAGCCCATCTCATGGGTGACGACAAGCATGGTCATGCCCTGCTCCGCCAGGTCCCGCATCACGCCCAGCACTTCGCCCACGAGCTCTGGGTCTAGGGCGGAGGTGGGCTCATCGAACAGCATGAGCTTCGGCCGCATCGCCAGGGCGCGGGCGATGGCCACGCGCTGCTGCTGGCCGCCGGAAAGCTGCACGGGGTAGGCATCGGCCTTGTGCGCCAGGCCCACCTTGTCGAGGAGTTCTTGTGCATGGGCGACGGCCTCACCCTTATCCTCGCCCAACACCTGAATGGGTGCTTCGATGATGTTCTCTAAGACCGTGCGGTGCGTGAATAGGTTGAACTGCTGGAACACCATGCCGATGCCGACGCGCTGTTTCGCCGCGTCCTTGGCGGACATCTCATACAGCGTGCCGTTCTTCTCCCGGTAGCCGATGAGCTCGCCATCGACCTCGATGCGGCCGGCGGTGACCTCCTCCAGGTGGTTAACACACCGCAGCAGTGTGGACTTGCCGGAGCCGGAGGGGCCGATGAGGCAGGTCACGCCGCTGGTGGGGACGGTCAGGTCGATGCCCTTCAAGACCTCCAGGCGCCCGTAGCGCTTCCAGACGTTCTTGATGGCGATCATGGGGGTGTTGTTACTCATGATTAATCTGTCCTTTTCTCGCCGGGTGGGCTTAGTTGTCCGCGACCGTCACGTTGCGGGGAGGTACGCCCTCGGCATCTGCGAGGGCAGCCAGCTGGCGGCCGGTCAGCTGCCGGGAGGAGCCCTTGGAGAAGTAACGCTCCAGGTAGAACTGGCCGATCATGAACAGGCTGGTGATCACGAGGTACCACGTTGCCGCCACGAGGAGCAGCGGAACCGGCTGGAACAGCGCGTTGGAAATGTCCGTGGTGCGGCCGTACAGCTCGCCGGTGTAGGGGATGGCGATGACCAGGGAGGTAGTTTTCAGCAGGCTGATGAACTCATTGCCCGTGGGCGGGATGATGATGCGCATGGCCTGGGGGAGGACAGTGCGGCGCATGTTCTGCCACCACGTCATGCCCAGCGCCTTGGAGGCCTCGGACTGGCCTTCCGGGACTGCCTGGATGCCCGCGCGGACGATCTCCGCCATGTAAGCGGCCTCATTGAGCCCCAGGCCGATGACGGCCAGGATGAAGGCGTTCTTGAGAAATTCTTGGAGATCCAGCTCTGCAAAGCCGACGTTGAGGCCCTGGTAGATGCTGCTGAGTAAGCCCCAGAACACCAGTTGCACGTAGATGGGCGTGCCCCGGAAGATCCACAGGTACAGCCAGGCCACGCCCTGGAGCACCGGGTTGGGGGACATGCGCAGAATCGCGATGATGGCACCCAGCACCACGCCGAGGATCATCGCGAGGATCGTCAAGGCGATCGTGTGCATGGCGGCCAGCGCCACACGCGTATCCAGGATGTACTTGAAGTAGGTATCCCAGTGGTAGGCCTCATTCTTCGCCGCGCCGATGATGAACCACACCAGCAGCACCAGCAGGATGGCGGCGGCGACCCACCGGCCGGGGTGGCGCAGCGGTACGGCCTTGTTGTCCATGGGGCGTTGTTGCGTCTGTGTTGGGCTCATCGCTTCATCTTCTTTCGTGCTGCGGGGGCGGGGGCGGCGCTCACGTTCGGCGGCAGGCTGTAGGGCTGGAGGTTAAACGTCACTGCGTCCAGTCCTCCACCTTCCAAGCCCCAGGGCTTGAGGATGCGCTCATAGGTCCCGTCATCCATCATGGTCTGCAAGGCTGCGGCAAACGCGGGTCCTAAGGGGGAGCCCTTCTTCACGGCCCAGCCGAAGGGTGCGGTATCGAATGGTTCGCCGACGGGCACCAGGCGGTCATCCGAGCGCGCCACCGCAAAGTCGATCACCGGGGAATCGGAGCTGTAGGCATCGGCCTTGCCCAGGATGGTGGCGGTCGCCGCGGCGTCTGCCTTTTCATACACCAGCTTGGAGATCGGTTCCTTGCCTTGGGCCTCGCACTCGTCGGAGCGGCCCTGGACCTCATCCGTGTCCGAGTACGTGCCCTTTTGCACCGCCACGGTCAGCCCGCAGGCGTTGTCAGGGTCGATATTCTCCTCGTTCCCTGGCTGGGTGGCCCAGGAAATGCCGGCATTGTAGAAGTCCACGAAGTCATAGTGCTCCTGGCGCTCCTCGGTGTCCGTGAAGGCGGACGCGCCGATATCTACGCTGCCAGCGGAGATGGCAGGAAGGATGAGGCTGAAGTCCATTTGGCGCACATCTACTTTGAGGCCCAGCAGCGAACCGGCCGCGCGGACCATGTCCATCTCGAAGCCGATGATCTTGCCCGCAGAATCCTTGAACTCGTTGGGCGCATAGGGCGTGTTCGTAGCCGCAGACAGCGTGCCCTTGGCGGCGATGTCCTCTGGCACGAGCTGGGCCAGGGCGGGGTTCTCCTCGGGCAGGATGCGCTGCCAACCGTCCGGGTTTCCCAGCTCCTCGTTGGTCACGCACCCTGCCAGGGCCGCAGCCGTGACGGCGGCGATGGCGCCGCTGGCCACGCGGCGGAATAGGGATGGTGTCATGAGGGGGAATTATATAGGAGAGGCTGCAATTTATGCACACTCACCAGGGAAGGGAGCTAAAATTGTGTCAGGGTCTTATATCCGCCGGCTCATCGAGCATTGAACACGAGGTCGCCACCATGCATGCTGACTTCAACCACTACCCGGACGGTGTCCCCCAGCCACTACCTGCGGAGTTGCACGGGCCCTCGAAAAGATCATCCCTCTGTTGTTGAGGAATCACCTCCCGCCCGGCCATGACCTTGAACATTGGGCCCTCGTGTTTAACACCGCACCACGGTATGAGCAGGATGTGGAGAGAGTCCATGTCATCGAGGCTGCGGAACAATGTAAAAGCCGTGCGGTGGGAATGCTCGAAGTGGCTAAGCACCAGATCCTCAACCGCGAGGATCCGGAGTTGGAGTGCTGGCAAATTAGTCAAGAAGAGTGGATCCAGGGGCAGCTGAAGCGGGGGTCATCGGCCGAATGTCGCCGACAATCGACAATGCCGCTATGGTTGGGAAGATCACTTCGGAGGAAAGAGTAGATTTCCATATGGCGGTGGGGACGAAGCGGATGGCAGCGGAACGGCAGGCAGAAGAATAACCCCTTCCAGAAACTAGCAATTGCGCTGGTGGAAGGGGTTATAGTGGTGCCCCAGGTGAGACTCGAACTCACACTGGACGGGTTTTGAATCCGTTGCCTCTGCCAATTGGGCTACTGGGGCGTGAACCGAAAATGATCATACGCTAACGCTTTTCGGCTTACAAAAACGGCCTCCACTATGGTGGAGGGCATGACTGAGCACTCCCAGCAGGCACAGGCCGCGTCCCACGAAGGCATCCAGCAAGAACTCACCATCGAAGGTGAGGGGAGCGCCACCATCAACCAGCACATCCAGGAAGCAGCAGAGCCGAAGACGCTCCTGCTGTTGGATGGCCATTCCCTGGCCTTCCGCGCCTTCTATGCCCTGCCGGCGGACAAGATGTCCACCACGGGTGGCCAGCACACGAACGCCGTCTACGGTTTCATCGGCATGTTCCTCACCCTCTTGGAGAAGGAAAAGCCCTCGCACGTCGCCGCAGCCTTCGACCTATCCGGCCCCACTTTCCGCGAGGAATCCTTCCCGGAGTACAAGGCCCAGCGCCCCAGCACCCCGCCAGAGTTCAAGGGGCAAATCGGGCTCATCCGCTCAGCGCTGGAATCCTTCGGTGTGGTCACCCTAGATAAGGAGGCCTATGAGGCCGATGACATCATCGCCACCCTGGCCACCAAGGCAGCCGCCGAAGGGATGCGGGTGCTCATCTGCACGGGAGACAGGGATTCACTGCAGCTCGTCACCGAAGACGTGACGGTGCTGTACACGTTAAAGGGCGTGTCAGAACTGCACCGGTTCACCCCGGAAGCCGTCGCCGAAAAATACGGGGTCACCCCCACCCAGTACCCGGACCTGGCCGCCCTGCGCGGCGATACCTCGGACAACATGCCCGGCGTGCCCGGTGTGGGGCCGAAAACGGCGCAGAAGTGGATCCAGAAATACGGCAGCCTCGCCGGGGTCATCGAGAACATGGACGACATCGGCGGCAAAGTGGGCGGCAACCTGCGGGAGAATATCGATAACGTGAAGCTGGCGCGCGACATCACAGAGATGGTGCGCGATCTGGAGCTCGTGGGATCCCTCGATGAGCTCAAGCCCGCCGCGGTGGACTCGCACGCAGCGATGGCCACCTTCGATGACCTGCAGTTCGGCAACCGCCTGCGCAGCCGCGCCTTCAAGACCCTCGGCGTGGAATTCGAGGACAATACCGCGCTGCCAATCAACCAGGACACCCCCAAGGCCGGGAGGCTGGGGCCGTGGCTCAAGAAGCGCAGCCGGGGTATCGCCGCGGACGTGACTGGCGAGCAGCTCAGCCTGCTAGACCAAGAGAACAATGGCGTGGTCATCGACCTGGCGGATCTGGACCCGAAGGATGAGAAGGCGCTCCAAGAATGGCTGGCGGATCCGCAGGTCACTAAGTGGTTCCACGACGCCAAGGCCAGCTACCACACCCTGCTGAATCAAGGCCTTTACCTTGACGGTGTGGAACATGACACGTCTCTTGCCGCCTACCTGCTGCGCCCGGACGTGCGCACCGGCGCGTTGGAAGACGTGCTCCAGCGCTACGTGGGCAATGAGCTCTCCGCCCAGGCCACAGGCCTGGAGCGTGCCCAGGCCGTGGCGGAGCTCGTCAAGGCGCTCGTTCCGGAGCTGCAGGAGATCGGGGCGGAGGAGCTCTACTATGACCTGGAAGTTCCGCTAAGCCTCATCCTGGCGTGCATGGAGCACACCGGCATCCGCGTGGATGACGAGGCCCTGCGGGAACTCTCCAAGGAATACGGCGTGAGGCTGGACCAGGAGATCTCCGCCGCCCGCGAGATCGCCGGTGACCCCAACCTCAACCTATCCTCACCGAAGCAGCTGCAGAAGGTGCTCTTCGAGGACTTCGAGCTGCCGAAGACGAAGAAGACCAAGACCGGCTACTCCACGGCCGCGGCGGAGTTGGAGAAACTCGCCGCCCAGTCCAACCACCCCTTCCTCGGCCACCTCATGGCCCACCGCGAATACCAGAAGATGAAGTCCACCATCGACGGACTGGTGGAGGCCGTGGCAGACGATGGCCGCATCCACACCACCTTCAACCAGAAGGGCGCGGCCACCGGCCGGCTGTCCTCCTCCGACCCGAACCTGCAGAACATTCCCGTGCGCACCGCCGCCGGCCGCAAGATCCGCGAGACCTTCCAGGTGGGAGAGGGCTACGAGACCCTGCTCACCGCCGACTACTCGCAGATCGAGATGCGCGTCATGGCCCACCTGTCCGAGGACGCCGGGCTCATCGAGGCCTATTCCACCGGCGAGGACCTGCACAATTACGTGGGTTCCCGCGTGTTCGATGTCCCTGTGGACGAGGTCACCCCGGAGCTGCGCCGCAAGGTCAAAGCGCTGAGCTACGGCCTGGTCTATGGCCTGTCCGCGTATGGCCTCTCCCAGCAGCTCGGCATCAGCGCGGGGGAGGCCAAGGGCATCATGGAGAACTACTTCGAGCGCTTTGGGGGCGTGAAGCGCTACCTCGATCAGGTGGTGGAGATCGCTAAGGAGACCGGGTACACGGAAACTCTTTATGGGCGACGCCGCTACCTCCCAGAGCTCTCCAGCTCCAACCGCGTAGCCAGAGAGAATGCTGAGCGGGCGGCTCTCAACGCGCCTATTCAGGGCACGGCCGCGGACATCATCAAGCTCGCGATGCTGCGGGTGGACCGGGCCATCCGCGCAGAAAACTTAAGCTCCCGCGTTCTGCTCCAGGTCCACGATGAACTCGTGGTGGAGGTTGCAGAAGGGGAGCTGGAGGCCATCACCGCGCTGGTGGAGCGGGAGATGGACGGCGCCGCGCAGCTACGCGTGCCGCTGGATGTCTCCGCCGGTCACGGGGAGGACTGGGACAAGGCGGCGCACTAGTCCGCGGTCTCGGCCTTGCCGAAGGTGCGCTCTGCCCAGATCATGGCCGCCACGATCACGGCGCCGAGGACGAACAAACCGAGGATGACCCCGATGTTGCCGTGGGGGGCCTGCAGTTGGGCGTCGCTGCCTTGCCATGGCCACAGCGCACGCAGGGAGCCGAACATGAGACCTGCCATGACCACCAACGTCATGGTGCGATGCGTGTTCAACAAGTGCTCCAGCAAGCGGACGAAGGAGACCAAGCCGGCGAGCGCGCCCAGGGCGAACACGGCGATGTAGGTCATATCGCGGGAATCCACCGCGCTCAGCGTGGCGGAGTACAGGCCCACCGCGAGGAGGAAGAAGGAGCCCGACACGCCGGGAAGGACCAACGCGCAGATGGCGATGGCGGCGGCGAAGAAGACGATGATGAGGTTCGGATCTTCCTTCGGTGCGCTGGACATGCTGGTGAGTAGGAAGGTAGCGACGGCCGCGACGAGGAACGCGGGCACCAGCTTCGCGGCGTGAGCCCTTAACGCCGCGCCGCCGACCATGGATAGAGGCACAATGATGCTCACCAGCACCATGCCGAAGAACAGGCCGCGCGAGGCCTCCGGGTGATCGGTGACGAACGCCTCGAGCACGCCGGCCATGGTGACCACGACCGCGCCCATTCCCACGAGCATGGGGAGGAGCAGGAGCCAATCCACCTGCTTGAACTTGGCCTTAGCCGCAGCTCGGTCCTTGAACAGGGCCTTGACTGCGTCTAAGAAAAGGTTGGCGTTGTAGAGCACTCGCTCATACACGCCTGTGACCAGGGCAATCGTGCCACCAGAGACACCGGGGACAAGCTCGGCCATGCCGATAAGGGCACCGCGGAGCGCATTAATTAGAATATTCATCGCTTCGGTATTTTACGCAGGTGCGATGTGTTTGCGCATGTCAACATGCTGGTGTACGGTTATCGTGTTGTTCGCCATTTATGGTGGCGGACTTTTGTAACTGTCCATCTCTATTCATATCCGTTTCGGAGACATTTAACACATGCCCACCAACAACGTACCTCAGGTAGCCGTCAACGATATCGGCTCCGCTGAGGATTTCCTCGCTGCCGTCGATGCCACCATCAAGTACTTCAACGATGGTGACATTGTCGAAGGCACCGTCGTCAAGGTCGACCACGACGAGGTCCTGCTGGACATCGGCTACAAGACCGAGGGTGTCATCCCTTCCCGTGAACTGTCGATCAAGCACGACGTAGACCCCAGTGAGGTCGTTGAGGTCGGCGATGAGATTGACGCCCTGGTCCTCACCAAGGAGGACAAGGAAGGCCGCCTGCTGCTCTCCAAGAAGCGTGCACAGTACGAGCGCGCTTGGGGTGCCATCGAGGAGCTCAAGAAGAACGAAGAGCCCGTCACCGGTACCGTCATCGAGGTCGTCAAGGGCGGCCTGATCCTGGACATCGGCCTGCGTGGCTTCCTGCCCGCATCCCTGGTCGAGATGCGTCGCGTGCGTGACCTGCAGCCGTACATCGGCCAGGAGATCGAGGCCAAGATCATCGAGCTGGATAAGCACCGCAACAACGTGGTGCTCTCCCGCCGCGCATGGCTGGAGCAGACCCAGTCCGAGGTTCGCTCCGAGTTCCTGCACCAGCTGCAGAAGGGTCAGGTCCGCAAGGGCGTTGTATCCTCCATCGTCAACTTCGGTGCCTTCGTGGACCTGGGTGGCGTAGATGGCCTGGTTCACGTGTCCGAGCTGTCCTGGAAGCACATCGACCACCCATCTGAGGTTGTCGCCGTGGGCGACGAGGTCACCGTTGAGGTTCTGGACGTGGACCTGGATCGCGAGCGCGTCTCCCTGTCCCTGAAGGCAACCCAGGAAGACCCATGGCGCGTCTTCGCCCGCACCCACGCCATCGGCCAGATCGTGCCGGGCAAGGTCACCAAGCTGGTGCCATTCGGTGCATTCGTCCGCGTGGAAGAGGGCATCGAGGGCCTGGTTCACATCTCCGAGCTGGCCGAGCGCCACGTGGAGGTTCCGGATCAGGTTGTGGGCGTTGGCCAGGACGCAATGGTCAAGGTCATCGACATCGACCTGGAGCGCCGCCGCATCTCCCTGTCCCTGAAGCAGGCTGATGAGGACTACACCGAGGAGTTCGACCCATCCAAGTACGGCATGGCTGACTCCTACGATGAGCAGGGCAACTACATCTTCCCTGAGGGCTTCGATCCCGAGACCAACGAGTGGCTCGAGGGCTTCGACGAGCAGCGTCAGGAGTGGGAGGCTCGCTACGCTGAGTCCGAGCGCCGCCACCGCCTGCACACCGCTCAGATCGAGCGCAACCGTGCAGCTGCCGCTGAGGCCGCTGCAGCTGGCGAGGCCGGCGGTTACTCCTCCGAGTCTGGCTCCGGTGCTGCTTCCTCCTCCGAGGCTCCGGCATCTGACGCTGGCACCCTGGCTTCCGATGAGCAGCTGGCTGCTCTGCGCGAGAAGCTGGCCGGCGGCGAGTAAATCGCCCCAGCCCCTTGGCTAGGGGCTAGGAACATAAAAATGCACCCACCGCGAGGTGGGTGCATTTTTGGTGCTGAGGCTTAGAGCTTCTCCACCGTGGCGGAAGCGTGCAGGGTCTTCAGCTTGCTAGCCTTGCGCAGCTGAACGTCCCATTGGCTGGGCACGGGGTAGGCTCCGTCGCCAGCCGGGGTAGCGAACAGGGCAACCTTGGAGGGGAGCACCACAGGCTTGGCGAACTCAATGTTGAAGCGCGCCGCTGGGGGCAGCACGCCCTCCAGCCCGCGGAGGATCGCGGCCGCGGACCACATGCCGTGGGCGATGACTCCGGGGAAACCGAAGGCCTTTGCTCCTACGCCGGAAACGTGGATGGGGTTCTTATCCCCGCTGGCCTCCGCGTAGACCTTGATGTCTTCCGCAGTGACGCGGAAGAATGTGGATGCAGTGTCCTCATATTCATCGAAGGCGATGGGGGAGATGATCCGGCCGTCGGTGGGCTCGGCATCCTTGTAGGGGGACTGGCTGGACATCTTCGCGCCCTTGGACAGGAACGCGGAGGTCTGTTTCCAGACCTGCTCGCCAGCAACAGACACGGTGGTGATGAGATCCAGCAGCACGCCCTTCGTGTGCGGTCGCAGGTTCTCCGCGTGCACCTGGATGTCCAGTTCATCGTCCACAGTCAGCGGGCGGGTCTGCTCAATGCTGTTGGTCAGGTGAACCAGACCCATCGCGTTGACTGGGGAATCAGGTGCCGTGAGTACCTTCATGACGATCGGGAAGCTCAACACATACGGGTAGGTCATCGGCAGCTCATTGCCCAGGCGCAGGCAGGTGGAGCGGGTGTACTCGGCCAGGTGGTGTACGTTCACCTTCACGCCCTTGACCTCAAAGGCGGTGGAGGGGTTCTCCTTGGCGGAGCGCTTCGTGCCCACGACCGGCAGCACGTCCTTGACTGCGGACCGGTATTCGTCCATCAACACTGGGATGGACTTCAGCTCTGTGTACGTCGCCATAGAAAACTTACGCTCCCATCATTGCCTGGCCGCACACGCGGACCACGTTGCCGGTCACAGCCTGGGAGGACGGTGCGGCGAAGTAGGCGATTGCCTCTGCCACGTCCACGGTCTCGCCGCCCTGGTTCAGGGTGGAGAGCAGGCGGCCGCCCACGCGGGTGCCGAAGGGGATGGCTGCGGTCATCTGGGTCTCGATGAAGCCCGGTGCCACAGCGTTGACGGTGATGCCCTTGGCCGCCAGGTCCTCGGAGAAAGCGTCCACGAAGCCGATGACACCCGCCTTGGTGGCGCCGTAGTTGGTCTGGCCGCGGTTGCCGGCGATGCCGGCGATGGAGGCGACGCCCACAACGCGTCCGTTATCCGCCAGCCCGCCATTGGCCAGCAGCTTCTCCGTGATGCGCACTGGTGCGGCAAGGTTCACGGCGATCACGGAATCCCAACGGCCTTCGTCCATGTTGGCCAGCAGCTTGTCGCGGGTGATGCCTGCGTTGTGCACGATGATGTCCACTGGGCCGCCGTGGCGAGCCTCAGCGTGCTCCTTGAGCTTGTCAGCGGCGTCAGCGGCAGTGACATCCAGAGGCAGGGCGGTGCCGCCCACCTTGTTGGCGGTCTCCGTGAGGCCCTCGCCCGCCTGGGGGACGTCAACGCAGATGACCTTGGCGCCGTCGCGTGCCAAAACCTCAGCGATGGTGGCACCGATACCACGGGCAGCACCGGTGACCACAGCGATCTTGCCCTCGGAAGGCTTGTCCCAGCTTGCGGGAGCCTCTGCAGCCTCGTCGCCCACGCGAATGACCTGGGCATCCACGAACGCGGACTTGCCGGAAAGCACGAAGCGCAGGGTGGACTCAAGGTTTGTGATGTCACCGGAAACACCCGGGGCGGTGTACACCAGCTGGGCGGTGGCGCCGCGCAGCAGCTCCTTGGCGATGGAGCGGGAGAAGCCCTCCAGGGCGCGCTGGGCGATGCGCTCGTCGCTGGACTCTGCCAGCTCCGGGGTGGTGCCGATGATCAGCACGCGGCCGGAAGGCTGGATCTGGCGCATGACAGGGTGGAAGAACTCGTAGAGCTCCTTCAGATCCTCCGGCTTCTTGATACCGGTGGCATCGAAGACGAGGCCAGCGTACTTGCTATCGCCGGCGGAGCGGGAAATCTTGTAGTCGCCGGACAAAGCTTTCTCAATGGAGTCAGCCAGGCGGCCGGATCCGCCGAGGAGAACGCGGCCATCTAGTGCGGGCTCACCTGGGGTGTAGCGGCGCAGCTTGGTGGGCACGGGCATCCCGACCTGCTTGGCAATCATCTTGCCAGCGTTGGAATTGATGAACTTGAGGTAAGCATCCTGGTTAGCAGGCACGTAGGTTCAACTCCTAAATAGATAAGTTATGAAGTCTTTGGAACCACCGGCACCATCGGGGCGCCCGCGGCGGGCAACGGCGCATGGATGCGCCGAAACCCAGACAATCTATATACTCATGTATAACATTAGAATGTGATTGAGCACACCGTGTGGCAAAATCGCCACATAACTCACAAGCGCACAACGAGAAACTTCATTGGAGTGACTTACTTTGACTAACGCATCCCCACGCAAGGTTGCCATCCTCGGCGGCAACCGCATCCCGTTCGCAAGGTCCAACAAGGAATACGCGGACGCTTCCAACCAGGACATGCTCTCCGCAGCAATCGAGGGCCTGGTTGCCCGTTACGGCCTGCAGGACGAGGAGCTGGGCCTGGTTGTGGCAGGTGCAGTGCTCAAGCACGCTCGTGACTTCAACATGACCCGCGAAGTCGTCATGGGTTCCTCCCTGTCTTCCACCACCCCGGCCATGGATCTGCAGATGGCCTGCGGCACCGGCCTGGCAGCGCTGGTTACTGTGGCGGACGCGATCGCCCAGGGCCGCATCGAGGCCGGCATCGGCGGCGGCGTGGACACCACGTCTGACGCTCCACTGGCCGTGAACGACCAGCTGCGCAAGACCCTCATCAAGCTGGCCAACGCCAAGACCGCTGCTGACCGCCTGAAGCTGGTCGGCAGCATCCGCCCATCCCAGCTGGCACCGGAGCAGCCCTCCAACGGCGAGCCCCGCACTGGCCTGTCCATGGGTGAGCACGCCGCCATCACTGCCCGCGAGCTGGAGATCAGCCGCGAGGATCAGGATGAGCTGGCCATGACCTCCCACAAGAACCTGGCGAAGGCTTACGATGAGGGCTTCTTCGAGGACCTCATGACCCCGTTCCTGGGTGTGCAGAAGGACACGAACCTGCGCCCCGATTCCTCCATGGAGAAGCTGGGCAAGCTGAAGCCAGTGTTCGGCAAGAAGGATGCCGAGCAGCACGGCACCAAGGCCACCATGACCGCCGGCAACTCCACCCCGCTCACCGATGGTGCCTCCGCCGTGCTGATCTCCAGCGAGGAATGGGCCGCCGAGCACAACATCCCCGTGCGCGCCTACCTGGTGGACTCCGAGGTCGCTTCCGTGGACTTCATCCACGGCCGCGATGGCATGACCCCGGACGGCCTGCTGATGAGCCCCACCTACGCCGTGCCACGCCTGCTGGAGCGCAACGGCCTGACCCTGCAGGACTTCGACTACTACGAGATCCACGAGGCCTTCGCCTCCCAGACGCTGGCCACCCTGAAGGCTTGGGAATCTGAGGACTACTGCAAGAACCGCCTGGGTCTGGACAAGCCACTGGGCTCCATCGACCGTTCCAAGCTGAACGTCAAGGGCTCCTCCCTGGCCGCCGGCCACCCCTTCGCCGCAACCGGCGGACGCATCATCGCCACCGCAGCCAAGGTGCTGGAGGAAAACGGCGGCGGCCGCACCCTGGTGTCCATCTGCGCCGCAGGTGGCCAGGGCATCGTCGCCATTCTGGAGCGCTAGTTAAACACCGCGTCGAGATCGGTGCGGTACAGGGCCGCATTGTAGGACTGCCACGTGGTAGCAACCCAGTACAGGTTGTTATCCACCTGGTGGGGGTACATGTAGCCGCCGTAGAGATCCGGCACCTTCGTCTTACTCACAAGGGTCGTGGCATCAGTCCACGGCCCTTGTGGCGTGTCTGCCTTGCGGACAACAATGCCGCCGGGGGTTTCATAGAGCGCCAGCCACGCACCCAGGTGGTCGTTGTACTGAACCGAGAGCTCGGAGACATGGGGGCCGAAGACCGGGCGTGCGTTGGCAATTCCGCTGGCCCAGCTGCTACCCGTCCAGTACTCGGCGGCGTCGAAATTGGGAAAATCAGTAACCGGCACGCGGGCGAGGTGTGCGCTGCCAGAGCGACCATTCGGCGTGCCAAAAATGTAGACGTAACTGTTCTCCGCGCCGGCTGGGGGTTTGGCGAAAGCTAGCATCTGGAAGTTCTCATTGCCGGCCTGGTAGGTGGGAATGGTCGGCAGCCGGGAGTCGCGGGAGGCGTGGCGATTTGTGCGGATGGTGGAGTCCATCACCTCCCACGTCGCACCCCCATCCGTGGACCGGGCTGTTTGAGCGTAGTTCGTGGTCCACTGCCCGGGCCGCCCCCATTCCTTAACGGACATGAAGTCCATGTACTGCACACCACCGACCTCTACTCCAGCGGTCGGAATGATGGTGTGCTCCACACCGGGGATCTTGAGGGAGGTCGGAAGAAACTCTCCGGAGCGCTCACCATTGACGGTGCCGTTGATGTGAATACCGTTCGATGGATTCACGTCATCGGTGTAAAACAGCGCATTGGAGTGCCAACCATCGCCTTGCCCGGTGCAGCTGAAGGAGTCCCCGAAGGCTGCCAATGTTCGGCCGTCCCCCGCGTCCCACATGATGCCCAGATCAGTGGAGGCCAGGCCGTTCTCATTGAGCTGGTCCGGGCTGTCCGGGCCAGTCACCATGTGGATAGCCTCAGTGGTGCCGGTGACGTTGGGCAGACCCACCGGGCGGCCCTCGATGAAGCTGGCTGTGGAACCGCTGGCGTTGGGCAGAATGTCACCGAGGCTACCGAGCGCACTCGGGGAACTTGATTCGCTGGACCCATTCGCAGCCAAGATTTCGGGCAGCGTGGGGCGGTAGTTCCAGCAAGGCTTGGCCTTTGCGGTTTCGGGGTAGGCAAGAGAGGTCCCGCTGATAACCAAGGCAGAGGATAACGTGATGGCGCCGATGCGCTTGAACGTGGATGGAATAGTCACAATCACAGATAATTCCATACTTACCCCTGACGCGCCGGTTCCCGTGGGGTATCTTTTCTCACTATGCGAATCATGACGAAGTTTTCCTCCTTGGCGGCGGCGGGATTATTGGCCGTGGGTGCCTGTGCGTTGACCCCCACCGCCGGGGCTGAGGAGCTCCAGGACCTTCCGGAAACCCGCCTGCCTCAGCCTTCTTCCCAAGGGTCCTCCCTTCGGGAGCCTTCCAGCTGTGCGAAGCTCAACACACACTTGAGCGAGCTCAAGGAGTCCTGGGACGTGCTCGTCGAAGAGCAAGACTTCTACGCCGCGAACCAGGTGCGGGTCGATTTCACGAACGTGGCCGCATCCTATTACCAGTGCATGTACGCGGCGAATATTCTGCGCATCGACCCGCTGGGGTCTTCGTCTAACCACTACCAGTAAGGAGGTGGCGGCAATGCTGAAAATTGGACTCACCGGTGGGATTGGCAGCGGCAAGTCTACTGTCTCGTCGAGGTTGGCAGAGCTTGGGGCTTTTGTTATCGACGCCGATAAGGTCGCCCGCGATATTGTCGCCCCCGGTGAACCGGCGCTGGCGGAGCTGGACTTGGCTTTCGATGGCGTGCTGAATGAAGACGGTTCGCTCAACAGGCAAGAACTAGCCCGGCAGGCGTTTGCCTCCAAGGAGGCCACGGAGAAGCTGAACAACATTACGCACCCCCGCATCCGCGCTAAGACGCAACAGCTCTTCGAGGACGCGGAGAGCAGGGGAGAAGAGGTGGTGGTCTATGACATGCCACTGCTGATTGAGAACAAAGAAGCCCACCTTGTGGATCACGTCCTAGTGGTGGATGCGCCCGATGAGATCCGGCTGGACCGGCTGGTGAAGCAGCGCGGCCTGGACCGGGAGGACGCCCAGCGGCGCATCGCCGCGCAGATCGACCGCCAGACCCGGCTAGAGGCGGCCGATACGGTGCTGGAAAACTCGGGCACGGTAGAGAATCTGCTGGAACAAGTGGAGGAATTTTGGGCGGGCCTGGCGCGTTAAGCTAGGCACTATGGCCTTTGCAGCAGAACGTCCTGACCTGTCCTATTCCGAGTTCCGCCCCGTGGGGGACGTGGAGCGAACCCAGGGGAAATTCGAGGTCATCAGCGAGTACAAGCCCGCCGGTGACCAGCCAGCCGCCATTGCGGAGCTCGCTGAGCGGTTGAACCGCAAGGAAAGGGACGTGGTGCTCATGGGTGCTACAGGTACCGGTAAGTCCGCCACCGCCGCTTGGCTCATTGAGAAGGTGCAGCGCCCCACCCTCGTGATGGCGCCAAATAAGACCCTCGCGGCACAGCTGGCCAATGAGCTGCGCAGCCTGCTGCCGAACAATGCGGTGGAGTACTTCGTGTCGTACTACGACTATTACCAGCCGGAGGCCTACATCGCGCAGACGGATACCTACATTGAGAAGGACTCCTCCATCAATGAGGACGTAGAGCGCCTGCGCCACTCCGCCACGTCCGCCTTGCTCTCCCGCAGGGACGTGGTGGTTGTGTCCTCCGTGTCTTGCATCTACGGTTTGGGCACCCCGCAGTCTTACCTGGATAGGTCCGTGGTGCTCAAGGTGGATGAGGAGGTTGAGCGGGATAAGTTCCTCCGCCTGCTGGTGGATATCCAATACTCGCGCAATGACATGTCCTTCACCCGCGGCACGTTCCGGGTCAAGGGGGACACGGTGGACATCATCCCCGCCTATGAAGAACTGGCGGTGCGCGTGGAGTTCTTCGGCGATGACATTGACGCGCTGTACTACATTCACCCCCTCACCGGCGATGTCATCCGCCAGGTCGATGAGCTCCGCATCTTCCCCGCCACCCACTACGTGGCAGGGCCGGAGCGCATGGAAAAGGCGATGGAGGCGATTAAGGAGGAACTGGCACAGCGCCTGGATGAACTGGAAAACCGCGGGAAGCTCTTGGAAGCCCAGCGCCTGCGGATGCGCACGGAGTACGACCTGGAGATGATCCAGCAGGTCGGGTTCACCAGCGGTATCGAGAACTACTCCCGGCACATCGATGGCCGCGCGCCGGGATCCGCCCCGGCGACGCTCATTGACTATTTCCCGGAGGACTTCCTCACCATCATCGACGAGTCGCACGTGACCGTGCCGCAGATTGGCGGCATGTTCGAAGGTGATATGTCCCGCAAGCGCAACCTCGTGGAGCACGGCTTCCGCCTGCCCAGCGCGCTGGATAACCGCCCGCTGACCTGGGAGGAATTCGATGACCGCAAGGGGCAGTGCGTGTACATGTCCGCGACCCCGGGTGATTATGAAATCGCCGCCGCCCAGGGCGAGTATGTGGAGCAGGTTATTCGCCCCACCGGCTTGGTGGATCCGAAGGTGGAGGTGCGCCCCACCGAAGGGCAGATCGATGACCTCATTGAACAGATCCGGCAGCGCGTGGACAAGCAGGAGCGCGTGCTTGTCACAACGCTGACGAAGCGGATGGCGGAAGACCTCACAGACTACCTGCTGGAGCACGGGGTCAAGGTGCGTTACATGCACTCTGATATCGATACGTTGAAGCGCGTGGAGCTGCTGCGCCAGCTGCGCTTGGGCGAGTATGACGTGCTGGTGGGCATCAACCTGCTGCGTGAGGGTTTGGACCTGCCGGAGGTGTCCCTCGTGGCAATCCTGGACGCAGACAAGGAAGGCTTCCTGCGCTCCACCCGGTCCCTTATCCAGACCATCGGCCGCGCGGCCCGTAACGTCTCCGGTGAGGTCATCATGTACGCGGACAAGGTCACCGAGTCCATGCAGTACGCCATCGATGAGACCGAGCGCAGGCGTGCCAAGCAGATCGCCTACAACGAAGAGCACGGCATTGATCCGCAACCGCTCCGCAAGAAGATCGCTGACATTCTGGATCAGGTGGCCGAACTCGAGGCGGCCGAGGGAGGGGCAGGTAGCGGCAGTGATTCCTCCCAGGCCAAGGCCACCCTGGCGGCAGATGCCGCCGTGGCCAGCGCCGCCGATCTCGGTGACGAGACGGGCACGATGGCCCGCCCACAGTTGGAAAAGCTCATCGCCACGATGACGGAGCAGATGAAGGACGCGGCGAAGGAGCTCAAGTTTGAACTCGCTGGCCGGTTGCGTGACGAGATCGCGGATCTCAAGAAGGAACTGCGCGGAATGAAGGAAGCTGGGCTCTAGCAGGCGCGGAAGGCAGGGCCGCCTTTTTGGGTAGGATGTGACCCATGTACAACACGATCGTGGTGGGAACCGATGGCTCCGAATCGTCGCTGCTGGCTGTGCAGCGCGCGTCAGACCTCGCAGCTGCCGTGGGGGCGGAGCTCGTGTTAGCCAGCGCGTTCATCGGCCCAGAGGGGGATAGGGCCACCGTGCAAGCCCGCACCACGACGGTGGAGGGCAAACAGGCGGCGGAGGCGGCACTGTCTGGGGCGGAAGCGGTGGCCAAGGACAAGGGGGTGGCAACCGTGCGCACGGTAGTGCGGGAGGGCAGCCCGGTGGATGCGCTCATGGGCATCGTGAATAGTGAAGAGGCCGACCTGCTCATCGTCGGCAACCGCGGCATCAACTCCCTGACCGGCCGCCTGCTGGGCAGCGTGCCGGCGGATGTGGCCCGCCAGGCGCACTGCGATGTCATGATCGTCCACACCGTGGACTAGCTACTGCAGCAGCGTGAGGCCCTGGGTCGCCCGCGTGATGGCCACGTAGAGGTCATTGATTCCCTGCGGGGAGGCCGCCGCGATGGCGCCGGGGTCAACAATGACAACTTCGTCAAACTCCAGCCCCTTCGCCTGCGCCGTATCCGCCACGATCACCCGAGCGTCCTCCGCTAACTCAGTGCCGGTCAACTGTTGCGCAACATCCCCTGCGCGGGCGCCGATGACGCCCACCAGCCCCTCTCCGGCGCGCTGAAGAGCCAGGCGCACCTGGTCCACCAGCTCGTCCAGCCCAGCCCGGCGCACACCCGTGCCCGTGGAGCGCAGCGCCACCGGCGCAGTCTGCTCCGGGGCGATGTCCGGCAGCAGCCGGGCGGCGACATCCGCAATGTCCTGCGGCGTGCGGTAATTCACCGTCAGCTCGTGCAGTTGCCATCGATCCGCCACCAGCGGCTCCAAGGTGGCAGCCCAGGACTCCACTCCGGCAGGGTTCCCCGTCTGTGCCGGGTCACCCACCAGCGTCATCCACCGGTTGGGGGAGCGGCGGGCCACCATGCGCCACGCCATGGGGCTAAGTTCTTGGGCCTCGTCCACAATGACGTGGCCGAATGCCCAGCGCCAGTCCGCGGCCGCGCGGTCGGCGGTGGTGCGGTTATCGGCGCTGCGCTGCCTCTTCGCCAGCGTCTCCGCGTCCAGCACGTCGTAGGCCATGAGGATCTCCGGGGCAAAGCCATCGTCCAAGTCCTGGGAGGCGGAGCCAGCCAAAATGTCCAGCGCCTCCTGAGCCTCTGCGATCTTCTCCAGCCATTGCTCCCGCTCGGCCGCTGCTGCGTCCTCGTCGTCCACGAAGCCCAGCACATCGACTAGTTCATCCAGAAGCGGCGCGTCCGCATCCGTCAGATCCCCGCCTTTGGGGCGGTAGAGGCCCTGGAGCGTGGCGGCGTCGTAATCAAAAGCAGCGGACTCAGGGTTGGCGAACATTTCCTCCAGCACTTGTTGTGGCGCAAGTTCCGGCCAGAACTGTTCCACAAGCGCCAGCACCTGGGCGTCTGCGGCCAGTTCATCGTGCAGCTGCGCTCGGTCTGCCTGGCTGAGCAGGTTCGCCTCCCCCAACGGATCGGCCCCGATGCGCTCCGCGAGTACAGAGGTAATGGAACCCACGAGGTGCTCGGCGAACAGCGCGCGGGCCTGGTTGTGCGGCTTGCGGGAGCGGCGGGCGCGGGTCCGTGCGGCGCGCACCATCGCGGGCGTGACGCTGAGCTCCACGCCTTCGATGCTGATCGGCACCGGCTGCTCCGGCACCTGCTGCCACGTCTTCACCGCAGCAGCGAGGATGGTAAGCATCTCCAGCGAACCCTTGACCTCCTTGGCCAGCAGCGATTCCTCCGGCACGGTGGTAACTCCCGGCAGGAGGGTGCCCGGGGTGGCAAGCACCACGCCGGTCTCGCCGAGGGAAGGCAGCACCTGGGAGATGTAGTTGAGGAAGCGGTCATTCGGCCCGATGATGAGCACGCCGGTGTTCTTCAGCTGCTCGCGCCAGGTGTACAGCAGGTAGGCCGCGCGGTGCAGCGCCACGGCGGTCTTGCCGGTGCCGGGGCCGCCTTGGACGACCGTCACGCCGCGGTGCTCGCTGCGGATGATCGCGTCTTGCTCTGCGGCGATGGTTTCCACGATGTCTCGCATCTGTGGGGTTCTCGCGCGCGTCACCGCGTCCAGGAGTGCTGCTTCTTTGGCGACGCCACCTCGCGCACGCCCCTCGCCCTCCGTGTCAGACGGGGCTGGGGCGCCGGAGAGGCGCTCGTCATCCACGGCGGTGATTGTCCGGCCGCGGGTCTTGATGTGCCTGCGGGTATGCACGCCTAAGGAGTGCAAGGTGGTGGCCAGGTAGAAGGGGCGGGCCTGTGGGGCGCGCCAATCCATGAGGAGCGTCCTCATGGTGTCATCGTTGTCATGCAGGCCGATGCGGCCGATATACCTGCGGTCCAGTTCCGGGTGGCCGGGGACGGGGTTCTCGGCCTCCGAGTCTGCCACGTCGATCCGCCCGAACATGAGCCCCACTTCCGCGGCGGAGTAGGACTCCAAGCGGTCCGCAATGTCCCGAGCCTCGCGGTCGCGGAGCATGAGCCCCTGGGGATCGTCAATGTCCGCTTCCTTGCGGACGTCCTTCAGCCGCGCCTCCAGGTGGGCGCGGGCAGAATCCACGCGGCGGAGCAGTTCATCGAGATGAACCTGCTCCGCCGCAATGCGATCAGATGGGTAATCCAATTAGCCCAGCTTCTTAGCCTTCTTCTTGGCCTGCTTGCGCAGCTTCTTGGACTGCTCACCGGCGAAGTCCTGGGCCTGACCAGCGAACTCGAGAGCCTGATCCTTCAGGTTCTCCGCCGTGTCCTTCCAGTCATCGGAGTGCTCGTCCACGTAGTCAGAGACGTTCTCCTGCACCTGGGAGGCCACGTCCTTGGTCTTCTCAAACAGGTTCTGAGCCTGACCCTGGGCGTTCTCCAGCATCTTCTGCTGCTCGGACTTGCCCGGCATGGCTTTCTGCACGCGCCATTTCAGGCCCGGCTTACCAGCGGTGTCAGCGGAGGTGATGGCCAGGCCACCCAGCAGAGCCAGGTCGGTGATTAGGCCGCGGATCTCTTCCTTCTTCTCTGCAGAGTTGGAGGCATTCCAGAAGGAGTGGCGGGACAGGGTGGTGGGAACCTGCAGGGCGGCCAGGGTGGCGGCAGCCAGGCGAGGAGCCTTGCCGGTGGCCAGCATGGCAGAAGCCAACACCTTGGTGGTGCCCACGATGCGGACGGTGGACTCCACATCTTCAGGGATCAGGTTGCGGTAACCGGCAGGCACAACAGTGCGCAGGGTGCCGTTGACGGCCTTGGCATCGTCTGCATACTCGTTGCTGTTCAGCAGCATCTGTGCGCCATCGACTGCGAAGGCGGAGGCCAGCAGGGGGCGGGCGAGAGTACGGATCATGTTCTACACACTCCTATAACAAGGTATTTAACTACCGGTGCCTTTGGTGGCACCGTGCATGGTGATCAATGCTACCAGCCGCGCTGGCGCCACTCACTGACCTTGGGCTTCTCCTCCGCTACTGTGGTGGAGTCCCCGTGGCCGGGGTGGATGCGCGTATCCCCAGGTAGGGAGAGAATCCGCTGCTCCACATCGTCCACCAGTTGGGTGAAGTCCTGCGCATTGTCCGTCTTGCCCACCCCGCCCGGGAACACAGAATCGCCCACGAACGCGCGGCCGTGGCCGATGACCGCGATGCCGCCGGGGGTATGGCCCCGCAATTCCACGGTGGTGAGGCTCAGCTCTGCCAAGGCCGAGCCTGCCAGGCGCAGCTGTTCAGGTGAGCCGTCATCGGTGCCGTACGTTTCATCAGCGGCAGCGGGCAGGTCTGGGGCGTCCGCGCGGCCGGCATGGTGCCGGGCCCCGGTGGCCTCCAGCACCTCGTTGAGCGCCTGGACGTGATCAAAGTGCTGGTGGGTGGTGAGCACGTCCGTCACATCGACCTCCAGCTGCTCAAGGAGCTCCAAGAGGAACGGCGCATCCGTGGCGGCATCAATCACCAGCGCCTGTCCACCGCGGCAGATGATCCACACGTTATTGTCCATCTGACCCACGGTGGTATGCACCAGTGTGGCGTCGCCCCCAAAAGAAACAGATTGAACCTTACGCGGAGAATCCAGGTGAGCGATTTCTGGAACTGAATTGATGGAAATAGTCATGACATCAAGCGTACGCGTAGAATGGCCAGGTCATTGCAAGCGAAGCACCACCAAGGAGAATGTCCGTGGCAGACCAACTGATCGTGCGCGGGGCGCGGGAACACAACCTCAAGGGCGTGGATATTGACCTGCCGCGTGACAAAATGATCGTCTTCACGGGCCTGTCCGGATCCGGAAAATCCTCCCTGGCATTCGACACGATCTTTGCCGAAGGCCAGCGCCGCTACGTGGAATCCTTGAGCTCCTACGCGCGCATGTTCCTCGGCCGCATGGACAAGCCAGACGTGGACCTCATCGAGGGGCTCTCCCCGGCGGTGTCCATCGACCAGAAATCCACCAACCGCAACCCACGATCCACCGTGGGCACGGTCACCGAGATCTTCGACTACCTCCGCCTGCTCTACGCGCGCACCGGCGTGCCACACTGCCCGGAATGTGGGGAAGTGATCCAGCGGCAGACCCCGCAGGAGATCGTGGACCAAATCCTTGCGATGGAGCAGGGGTTGAAATTCCAGGTGCTCGCGCCTGTGGTGCGCACCCGCAAGGGCGAATTCGTGGACCTCTTCGAGGACCTGGCCTCCCAGGGCTACTCCCGCGTGCTCGTGGACGGCGAGATGCACCAGCTTTCCAACCCGCCCAAGTTGGAAAAGCAGGTCAAGCACGATATTGACGTGGTGGTGGACCGCCTGCAGGTCAAGAGCAGCCAGAAGCAGCGCCTCACGGACTCCGTGGAGACCGCGCTCCGGCTGGCTGAAGGCATCGTCGTGGCGGACTTCGTGGGGCTCGAGGATACGGACCCCAACCGCACCCGACGCTTCTCCGAGAACATGGCGTGCCCCAATGGGCACCCCATCCAGCTGGAAGAGCTGGAGCCGCGCACGTTCTCCTTCAACTCTCCCTACGGTGCCTGCCCCGCCTGCGACGGATTGGGCACGCGCCTGGAAGTAGACGAGAAGCTCGTGGTGCCGGACGAGCAGGAGAAGCTGGTCAATGCCATCGCGCCCTGGGCATCCAGCCCCAACAGCAAATACTTCGTCAAGCTGCTCACCGCGCTGGCAGACAAGCTGGGCATCGACCCCAAGACCCCGTGGAAGGACTTGAAGGCCAAGGAGAAGAAGGCCGTGCTCCACGGGCACTCCGCCACCATCAAGGTGAGCTTCAAGAACCGCTACGGGCGCACCCGCAACTACAACGCGCCCTTTGAGGGCGTGATGCCCTTCTTGACCCGGAAGATGGAACAGACGGACTCCGACTGGTCGAAGGAACGCTACCGCAGCTACATGCGGGAAGTGGCGTGCCCCACCTGCCAGGGGACCCGCCTCAAGCCTGAGGTGCTGGCTGTCACGATCGCCTCTGGTAGCCGGGAGCTGTCCATCGCGGACGTATCCAACCTGTCCATCGCTGATGCCAGCGAGTTCCTGGACAACCTCAGCCTGACCCCGCGGCAGGAGATGATCGCAGGCGCGGTGCTGCGGGAGATCCAGGCACGGCTGAAGTTCCTGCTGGACGTGGGCCTGAACTACCTGTCGATGTCCCGCTCCGCAGGGACCCTGTCCGGTGGCGAAGCGCAGCGCATCCGCCTGGCGACGCAGATCGGCTCCGGACTGGCTGGCGTGCTCTACGTGCTGGATGAGCCCTCCATCGGCCTGCACCAGCGCGACAACGAACGCCTCATCCACACGCTGGAGCACCTGCGGGACCTCGGCAATACCCTCATTGTGGTGGAGCACGATGAAGACACGATCCGCACCGCGGACTGGCTGGTGGACATCGGCCCCCGCGCCGGAGAATACGGTGGCGAGGTTGTCTACCAGGGCGACCCCGCCGGCATCGTGGACGTGGAGAACTCACTTACCGGCGCGTACCTGTCCGGCGCCAAGGTGTTGGCGGTGCCGGATTCCCGGCGGCCGGTGGACCCAGACCGCGTGCTGACTGTGCACGGGGCCGAGGAGAACAACTTGAAGAACGTGGACGTCACCATTCCGCTGGGCGTGCTCACCTGCATCACCGGCGTGTCTGGTTCTGGCAAGTCCTCGCTGATCAACGGGATCCTCGCGAAGTCCCTGGGCAATACGCTCAACCACGCGCGCAACGTGCCCGGGCACCACACCCGCATCACCGGGACGGAGCACTTGGACAAGTTGGTGCAGGTGGATCAGTCTCCGATCGGCCGCACCCCCCGATCCAACCCGGCAACCTACACCGGTGTGTTTGACAAGATCCGCAAGCTCTTCGCGGAAACCACGGAGGCCAAGGTCCGCGGCTACACGGCCGGGCGCTTCAGCTTCAACGTGAAGGGCGGCCGGTGTGAGGCCTGCCATGGCGATGGCACTTTGAAGATCGAAATGAACTTCCTGCCGGACGTGTACGTGCCCTGCGAGGTGTGCCACGGCGCGCGCTACAATCGCGAGACGCTGGAGGTGCACTACAAGGGTAAGAACATCTCTGAGGTCCTTGACATGCCGATCACGGAGGCCGCGGAGTTCTTCGAGCCTGTCACGTCCATCTCCCGCTACCTCAACACGCTGGTGGATGTGGGCCTGGGTTACGTGCGCCTCGGGCAAGCCGCAACCACGCTCTCCGGCGGCGAGGCACAGCGCGTGAAGCTGGCCGCGGAACTGCAGAAGCGGTCCAATGGGCGCACCATCTACATCCTGGATGAGCCGACCACCGGCCTGCACTTCGAGGACATCCGCAAGCTCATGCTGGTGATCCAGGGGCTCGTGGACAAGGGCAACAGCGTGCTCATCATTGAGCACAATCTGGATGTCATCAAGGCAGCAGACTGGATTGTGGACATGGGCCCGGAGGGGGGCTCCGGTGGCGGTACGGTGGTGGCCGAAGGTACCCCGGAGCAGGTGGCCGCCGTGGCCGGCTCTCACACCGGCCGCTACCTCAAGGAGCTGGTTTAGCCCGTCCCGCGCTGGCGGCCAGGAGGCCCACGCCGCACAGCATAAAGGCGATGACCTGGACAATGCCGCCCAAGACCGAGAGGTCATAAAACACCAGCTTGGCCGAGGCCGCCAGCGCGAGCGCCAGGCCGATGCCACGGCGGGTGCTGCGCGTCAGCGCGAGTACTCCGGCGGCCATCCACCCGCTGGAGATGAGCACGTGGCCCACCATGAAAGCTTCCTCCGCCGGTGACATTGCCCGGGCAATGATAGGCAGTAACGACGAGGCGAAGATCAGGCCTGCGCAGGCCACCACGCCGCGGCCGAAGCCAGAAGTGATGAGAGGGTCCTTGGCCAACTCACCGCGCCGGACCCAGCACGCGGCCACCGCGGCTGCCCCGGCAACCATGATGATCACCGTCTGTGGCCACAGCATCTCCACTGACCTCGACCAGCCTGCCGCCGCATACGGGCTGGCTGCGACTACTGTCAGCAACACCGCCCAATAAACCAAAGGCACGTCCAGCCTGGGCAGCGCCGCAACGATGGCTACCGTGGCTACAGCTAGGCCCACCGTGCACGCCACTGCGGTGACCGAACCCGTGGGGTACGTGCCGCTGAGCATGGCGGCGGAGAGGAGCATGGTGGCGGCGGCCACGCGGAACCCGATGAGTGTCCCAGTGCCGCTTGTCAGCTGAGGAGCGGGTGCGGAGGTAAAAGGCTGCCCGGTGGCGCGTAGTGTTACCGCCATCCCCGCCAGCATGACCGCCGGCAGGCCCAGGCCCAGCAGCGCTGCGCTGCTGCCCACGAGCACCAGGGTGGGCATGCCCACCACCGCGAGGAAACTCAGCGCCACGCTGACACTAGAGGGCAGGGGAGGGACAAAGTTGAGAATCGCCACCGCAGCAGCACCCACCACGGCCAGGGCAAACACCATGCCGGGTTGGTCGGCGGCCAAGAGGATGCCGATGGCGAAAATGCCCGTGGCGGTGTGCTGGAGTGTGAACCAAGGCTTCGCCCAGCGCACGGCAAAGGCGCAGATCGCGTTGGCGGAGACGCACCCGGCGAAGAACTCGCTGCCCACCCCGGCATCAAACAGGCGCATGGCAACTGGCACGATGAATAGGGGAGATAGGGCGGTGACGGTGATCGCCAGCGCCTGTTTGTTCCACAGGTGGGCTGCCCAGAGGGCCAATCCGCAGATCACAACAGTGAGGGAGGCGCCAGCGGCGGGGTTGAGCATGTGGACCCCAAAGACAGCCACCCACACGTCGGCCAGCGCGCCGAGTGTGGAGGCCACGAGGAGGGCGGGGGCGGTTGGGGCGGCGGGGTGGCGTCGAAAAACAATAAGAGATACCCCTGCCAAACCGCCGCAGAGCAGCGCCGCGAGCACCACGATGGTCTCCGGCGAGAGCGCCCCGGAGGCGTACGCGAGCAACGCCATGAACGTCAGGCCGATGACGGTAATGATGCCGCCGAGGGTGGCCAGCACCTTCGTGACCGCGTCATCCCTTTCCCACCAGGGCGGGCGCGGCGCTCGTTGTGGTTGTGGTGGTGGGGCGACGTCACCGCCGCCACCCGCTCGCACCGGCACGCCAGTGGGGCGTGGAGCGGTCAGCGGTGGCCACGTGGGAGAAAAGGGCGTGGCTGGCGCGGGCTGTGAGCGCTGGTAATCCTCAATGAGGCGCGCGAGCTCCGTGTTCGCCTGAGCTGATCGGAGGGCGGCGCGGCGGATTTGCTCGAGCCGCGGATCCGCGTGAGGGGGCGGGCCCGAAGTACTGTAATGGCCGTGGCTGTTCATGGTTCTTAAGCTAGCAAGCAATTTGGACACGTGCGCAGCGATGTGTTAGCGTAGTTGCCACTACCGTCTTGTGTAGCTCGTGGGGCGATCGTCCAGCGGGTGCACAAGCTGCAAGAGGAGTTCCTTCTCCCACCTAGTGACCGCCTTGTTCAAGGTTGGGTGCGGGTTATACACGCTGGTTTCGCGGCGTGGGTGAACCATGTGGTCGCCCACTGCAATGCGTTATGGGCGGTGTCGATGGGGGAGTCACGGGGACTATCATCTTCGCAGTAGAATCGGTACAACATTCAACCAACTGCTACTGAGGAGTTCACATTAGCGCAGAAGCTCGCATCAACGACCGTATTCGAGTCCCTGAGGTCCGACTCGTCGGTCCAGGCGGCGAACAGGTCGGCATCGTCAAGACTGATGATGCGCGAAAGCTGGCCTATGAAGCTGACCTCGACCTAGTAGAGGTGGCACCGAACGCCAAGCCGCCCGTGGCAAAAATCATGGACTACGGCAAGTTCAAGTACGAGCAGGCTCAGAAGGCCCGCGAAGCTCGGAAGAACCAGCAGCAGACCGTGGTGAAAGAGCAGAAGTTCCGTCCCAAGATTGACGATCACGATTACGAAACCAAAAAGGGTAACGTGATCCGATTCCTGGAGAAGGGATCCAAGGTCAAGGTCACCATCATGTTCCGCGGCCGGGAGCAGTCCCGTCCGGAGCTGGGGTTCCGCCTGCTGGAGCGCTTGGCCAACGACGTTGAGGAATACGGCGTTGTTGAGACCCGCGCCAAGCAGGATGGCCGAAACATGACCATGGTTTTGGGTCCCATCCGCAAGGGCAAGAAGTAGTTCACTAATCGTTAGAGGATTTCACCAATGAAGCAGAAGACTCACAAGGGTGCCGCAAAGCGCATCAAGATCACCGGTTCCGGCAAGCTGCGTCGCGAGCAGGCTAACCGCCGCCACCTGCTGGAGGGCAAGCCTTCCAAGCGCACCCGCCGCCTGAAGGGTACTGAGGACGTTGCCCCCGCTGACGTGAAGCGCATGAAGCGCCTGCTGGGCAAGTCCTAAGAGGGACTTCCCACTTTTCAACTGCCCCACACAAACCTCAAGAAACTAAAGCAAAGGACGTATCACCGTGGCACGTGTTAAGCGCTCAGTGAACGCAAAGAAGAAGCGTCGCGAAGTACTCAATTCCGCAAAGGGCTACCGCGGCCAGCGCTCCCGCCTGTACCGCAAGGCGAAGGAGCAGATGCTCCACTCCAAGACTTACGAGTTCCGCGATCGCCGCGCTCGTAAGGGCGATTTCCGCAAGCTGTGGATCCAGCGCATCAACGCTGGCGCTCGCCAGAACGGCATGACCTACAACCGCCTGATCCAGGGCCTGCGTCTGGCCGAGATCGAGGTGGACCGCAAGATCCTGGCAGAGCTGGCTGTGAACGATTTCGATGCCTTCACCGCCCTGTGCGATGCCGCTAAGGCTGCCCTGCCGGAGGACGTCAACGCACCCGCTGCGTCCTAACCAACGGCGCGTTGGGTGAGAAGTAGCCCGGCATCATTCCCGCACAGCCCCCGAGCCTCATGGCTCGGGGGCTGTGTTTATACAATGGTGAGCCATGAGTTCAGAGCAATTGTTCACCGAACGTACCCCGAGGGTGGTTGAGGCCGCCAAACTCCACCGCGCTGCTGCGCGGAAGAAGGCCGGCGGCAAGTTCCTCGCTGAAGGAGAGAATTCGGTGGAGGCTGCCGTGGCAACGGGGGCGGCCACGGATATTTTCGTTACTGAGGCCGCGGCGGAACGCTACGAACCTGTGGTGCGCACGGCGAGGTACATGAACGTGTTCATCCACCACATCACTGACCGGGCTGCGCAGCACCTGGCAGGGACGAGCACCACTCCGGGCATTTTCGCCGTGTGCCAACCTGTGGTGTGGACGGCTGGAAAGGCATTGACCGGCAAACCACAACTGGTGTGTGTGCCGGTGGAGACCAATGATCCTGGAAACGCCGGGACCCTGATCCGACTTGCTGATGCCATGGGTGCCGACGCGGTGGTCTTCGCAGGCAACACGGTTGATCCGCAATCGTCCAAGGTGGTGCGCTCGTCCGCGGGATCCCTGTTCCACATCCCAGTGGCGCGTAACACCAACGTCAAGGACGTGATTGGGCAGTTGAAGGCCCAAGGGCTGCAGATCCTTGCCACCTGCGCGGACGGGGAGCTGCCCCTGCGGGATGCGGGGGAGGTGTTGGCCAAGCCCACAGCGTGGCTGTTCGGCAATGAGGCCCATGGCTTGTCCGATGAGATTGCGGCGATGGCGGATCACCGAGTGTCCATCCCTATCCGCGGGCGGGCTGAGTCCTTGAACCTCGCCACCGCCGCCTCGATCTGCCTGTATGAATCTTCCGTAGCCCACGATGATCCTGCATAAGGTGGTTGCGGGTATTATTGTTTCGGTTAAAGTCATGACGTCTTTTAAAGGAGCACGCCACTGTGTCTGAATCCACGGAAACTCCACAGGTTGAGTTGACCGAGGCTGGAATGAACTCCGCTGCCGAGGCCGCGATTTCGGCCTTTGAGGCAGCGCAGGATTTGGAACAGTTGGCAGTTCAGCGCCGTGAACATTTGGGGGAGGAAGCCCCCATCCCCGCCGCGCGCCGTAGTCTTGGGTCCCTCCCCAAGGAGCAGCGTAAGGACGCGGGCCGCATTGTGAACATGGCGCGCGGCCGGGTGGAGAAGGCTTTTGCCCTGGCCAAGGAGGAGCTGGAGCGCAAGCGCAACCAGGAGGTGTTGGAGGCGGAGCGGATTGACGTCACTCAGCCCACCACGCGGGGTCAGGTTGGTGCCCAGCACCCCATCACCATTCTCAGCGAGCAGATCGCGGACATCTTCGTTGGCATGGGCTGGGAGATCGCGGACGGCCCGGAAATTGAGGCGGAGTACTTCAACTTTGACTCGCTGAACTTCATCCCCGATCACCCTGCCCGCACCCTGCAGGACACTTTCCACATCGCGCCAGAAGGCTCGCAGCAGGTGCTGCGCACCCACACTTCTCCAGTGCAGATGCGAACCCTGCTTTCGCGTGACGTGCCCGTTTACATCGCGTGCCCGGGGCGGGTCTTCCGCACCGATGAGCTGGACGCAACGCACACCCCGGTGTTTCACCAGGTGGAAGGCTTGGCAGTGGACAAGGGTCTGACTATGGCTCACCTCAAGGGAACCCTGGATCACTTGGCCAAGACCCTCTTCGGGCCGGAGGCGAAGACCCGTATCCGCCCCAATTATTTCCCGTTCACTGAGCCTTCCGCAGAGGTGGATGTGTGGTTTGCCAACAAGAAGGGCGGGGCAGGTTGGATCGAATGGGGCGGTTGCGGCATGGTCAACCCCAACGTTTTGCGAGCAGCCGGGTTGGATCCAGAGGAATACTCCGGCTTTGCCTTTGGCATGGGTATTGAGCGCACGCTTCAATTCCGTAACGGCCTGCCGGACATGCGGGACATGGTGGAAGGCGATGTGCGTTTCACCCTCCCCTTCGGTGTACGCGGCTAATCCTCAGACTCCCCACCTCACACCTGCTCTACGGCACTTTTCTTACAAAGGACGATCCTCCACATGTTGATTTCACAAGCTTGGCTCACCCGCATTCTGCAGACTTCCAACCCCAGCTGGTCTGTCACCGCTGAAGAATTTGATTCCGGCTTCGTCCGCGTCGGTTTCGAGACCGAGGGGTACGAGACGATTCCGGTCACCACCGGGCCGCTGGTGGTGGGCCGCGTGGAGAAGATCGAGGAGCTCGAAGGATTCAAGAAGCCCATCCGCTACTGTGACGTCAACGTGGGGGAGGCCAACGGGAGCGGGGACTTACAGCACATCATCTGTGGAGCGCGGAACTTTGCCGAGGGCGACAACGTCATCGTTGCCCTCCCCGGCACGGTCCTGCCCGGCCCCTTTGAGATCTCCGCACGCAAGACGTACGGCAAGGTGTCCGAAGGCATGATCTGCTCTGCCATGGAGCTCGGCCTGTCTGCGCAGCAGAACCCCGGGATCATCACGGTCAGTGATGCGGAACTGGCCGCCAACGGGGTTGCGGTTGGCGATGATGCCCGCGGTCTTCTGGGGCTGGCAGACACCGTTTTCGACGTCAACATCACCCCGGACCGCGGCTACGCTTTGTCCGCCAGGGGCCTCGCGCGGGAGCTCGCCTCCAGCTTCAATCTGCAGTTCCGGGATCCGGCCACGGATCCGGCAGCCGCGGCGCTGCGCGATGATCTGCTTGCCGGAATCCCAGGGGTTGAGGGGGATGTACAGGGCCTGAACGTGGAAGAGGATACGAGGTGCTCCATGTTTGGCTTGCGCAAGGTGGTCGGCATTGACCCGAAGGCGGAGTCTCCGCTGTGGCTGCAGCGCGAATTGATGCTGTGTGGTCAGCGCCCGGTTAACGCCGCCACTGACGTGACCAATTACGTCATGTTCCTGCTCGGCCAGCCCATGCACGCGTTCGACGCCGCGAAGATTACCGGGGATCTCCGCGTGCACCGGGCAAGCGGGGGAGAGAAGTTCACCACCCTCGACGGTGTCGAGCGCACGCTGAACTCCGAGGACGTGGTCATCTCTGACAGTTCGGGCATTCAATCCCTGGCCGGTGTAATGGGCGGAACCACGTCTGAGATTTCCGCAGAGACCACGGACGTACTCTTCGAGGCCGCCCACTGGGATCAAATCACCGTGGCTCGGACCTGCCGCCGCCACAAGCTATCGAGTGAGGCTTCCCGCCGCTTTGAGCGTGGTACCGACCCGGCTGTCATCGAGGAAGCGCTGGACTTCGCAGTGGCGTTGTTGGCTGATATCGCCGGCGGCACCATCGTTGAAGGGCGCACCGTGGTGGGGGAGGTTCCCGCCATGCCGACGATCACGATGCATACTTCGCGCCCCGGCAAGGTGGCCGGAACCGTTTACCCTGATGGGACGACCATCTCGCGTCTGCGAGAAGTGGGGTGTGCCGTGCGGGAAACGGGATCCCGGGATGGCAACGGGGCCCGAGAGATTGAGGTGACACCACCCACGTGGCGCCCTGACTTGACCATGCCGGCGGACCTCGTTGAGGAAGTGCTGCGCCTGGAGGGCTTGGAGGACATCCCCTCGATCGTTCCCACCGCTCCGGCGGGCGCGGGATTCACTCCCCGTCAGCGGATGCGCCGCAACGTGGGCCGCGCACTGGCTTGGGCTGGTTTCGCCGAAATCCTGCCCACCCCGTTCATCGCCAATGATGTGTTTGACGTATGGGAACTCCCGGCGGAGGATGCTCGTCGCAACACCGTTAAGGTCCAGAATCCGCTGGAGGCAGATTATGCGTGTATCGGCACTACGCTGCTGCCTTCCATGATTGAGTCGCTGCGCCGTAACGTCACCCGCGGCCAGCGGGACGTGGCACTCTACGGGGTGGAGCAGGTTGCTCACCCGAAGCCTGGCAAGCAGTTCTCCCCGATGCCGAGTGTGAAGCAGCGCCCCAGCGACGCGGAGGTCAAGGAGCTTCTCGGGTCCCTTCCCGCTCAGCCACTCCACGTTGCAGTGGTGGCCAGTGGCGCACGGCAGTTGCAGGGCACGTGGGGAGGGCCCGTGGCCTTCGAGGCTGCTGATGCGATCGAGGCTGCACGCACCGTGATGCGAGCCGTGGGTGTGACGGCCGAGTTCCGCAATGCCGAATACCTCCCGTGGCACCCCGGCCGCTGCGCGGAGATCCTTGTGGACGGTGCCGTGGTGGGGCACGCCGGTGAACTGCACCCGCAAGTGTGCGAGCGGGCGAATATTCCGGCGCGTACCGTTGCAGTGGAAATCAACCTGGATGCCATTGAGCTCAAGGAAACGTTCCCACGTCCGGTACTCTCCGCCTACCCTGCGGTGCTGCAGGATGTGGCTGTGGTGGTTGATGCGGCCACTCCTGCGGCAGATGTGGAGGAGGCGCTGAAGGAAGGCGCCGGTGAGCTGCTGGAGGATATCCGGTTGTTCGACGTCTACCGTAGCGACGCGCTGGGAGAAGATAAGCGCTCTCTGACTTTCTCCCTGCGATTCCGGGCCTTTGATCGGACGCTGACCGAGGAGGAGGCCAGCCAGGCCAGGGAGTCCGCAGTAGCGCGTGCCGCGGAGGCTGTGGGCGCCAGCCTACGTGCATAATTTCCACAAAATAGAATAATTTGCATAATTCTATTCGTTCTGGAAGACTTGCAGCATGCTAAAAATTGCTGTTGCCGGAGCCAGTGGGTATGCGGGCGGAGAGGCTTTGCGCCTCCTGCTGAGCCACCCCGGATACGGCACCGACTTTGAGATCGGTGCCCTGACTGGCGGGTCAAACGCGGGCGCCCGCTTTGGGGATCTCGTGCCCGCCTTACCTTCCTTGGCTGAACGCACGGTGGAGGAGACGACCCGCGAGGTCTTGGCGGGCCACGACGCTGCTATTGTGGCGCTCCCGCACGGCATTTCTGCCTCCCTGCAGCTGCCGAATGACATGGCCGTGGTGGATTGTGGCGCGGACTACCGGCTGCGCAGTGCGGACATGTGGACCCAATTCTATGGCACGGATTACGCCGGGGCACGCACCTACGGCATCCCAGAAATGCCCGGCCATAGAGATGAGATTAAGTCCAGCAAGTATGTGGCCGCGCCCGGCTGCTTCCCCACAGGAGCAACGCTTGCCGCGATGCCCGGCATCGTGAGTGGTCTCATGGCGCCGCAGGTGTCCGTGGTCTCTATCACCGGCACATCAGGGGCGGGGAAGAAGGCCAGCGTGGCCCTCCTGGGCAGTGAGACCATGGGCAACCTGCGTGCGTATGGCGTGGGCACGCACCGTCACACTCCAGAGATTAAGCAGAACTTGGAGGAGCTGGTGCCGGATACGGACGGCGTGCATGTCACGTTCACGCCCGTGTTGGCACCGCTCACCCGGGGTATCCTCACCACTGTCACCGCTCCCGCCAGGGGCAGTGCCCGCGATGTGCGCCGCGCCTATGAAGAATTCTGTGCGCAAGAGCCCTTCCTGTACCTGCTGCCAGAAGGCCAGCAGCCGGAGACGAAGTCTGTGATGGGCACCAACATGACGCACCTGCAAGTAGAGGTCACGGATGGAATGGTGGTGGCCACCAGCGCCATCGATAACCTCACGAAGGGAACTGCCGGTGCGGCCGTGCAGTGCCTCAACCTGATGCTCGGATGGCCGGAGACAGCCGGCCTCCCGACCAACGGCATGTAAGAGAGAAGACGATGGAACAAGACAAGGGTTCATCCCAGCACCCCGACCACGGAGATATTGGCGTGACAGTGCCGCTGGGCTTTTCCGCAGCTGCGCTGAAGGCGGGAATCAAGCCCTCGGGTAAGCCGGACATGGCGCTGCTGTTCAACGAAGGGCCTGAGGACATTGCCGCCGCGGTGTTTACCAAGAACCGGGTGGTCGCGGCCCCGGTCAAGCTCACCCGCTCCCATCACGATGGCCATTTCCGGGCCGTTGTAGTAAACGCAGGCAATGCCAATGCGTGCAATGGCGCACAAGGCGACAAGGACGCACAGACTACGGCGAACGCGGTGGCAGAGCACCTCGGCCTAGCGCCCGGTGACGTGGCGGTGTGTTCCACCGGACTCATCGGGGATGTCTTGCCCATGGACAAGGTGCTCGCGGGAGTGGAGGGACTCGTGCCTTCCCTGGCTTCGGATGTTGCTGCAGGTAACGCGGCTGCAGAAGCAATTATGACCACGGACCTGGTGTCCAAGGAGACGGTATACCACGGTGATGGCTGGTCCATCGGTGCCATGGGGAAGGGTGTTGGCATGATGGCTCCTTCACTGGCCACGATGCTCGTTTTCCTCACCACCGATGCGTTGTTGGACAGTCCAGAACAGGCCCAACAAGCGCTGAAGGCTGCCACGGACACGACCTTCGAATGCTTGGACGTGGACGGATCAACCTCCACCAATGACACCGTGTTGCTGCTGAGCTCTGGTGCCTCCGGAGTGCGTCCGGATGCCGAGGAATTCGCGGCGGCCATCCACCAGGTCTGCCTGGATCTGGCGATGCAGCTGCAGGCAGACGCGGAGGGCGTGACCAAGCGAGTCTCCATCACTGTGGAAGGGGCCGCCGATGACGCTCAGGCCAAGGAGGCCGCGCGTGTCATTGGCCGGGATAACCTCTTCAAGTGCGCGATGTTTGGTTCTGATCCCAACTGGGGCCGCGTCCTCGCGGCCGTGGGCATGGCGCCGGTGGAGATGGATCCGGAGGCAATCAGCGTGTCTTTCAACGGTCATCCGGTGTGCATCAATTCCACCGGCGCGCCTGGCGCCCGTGAGGTGGACTTAAGCGGTGCGGATGTCGCCGTGACAGTCAACCTGTCCGCAGGCGAGGGCAAGGCCACCGTCTGGACTACCGACCTGTCCTACTCCTACGTCGAGATTAACTCCGAGTACTCAACCTAAAGAGGCGCCCCATGGCTGAAATTCATAACCCCGTCGATACCGCTGGGCTGACCCCAGAGGTGCGCAGCCACGTGCTGGCAGAAGCGCTGCCGTGGTTGCTGCACTTCCGAGACAAGGTCGTGGTGGTCAAGTACGGCGGCAACGCGATGGTGGACGAAGAGCTCAAACGCGCCTTCGCGGCGGACATGGTCTTTTTGCGCGCCGTGGGCGCCAAGCCTGTCGTTGTCCACGGCGGCGGCCCGCAGATCAATGACATGCTGGCCACCGTGGGGCTGGAGGGCGAATTTAAGGGTGGCTTCCGCGTGACGACCCCGGAGGTCATGGAATACGTCCGGATGGTGTTATTCGGCAAGGTTGGCCGCGAACTCGTGGGGCTCATCAATGAGCACGGCCCCTACGCGGTTGGTGCCTCCGGTGAAGACGCAGGCCTCTTCACCGCCTCCAAGCGCACCATCGAAATTGACGGCGAGCAGGTGGACCTTGGCCGCGTGGGGCAGATTGAGCACGTCAACGCCGAAAGCCTGCTCGACCTCATCGAGGCAGGGCGCATTCCGGTGGTCTCCACCATTGCCCCAGATGAGCACGGCGAAATCTACAACATCAATGCGGACACCGCAGCCGGCGCGCTCGCCAGCGCTCTGGGCGCGGAGCGCCTCGTCATGCTGACCAATGTCCAGGGCCTCTACACGGACTGGCCGAACCAGGATTCGCTCGTCTCCCGCATCACGCCGGAGGAACTCGCCAGCCTGCTGCCGGGTCTGGACTCCGGCATGGTGCCAAAGATGGAGGCGTGCCTGAACGCTATCCACACCGGTGTGGCCGCCGCGCACGTCATCGACGGGCGCATTCCACACTCCGTGCTGCTCGAGCTCATGACAGAAGGCGGCATCGGAACCATGGTCACCCCTGAGGATTGGGAGGATGTTCTTGTCTAACGCAGAAAACCACCGCCCGTGGCAGGAGCGCTGGGACCATGCCCTCATGGGCACCTACGGAACCCCGCAGCGCGAACTCGTTAGCGGATCCGGTTGTACCGTCATCGATAGTGAGGGCACGCAATACCTGGATCTGCTCTCCGGCATCGCCGTCAATGCGCTGGGCCACGCCCACCCCGCGGTCGTGGAGGCGGTGACCCGCCAGGTCTCCACCCTGGGGCACACCAGCAACATCTTCGCCCACCCGCAGGTCATCACGCTGGCGGAGAACCTGAAGCGAATCCTGGGGCCAGGGGCCGAAGAAGCCAAGGTCTTCTTCAGCAATTCCGGGGCGGAGGCCAATGAGGCGGCCTTTAAGATCGCCCGCGCCACAGGACGCTCGCGCATTCTTGCGGCGCAGCGCGGGTTCCACGGCCGGACCATGGGCTCGCTCGCGCTGACCGGCCAGCCGGACAAGCAGCAGCCCTTCCAGCCCATGCCCGCAGGCGTGGAGTTCTATGAGTACGGCAACGTTGAAGGGCTCAAGGCCCTCGCGGATGAGGACACGGCCGCGATCTTCCTGGAACCCATCCAGGGGGAGACCGGCGTGATCCCCGCACCGGAGGGCTTCCTGCGCCAGGTCCGGCAGTTGTGCGATGAGCTCGGCATCCTCATGGTCGTTGACGAAGTCCAGGCCGGCATGGGCCGGACCGGGGACTGGTTTGCCTTCCAATCCGCCAGCATCATGCCCGATGTCATCACCATGGCCAAGGGACTTGGCGGCGGCTTACCCATCGGTGCCACCGTGGCACTGCCACCCGCCCAATTACTCACCAAGGGCATGCACGGCACGACCTTCGGCGGAAACCCAGTGGTCAGTGCTGCGGCCAACGCGGTTATCGCCACCATCGAGTCAGAAGGCCTGCTCACCCACGTCAAGGAGATGGAATCCATCTTCCGTGAGCTGGAGGACCACCCCCGCGTGGGCCACGTCCGGGGCCGCGGCTTGATGTTAGGGGTGGTTCTTACAGAGGAACTAATCGCTGATCCGCTAGATTATGGGTTGATACTCAACCGGCCAAGCGCCGATGTGCTGAGGCTGGTGCCCCCACTCATCATTGATGCGGATGAGGCGCGGGGTGCCGTCGCCACAATAAAAAAGATGTTGGACGCCGGGTGAGCGAGCGAGACCAGAAGGAGACACACATGGGACCACGGCACTTCCTTGCCGATGACGATGTGACGCCGGCGGAGCAGCAGGAGATCCTGTCGCTCGCGGTGGAACTGAAGGACAACCGTTACGGCAACCGCCACCGTAACCTGCTGGAGCGCCAGTCCGTGGCGGTGCTGTTTGATAAGACCTCCACCCGCACCCGCTTCTCCTTCGATGCGGGGATCAACGAGCTCGGCGGCAACCCGATCGTTGTGGAGACGGGGAAATCCCAGATGGGCAAGGGGGAGACGTTCCAGGACACCGGCGCGGTGCTTTCCCGCTTCGTCTCCGCGATCGTGTGGCGCACCTACGAGCAGTCCAACCTGGAGCAGATGGCGGAGACCGCCACGGTGCCGATCATCAATTCCCTCTCCGATGATTTTCATCCGTGTCAGATCCTCGCCGATCTGCTGACCATTCAGGAGAACAAGGGCACGCTGGCCGGTCTCAACGCGGTGTACTTCGGCGATGGCGCCAACAACATGGCCAACAGCTACATGCTGGGGTTCGCCACGGCCGGGGTGAATATCACCATCGCCGCACCTGAGGGTTTCCAGCCGGACGCGGCATTTGTGGAGCGCGCCCAGCAGCGGGCGAAGGAGACCGGCGCGACGGTCACGGTGACGGACCAGGTGGACGCCGCTGGCGCAGACGTTGTCATCACGGACACATGGTTGTCCATGGGCATGGACGAGAGCGAGGATCGTAGCGCGCTGCGGGCGTACCGGGTGGATGCAGATCTTATGGCGACGGCGGCGCCGGATGCCATCTTCCTCCATTGCCTCCCGGCCTACCGTGGGTCCGAGGTGACTGGTGAGGTCATTGACGGGCCACAGTCCCGAGTATTTGATGAGGCAGAAAACCGCCTCCACGCACAGAAAGCGCTCATGGCATGGCTACTCCGTTGACACGCACCGCGCGGCAGGACCTGATTGGCCGAATCATTGGCACAGAAAAGGTGGCGAGCCAGCGCCAGTTGCTGGAGCTGCTGGTGGAGCGGGGTGTGGACGTCACCCAGGCAACGCTCTCCCGGGACCTGGTGGACCTGGGCGCGAAGAAGATCCGCACGGGCGGGGAGGTCTACTACTCCCTATCCGATGACGTGCGGGTGGATGGGCCGGACAAGCTGCGCCGCGTGCTCACCGAGCTGCTGGTGGACTACGACCATTCCGGCAACATCGCTGTGCTGCGCACCCCGCCGGGGGCGGCGCAGTACCTGGCCAGCATCTTGGACCGCACGGATATGCACCGCGTGGTGGCCACGATCGCCGGCGATGACACGGTGTTTGTGCTGGCCAGGGAGCCGATGAACGGCGCGGAGCTAGGGGAGTACTTCTACAACCTCTCGCATAGCTAGACTTGAATAGTTGAATAACCGCTACGAAGAAATACTTGATTGAAGGAGTTTTGAGCATGAAGGATCGCGTAGTACTCGCATATTCCGGTGGACTGGATACCACCGTGGCCATTAGCTGGATCGGCAAGGAGCACAACGCCGACGTTGTGGCTGTGTCCCTGGACTTGGGTCAGGGCGGCGAGGACATGGAGACCGTGCGCCAGCGCGCGTTGGACGCCGGTGCCGTGGAGTCCGTGGTGGTGGATGCCCGCGACGAGTTCGCGGAGGAATACTGCCTGCCGACCATCAAGGCAAACGGCATGTACATGAAGGAGTACCCGCTGGTCTCCGCCATCTCCCGCCCGCTGATTGTCAAGCACCTGTCCGAGGCTGCCAAGGAGCACGGTGGCACGCACGTGGCGCACGGTTGCACTGGTAAGGGCAATGATCAGGTGCGCTTCGAGGTTGGCTTCGCCAACACCGCTCCTGACCTGAAGATCATGGCTCCCGTGCGTGACTACGCGTGGACCCGTGAGAAGGCCATCGCCTTCGCGGAGGACAACGGGATTCCGATTGAGCAGTCCAAGAAGTCCCCGTTCTCCATTGACCAGAACGTGTGGGGCCGCGCCGTGGAGACCGGCTTCCTGGAGGACCTGTGGAACGCTCCCACCAAGGACGTGTACGCCTACACCGAGGATCCGGCGCTGGGCCAGGCCCCGGACGAGGTCACCATTTCCTTCGAAAACGGCGCACCCGTGGCCATTGACGGCCGGAAGGTAACCGTGCTGGAGGCCATTGAGGAGCTCAACCGCCGCGCTGGCGCGCAGGGCGTGGGCCGCCTGGACATGGTGGAGGACCGCCTGGTGGGCATCAAGTCCCGCGAGGTGTACGAGGCCCCGGGCGCCATGACGCTGATCCGGGCTCACGAGGCGTTGGAGGCCGTGACGATCGAACGTGAGCTGGCCCGCTACAAGCGCGGCATCGACGCAGAGTGGTCCAACCAGGTGTACGACGGCCTGTGGTTCAGCCCGCTGAAGCGCAGCCTGGACGCATTCATCGACTCCACCCAGAGCCACGTCACCGGTGACATCCGTCTGGTCCTGCACGCTGGCAACATCACCGTCAACGGTCGCCGTTCCAACCAGTCCCTGTATGACTTCAACCTGGCGACCTACGATGAGGGCGATTCCTTCGACCAGACGATGGCGCGCGGCTTCGTTGAGCTGCACGGCCTGTCCTCCAAGATCGCCGCGAAGCGCGACCTGGCCTAACGGCTATCAAGATACTGCGACCCTGCCACGACTTTAGGAGATGATGGTGCAGCCACATGGCTCAGAAGACAAGCACGGTACCAACGAAGGCGCGCTGTGGGGAGGCCGGTTCTCCGGCGGCCCGACCGAGGCGATGGCTGCCCTGAGCAAGTCCACGCACTTTGACTGGGTGTTGGCACCCTACGACGTGCTGGCTTCTCAGGCTCACGCCCGCGTGCTGCACCGCGCTGGGCTCCTGTCTGATGCCGACCTGCAGACCATGCTGGATGGTTTGAAGAAGCTCGGTGAGGACGTGGCGAGCGGGGAGTTTGGCCCCGAGCCATCGGACGAGGACGTGCACGGTGCCATGGAACGCGGCCTCATTGACCGCGTGGGCCCGGAGGTCGGCGGCCGCCTGCGCGCAGGCCGGTCCCGCAATGACCAGGTGGCCACCTTGTTCCGCATGTGGGTCCGGGACGCGATCCGGGACGTGGCGGCAGGCACCGTGGATGTGGTGGACGCGCTGCTGGCGCAGGCTGATGCCCACCCGGAGGCGATTATGCCGGGCAAGACTCACTTCCAGGCGGCGCAGCCCGTGTTGCTGGCTCACCAGCTCTTGGCGCACGCCCATCCGCTCCTGCGGGATGTGCAGCGCTTGCGGGATCTGGATGGCCGCCTGGCGGTTTCTCCGTATGGCTCCGGCGCGCTGGCCGGTTCCTCCCTGGCCCTGGATCCGGAGGCCATTGCCGAGGAGCTGGGCTTTGACGCGGCCGCGGATAACTCGATTGATGCGACGAGCTCCCGCGACTTCGCATCCGAGACCGCGTATGTGTGCGCCCAGCTGGCCGTGGATCTCTCCCGGCTGGCAGAGGAGATCATCGCATGGTGCACCCCGGAGTTCGGCTACGTCACCCTGGCTGATGAGTGGTCCACGGGCTCGTCCATCATGCCGCAGAAGAAGAACCCTGATGTGGCGGAGCTGATGCGTGGCAAGACTGGCCGGCTCATCGGAAACGTCTCCGGGCTGTTGGCGACCTTGAAGGCTATGCCCCTGGCATACAACCGTGACTTGCAGGAGGATAAGGAGCCCCTGGTTGATTCCATCACCCAGTTAAACCTGCTTCTCCCGGCCATGGCAGGGTTGGTGGGCACCCTGACCTTCCACCCGGAGCGCCTCCGGGAGTTGGCACCTGCCGGTTTCACCCTGGCCACCGATTTGGCCGAGTGGATGGTGCGCCAAGGCGTGCCGTTCCGCGTGGCGCATGAGGCCTCCGGGGAGTGCGTGCGCATGGCTGAGTCCCAGGGGATTGATTTGGTGGACTTGAGCGATGAGCAGCTGGCCGGGGTGCACGAGGCGCTGACGCCGGAGGTGCGCGAGGTGTTGACCATCGATGGTGCGGTGGCGAGCCGCAGCACCCGCGGGGGCACCGCTGGAGTTCGCGTGGCCGAGCAGAAGGAGCGCGTGCGTACCCAAGCGCAGGCCGACCGGGACTGGGCAGAGCGTTCTCCGATTCCGCAACGATAACAATTTCGCATCGAGGTGCGCACAGACTGGAGCAGTACCTCGGCAGTCTTGTAACGTAATAGAATATGAAGCAGACACTTGCTAAGAAGCGCCGGCGCGTGACTGTCGCGGCGGCACTCACCGCTGCCGGCGTGGCGCTGGCCGGGTGTAGCACGGACGGGAATGACACCCCGGATTCCACGTCCTCACATGCCCAGGCCCAGTCTTTGTCCACGGATAGCACCGTGAAGACAACCACTTCTGAGGCTGCCGTGCAGTCCAAGGTGACCACATCCAATGAGCTCCAGCCCATGGCGGGCTCCCAGCCTCTGGATGTTTTGCCTGGCACCGGATCCCATTTCCGCGTTCAAGAGATGCGCAGCGGCGCGCACCGGGACTTTGATCGCGTTGTCATTGAGCTGGTTGGTGAAGGCCAGCCGGGGTGGCTAGTGCGGTTGACTGAGGAGCCGGTACAGTCCGGCTCGGGGTTCCCCATCGAATACGAGGGCGAGCAGGCGATGGTCGTTGCCGTGCGTGGCGTGGAAGCGCCGATCACCCCGGAGGGGGAGGTGCTGCCTCCAGTGGATCACCCAGCGAAGGATCCGGATATGAAGGTGGTGCTCTCCACCACCGATGAGGGCTGGTTTGAAGGCGAGCAGCGGTTCATTCTTGGGCTGAACAAGCGCAACCCCGAGTTCAAGGTCAACCTGCTCACCGGCCCCACCCGCCTCGTGGTGGACATCATGCACTAAGAGCTGGGTTCGGGGGCAGAGCTGGTTGCAGGGGATTCCAGCTCATCGGCGGGGTCGACGATGACCCTCCAGCCCGCCTTGGGGTCTGGGCGGAAGGTGTGGAACTTGGTCTCGGCCGGTTGCCAGCCTTCGAAGCCGGTGAAGTCTCCTGGTTCCTCGTGATCGGACTCTGGGCAGAGCGTGATCCGGTCAGCCTCTAACTCCTCCACCTTGATGTCCCCTTCGCCACTGCGGAGGTAGACGTACTCCGTGTTTTCGCTGGTGGAGTTGTCCTTGACCTTCGATTCTTCCAGTCCCAGCTCGTCACGGATCTCCTCGGTATTGCTGCCGGGGCATTGGACTGCGAACTCATCCCACTCGTCCCCATACACCTCAGTGAGGGAGATATATCCGAACTCCTGGTGGTTGTAACTCAAGTGCTTTTCCACCTCGGAGCTACAGGCCGTGGCGGTTCCTAGAATCACGGCCGCGGATGCGGCCACCGCAGAGAATCGTTGCACTCGGTTCATGGGAAAAATCTAGCATTGTCTACCGCACCGTCCCATGCATTGACCCCACCTTCAACATTGCGCAGTTCAAGCCCTTTGCGGTGTGCAGAATCGGCGAAGCTTTCAATGAAGCGCGCAGACCGCTTGCCGGAGGCGCAGTAGACCCACACGGTCCGTGGGGCTGCCTCACCCGTGGTGGGAACGTCAGGCTGTGTGATGGAGGCCAGGAGTGTCTCCGCAAGGTCCGGCTGTTCTGTCCACAGGCTCGTGGGTAGGTGATAGTGCTCCTGGTGTGGCGGGAAAGGGAAGTCTCGCAGCACTTTTTCGCCCTCCTCGCGGACGTCGATGGCGGCAGCCTGCGGGTCAGCCAGCACATCGGCGGCCGGATTGGCAGGGCGAACCGCGCAGCCGTGTCCGTGCGCGCTTGCCGAAAGCTCCGTGACCACCTGCCGTTTCGGATCGCGGGGGACGGTGAAATGAGTGATGGACCCCGCCGTGGCGTCATACCGCAAGAGCGTGCCGATCCGGGAGGTGTCCTTGCCGCTGGCAAACCAGATCAACTCCGTGGCCATGAGTCCAGCCACCACGGAGGTCGTGACCCCCAACACCCCAGCTGTAGCGCAGTCCGGCACGGAATCAGGGTCCGGCTGCGTGGGGAAGAGGTCCCGCATCCCCACGCCACGGTCCGGTGCGCCGGGGCCGGTCCACCACAGCGCCACGTCACCTTGGAAGCGCAGAACGGAACCCCACACCAGGGGAGTGCCGGTGACCTCGGCGGCGTCTGCAGCCAAGAACTTCGTGGCGAAAGTATCGGAACCATCAACGAGGATATCGATCCCCTCGAGGT
>DXFZ01000043.1 GCA_019114175.1 Candidatus Corynebacterium gallistercoris
AGCACGTGGAGGGCGCGGGGGAGCGCACGTACCGCGCAGCCATCACGGGGCCGGAGGCCGATGACGCGATGCGCGTGGCGTACCGCACCATCCTGGCGCGCATCGCCGCCATCGACCTCGCCGGGACATTCGTGCAACGCGACCAGCCGGACCCAGAGCCGTTGGATTTCGAGGTGCTCTCCAAGGCTCTGGCCGATGCCGCAGACGCGGCGCTGACCGCCGCGCTGGCCGTGGCGTGCTCCCAGGTATACGGGGCAGCCGGGGAGGAGGATGCGAAAACCCCGGCTCGGCTGGCTGTCATGGCGATGGGCAAGTGTGGCGCCCAAGAACTCAACTACATCTCCGACGTGGACGTGATCTTCGTGGCCGACCCGGCAGACACGAAGGCCACCCGCTGGGCAGGCGAGTTCATCAACATCGGCTCCCGGGTGTTCTTCGAGGTCGATGCGGCGCTGCGGCCGGAGGGAAAGAACGGGGCGCTGGTCCGCACGCTCGAGTCCCACGTGGCCTACTACGAGCGCTGGGCCTCCACGTGGGAGTTCCAAGCACTCCTCAAAGCCCGGCCGATGAGTGGCGATCTCAGCCTGGGTGAAGAATATATGGAGGCCATATCCCCGAAGGTATGGAGCGCGTCCGAACGCGAGGATTTCGTGGAGGACGTGCAAGCGATGCGCCGTCGCGTCATAGATAACGTGCCCAGCGATATCAGGGACCGAGAACTAAAACTGGGACCTGGGGGATTGAGAGACGTTGAATTTGCGGTGCAGCTGCTGCAGATGGTGCATGGGCGCACGGATGAATCCTTGCGGACCCGCAGCACCGTCTCCGCTCTGCGCGCGCTGGTGGCAGGTGGCTATGTGGGGCGAGACGATGGGCAATCGCTCATTGAGCACTACTCTTTCATCCGGATGCTGGAGCACCGCCTGCAGCTGCAGCGCCTCAAGCGGACCCACACCCTGCCCGCGAAGGAGGACGAGGGGGCGCTGACCTGGCTCGCCCGGGCGGCTGGCCGCAAGCCCGAGGGCAACCTGAGCTCGCGGGAGCAACTGCTGCGGGACGTGCGGCGCGTGGGCGTGCAGATCAGCCAGCTGCACACCAAGCTGTTCTACCGCCCGCTGCTCAGCTCCGTGGCGGCGATGAACGCGGACACGGTGCGGCTCTCCCCAGAAGCGGCGAAGCGCCAGCTGGCGGCCTTGGGCTACCAGTACCCGGACCGCGCGTACGAGCACCTGAGCGCACTGGCCTCCGGCAGCTCCCGCAAGCACAAGCTGCAGGCCATCATCATGCCGAGCCTGCTGGAGTGGCTGGGTTCCACCGTGGATCCGGACGCGGGCCTGTTGAACTACCGCAAGGTCAGCGAGGCCGCAGAGGACCGCAGCTGGTTCCTGCGCTTGCTGCGCGATGAAAACGTGGTCGGCCAGCGCCTCATGACCATTCTGGGCACCAGCCCCTATGTGGCGGATTTGTTCCTCAACTCGCTGGATTCCATCAAGTTATTATCCGACGGCGCCACGGGGCCAAAACTCCTTGAGAAGGACCCGGCCGTGGTGACACACTCCCTGGTCGCGGCCGCCAGCAGGCACCGTGATCCCGATAAGGCGATCTCCGTGGCGAGGTCCCTGCGCCGCGCGGAACTGGCGCGGATCGCGGCGGCAGACCTGCTGGGCTTCATGGATGTGGAGCAAGTGTGCCACTCCTTGAGCTGGGTGTGGGACGCCGTGCTGGAGGCCGCGCTGCAGGCGGAGGTGCGGCACTGGGAAGACGAGAACGCCCAGAATGCTCCCGCCGCCATTACCGTCATCGGCATGGGCCGCCTGGGCGGAGCGGAGCTGGGGTACGGATCCGACGCGGACGTCTTGTTCGTGGCCCAGCCGGCCGAGGGGGTGGAGGACGCAGAAGCGGTGAAGTGGGCCACGACCATCTGCGACTCCGTGCGCACGCGCCTGGGCAGGCCCAGCCAAGATCCGCCGCTGGAAGTGGACATGGACCTCAGGCCAGAAGGGCGGGCCGGGGCCATCGTGCGGACACTGGACTCCTACGAGCGCTACTACCGGCATTGGGGCGAGACGTGGGAGATGCAGGCCCTTTTGCGTGCCACGTGGATCGCCGGGGACAAGGACCTCGGCATCGCGTTCCTCCACATGATTGACCAGTTCCGCTACCCCGCAGGCGGGGTGGATGACAAGACCGTGCAGGAAGTCCGGCGGATGAAAGCCCGCGTGGATTCGGAGCGGCTGCCCCGGGGCGCGGACCGGAAGACCCACACCAAGCTGGGCCGCGGGGCGCTGACCGATGTGGAGTGGACTGTGCAGCTTCTGGCCATGCAATACGGCGATGGCGCCCAGCGCCTGCGCAACACCTCCACGCTGGAGCTGCTGCGGGAGCTGGCGGGCGCGGAGTTGATTAGCGAGGCAGACGCAGAGATTCTTCGGGAGGCCTGGATTACGGCGACGGTCGCGCGCAATGCGATTGTGCTCGTCAAGGGCAAGCGCAAGGATCAGCTGCCCACGCACGGCGGGCCGCTGCGCCAGGTTGCTGCCGCGGCGCATTGGCCGTTAGAGGATGCGCAGGGCTTCCTGGATGACTATTTGAAGAAGACGCGCAAGGCGCGCCGGGTGGTGGACAAGATCTTCTGGGGTGAGGATATTGGCTTTGGAGATGGCATGTGATCAAGGTTATGCTAACTTTTAAGCAAGGTTGTTGAGATCGTTGTAGAGATCACGAGGCAGGTGAGAAACGAAACCATGCATGTTGTACCGAGCGGGGAAGCGTACCGCGATGTTGATCCGATGGTGGATTCCACCGTGGCCATGACGGCTGAGGCGCTGCAGCGCTCCGCAGTGTGGCAGCGCATGGTGGACTCTAGCCTGCCGCTGATGGGCCGGGCTGCTTACCTTGAGCAGCACTGGGAGGGGCTCCGCGTCCTCGTCCAAGCACTGGAGACGGCCGGCTGGGCGCCCGAACTTCGCGCCGAGATGGCGGAGAAGGTAGAGGCCTTGGGCGGGGCGCTGGACAAAGCCCACGCCACGGCCCGCTGGCGGGATCACCACGTGACCATGCCCTCAATGCTGCAGTTCCGCCGGCGTGTCAATGAGATGGTGGAGTCCCGCGATAGCGTGGCGCTTGACGCACACGCCATCGTCCGCCTGGCAGCGGTGGCGGCGTGCCCGATCGCCGGTGAGCCCACGGCCGTGAGCTTTCCGCCGGTCCGCAGCGTCCACACCGAGGATCAGGAAGAGTACTTTGCCGAAGAACTCTCCGCGGCCATGCTCATGGTCCTCGCCCATGGGTCGGACGTGTGCCGAAGCTACCCGCGGCAGCAGCGCTCCACGAGCTGCGCGGTGACCGCCGCAGCTATTCGCCGCGCTTTGGGCTAATGTGCAGTAGGTGACAACAGGCGCGCTCCTCGCGGTGGTTTTGGCCACCATCTTGTTCGGCTCCACGCTCCAACGCATCTCCGGGATGGGTTTGGGCCTGGTGGCCGGATCAGTACTATCCATTGCCCTGGGGCCAGTGGAGGGCGTGCTGGTGGTCAACATCCTTACCTGCGTCAACGCAATATTTTCCAGCGTGAGCATGCGCAGGCATATTCAATGGAACATGGTGGGTATCATCGGTCCGGCGATGCTAGTGGGGGCCATCCCCGGGGCGATTCTGATCTCTCAGGTTTCCACGGCTGCCCTCCAGGTCATCGTGGGGGCCGGGCTCTTGCTGGGCTTGGCGCTGGTCACTGTCGGCAAGAACGTTGTACCGCAGGCCTCGGGCAAGCCACCGGCGGTTGTCGCTGGCATCGCCGGTGGATTCATGAACACCCTCGCCGGGGTAGCTGGCCCCCTCATCACCATTTACGCACAAGCGTCCCGCTGGGATCACAGGTACTTCGCCGCCACCTTGCAGCCGCTGTTCGTTATTGCCGGTGGGGTCAGCGTGGCCGTCAAGTTAGTGATGGGCACCGCGGGTATCAGCGATGTGCACTGGGGCGTGTGGCCAGTGGCCCTGCTGGGCATCGCCATCGCTTCCGTGGTGGGCACGCGGCTGGCGCGCAGGGTGCCCAAGGAGACCGCCCGCAAGGTTGCCATCACCGTTGCCACTGCCGGTGCGGCCAGCGTCTTTGTCCGGGGGCTGATCAGTCTCGTGGGCTAGGCGGGCGGTCCAGCCTTGCGCACAGCTCAATAGGCAGGGTAGCATTTCCTAACGCATATCAAAAACGCCGGTGCCCCCCCACGAGAAGACCTTGGAGACCATGGCCCACGACCACCTCACGGCCCGCCGCCGCGCACGCACCCTCGTCGTCGCGGCGCTCGTCGTGGGGCTTGTCTTCAGCATCATCGCCAACATCAGCCTCGGCCAGTACACCATCGGCTTGGCTGACGTGTGGAGGGAGATTCTCTCCGGGCCCGCCGGGGCCACAGAACAGGCACCCAATGTTGCCAACGGTGTGATCTGGAATATTCGCCTGCCCCGCCTGGCGCTGGGCCTGCTCGTCGGAGCCGCACTCGCCGTGGCCGGGACCGTCCTCCAAGGCCTGCTCGGCAACCCACTGGCGGAGCCGGGCGTGGTGGGCGTGACCAGCGGCGCCGGGGTCGGTGCCGCCGCGGCCATCGTATTCGGCCTGAACTTCCTCGGCACCGCCACGGTCCCATTCTTCGCCTTCATCGCCGCCATCATCACCACCTGGCTGGTGTACAGGCTCTCCACCATCGGCGGACAGGTGCGCGTGCTCACGCTCATCCTCACCGGCATTGCCGTCAACGCCGTGGCGGGCGCGGCCATTAGCTTCCTCATCTTCCTCGCGCCCACCACCGCGCGCGAGGAGATCATCTTCTGGCAGATGGGATCCCTCAATGGAGCCAAGTGGTCGCAGGTAGCCACCATCGCCATCCCCATCATCGCTTGCATCGTAGCGGCCATCGCTATCGCGCACTGGCTGGACGTGCTGAGCCTCGGGGAGCGCGCCGCGCGTCACGCCGGCATCCCGGTGAACCTGCTGCGTCCGCTCGTCGTGGGCATCTCCACGGCGCTGGCCGCTGCGGCGGTGAGCTTCGCCGGCATAATCGGATTCGTCGGCCTCATCGTGCCGCACATCCTGCGGCAAGCCTTGGGGCCCAGTAACCGCTGGTTGGTGCCCCTTTCCGCGATCGGCGGGGCAGTGCTGGTCACGGCCGCAGATCTCATCGCCCGGATCCTCATTGCGTACTCGGAGCTGCCCATCGGGATCTTTACTGCCTTGGTGGGCGGGCCAGTCTTCTTCATCCTGTTGCGGCGCAACCTGATCCGCACAGGAGCTCACTGATGGAAGGGGACAAGGCAGTGACGTCGCCACACAAAGAAGCCATCGTCCGGGGTAGGGACTTGCACGTCACCCTCGGCGGGAAAGACACGCAACGCGAAATCCTGGCTGGCGTGGACATTGATCTTCACGCTGGGGAGGTCGTGGGGCTCATCGGGCCGAATGGCGCGGGCAAGTCCACGCTGTTGGGGCTGCTCTCAGGGGACATGGAACCTACTGCCGGGACAGTGGAGATCGCGGGGTCCACGTATGCGGACCTCGGCGATAAGGTAGCGGCGCGGATCCGCAGCGTGATGATGCAGGATAGCCGCGTGAGCTTTAGCTATACCGTGCGCGATGTGGTGGCGATGGGGCGCACACCGTGGGGGCGGGACGTGGCGCGGGATGAGCCGATCATCGCCGGTGCGCTGCGGGAAGTGGGGATCGAGCACCTGGCCGATAGGGACGTGACCACGTTGTCCGGCGGCGAGCGGGCACGAGCGGCGCTGGCGCGCGTCATCGCCCAGGATGCGCAGTGCGTGATGTTGGATGAGCCCATCGCCGCGATGGATATCGGGCACAGCGAGCGGACCATGTTGACGGTGCGCAGGCTGGCTGCCCAGGGCCGGGCGGTGCTGGTGGTCATTCATGATTTGGCGACGGCCGCACGCCACTGCGATCGCCTCGTTCTCCTAGCGGGCGGGGGAGTGCACGCGTCCGGCGCGCCAGAAGAGGTGTGTACTGCCAAGAACCTGAGTGATGTTTACGGGTGGCCTGTGGATGTGAGTTTCCATGAGGGAATTCCGTGGATCCGCCCCAAGAGTGGATAAGGATAGGGTAATGTAACAGGCATGAAGAAGCTGGAAAACGTGGATAACATCAATTCCTTGTCCCGCCGCTTGAAGGAGGAGACCGCCGCAGCGCACGAGCGCGCGGAACACTCCACCTTCATCGTGGACCTCATGAGCGGGGCGCTGGATGTGCCTGCCTTTATTGCGCTACAGCAGCAGGCGCTGGTGTTCTACGCCGCGATTGAGAAGGCCGTGGAAGCTCTGCAGACGGATCCGCGGGTGGCGAAGATCGCGGACCGTCGCCTGGACCGCGTGCCCGCATTGAAGGCGGACCTGGCGGCGCTGGGAGCGGAGAATGACGTGGCCGCTATTGAGGCGCTGCCCGCCACCGCTGCCTACGTGGCCGCGCTGGAGGAGATCATGGCAGAGGGTGACGCCGCAGGCCTCATCGCGCACCACTACGTGCGCTACCTGGGTGACCTGTCCGGCGGGCAGATCATCGCCCGGAAGATGACGCAGTTGTATGGCCTTGAGCCAGAGGCGCTGGGCTTCTACGCGTTCCCCGAACTGGGGAAGCTGAAGCCCTACAAGGATCAGTACCGCGAGACCCTGGATACGCTGCAGAAGTTCCTCACGGAAGACGAACAGGACGACATGGTCACGGTTGCTGGGGAGGCGTTCCTGCACAACATGGCGGTGTTCGCGGATCTGGGCCAGGTCCACCATGTGCCTGAGGCCCCGAATTACGCTCCTCACCGGGGCGCGTAGAGGGCCTCCGCGAAAGCGAGGATCATCTCCCCAGTCTGCGGCCCGAAGCTCAAAGACTGGCTATCCGGGATCGCCACAATGCGTTCCTTCTGTCCCGCGGTGGTCTCGGCCACTCCGGGGTTTTCCAGCATCCCCTCCACACCCCCGGTGGATTCCAGGCCGCGCTCCATCATCACAATCGCCTCGGGATTCAGCTCAGCCAGCGCCTCGGCATTGGCCGGCGTCATGACTGTGATGTGGGCATCGGCGGCGGCGTCGCTGCCAAAAACAGCATTGAACAGGTCCGATGTTCCGCTATCCGGCCCCAAGATGAAAAACACCCCACCCGTGCCGCGGGCGTAAATGAACGCCAGGCGCATCGGGTTGGCCGGCGCGATCTCCCGCACCGCCGCGATCGCCTGATCTTTTTCAGCGACGGACCTGCGCTCCAGCTCCTCGCCCTCATCATCGAGGCCGACAGCATGCGCGATCTCCGCAATGTCTTCGGCGATGTCATCGATCCCGCGCGATGGGTCCAGCACGACGACGGTGACCCCGGCCTGCCGAATCTGGGCGATTGCATCGGACGGGCCGATGGAGTGATCCACCATCACCAGGGACGGGTTGAGGTTGAGCACAGCCTCCACGTTGATGTTGTGGCTGCCCTGCGTGACAACAGGTAGGTCCCGGAGGCTGGGCTCCTGGGAACTGGTGGCCCGGCCCACAATGGATTCCCGCAGGCCCAGGCCGGCGAGCGTGCGGGAGGTCGTGCCGTATAGGTCGAGGGGGATGATGCGGCTGGTGTCGGTGACGGTGACGTGGTGGTCATCGGCGTCGGTGAGTGTCACGGGGAGCTCAGGTGAGGCCTGGGGAGTAACGGGAACCACGTCTCCAACTTCCGCGCTGGTGGACAGGCCGGTGATCTCCCGGGGGTCCGGCACGGTGGCCGTGGCCTGGTGAAAGTCCTCTAGGGCCTCGGCGAAGCTAGTCTGCTCCGCGTTGGCGGTGGTGTTGGTGTCCGTGTTGAGAGTGCCCAGCCCGCAGCCGGTAAGAAGCAGAGAAGCGGCGGAGAGGGCCGCGACAACGGACTTCGACTTAGCTGAGGCAAACATAGATAACTATGCTACCCGGTGGCTTGGTTGGCGGAACATGAGCTTCACGGTGAGGAAGGCCAGGTAGACCATGAGGACGTTGCGGACGGTGAGAATGATAGCGGCGGTGGGGTTGGGGCCGAAGACCAGGGGAGAGTACATGAAGGGGTAAATGAGGGTGGTCAGGCCGGCCACGATGATGGCGACGGTGGGGAGCTTGCCCAGCCCATGGGTGGGCAGCAGAGCCATGACCACGGCAAGAAGCGGGCCGAACCAGGTGAGGTATTGCGGGGAAAACACCTTGTTGGTGACGATGAGCAGGATGACCAAGGCCAAGAAAAACACCACGGTCCGCTCCGGGGTCCAGCCACCGCGGAGGAAACGGAACAGCGCAACACCCAGGGCAAAGACGATCAAGGCCGCAGTGGCAATCTCCGAGGCGGTGACGCCGGCCGCGACGCCGGGGCCGAAGATCTCGTAGCTCTTTGAGGTGGCGTACTCGATGACCCATGCGTCTTTGTTGAAGGAGTTGAGGAACACCAAAGGCGTGGCGAAGATGGACTCCACCTGAAGGCCGCGGTCCCCCTGATAGGCCAACGGTGACATGAGCCGGTCCACCCCGGAGGTGGCGGCGGTGATGGCGGCCAGCGTGATCAGGGAGAGCGCGAACCACATGAGGCGAACCCAGGTTCCGCGCTTATTCCACCGGCCTACCAGGCCTGCAGCGAGGACACCGGGCCAGAGCTTGGACATCGTGGCTGCGCCCAAGAGCACGGAGGCGACGCGGGGGCGGGTGAACAGATAGGCGGCGGTGAGGGCGACGAGTAGGCCCGGAACCAGGTCAAGGCGGGTGAGCATGATCGGTCCAGAGGCGGCGGAGAAGAGGATCCAGAACCGCGCGCCATCGACACTGCCCGGGTGGGGGGAGCGCTTGCCTGCCCGGATGAGGAAGGCCATGAAGGCAGCGGAAATGCCGATGAACATGGCGATGAAGGAGATGACGAAGACCGTGTTGTTGTTCGGCGTCACCAGGTCTAGTGCTTGTAAAGGCCACACGCCGACATCTGGGTATTCCTGCAGCGTGACCTTCTTGGTCGGGTCCGCCAACGCGTGCTCATCGAGCTCCAGGTGGAGGCCGCGGAAGTAGTAGCCCACGTCCTGGGTGGGGGTGCGGATGAACAGCATGAGCAGCACCATGGCTGCCTGCACAGCGGCCCAGTAGCGCCAGAGCTTATCCTGAGGCATGAACTCCCGGCTCATGCTGCCGCCGCGTCTAATCACAAGGGGTTATTGTACCCTGCCCACTTCCTGGCTACTGCCTGCCCACTTCCTGGCTACTGCCTGCCCACTTCAGAGGCGATGGCCGCCAGGGTCTCCTCCATGCCCGCCCGGAGCTCGCTTTCGAAGTCCTGCTCTCCGCCCAAGGCCACGGCAACCATGCCGCGGGAGAGGAGCGTGGTGTTGCCCTTGACGATGCGGGAGTGGGTGATGGTGGTCCCGGACCCATCGGCGGAAGGCTCCAATTCGAAGCGCCAGCGGGAGGTGTTCAGGGGGATCTTGAACTCCAGCAGCTTCTCCGGCTGCCACCGGGTGATCACGGACCACGTGGGCCACCACATCCAACCACGGCGGTTGAGATTGAGCGTGACGGTGCCCTCGGAAGGCTGCCCCTTGCCAAGAACTAGCATCTTCTTGCACTGAGGGCTGCGCCGGCCCATGGCCTTAACGTCGCTCACGGCCTGCCAGACCTTGTCCACTGGCGCATCGACAGTGCGGGTGACGGTGATATTTTCAGTAGCCATCAAACTTCCTTCAGAATCCTTTATGTTTGCCTGCAAGTCTAAGCGGTGCGGGCGAAGGCGCGCAGGCGTTCCACCGCAGTATCCAGAGTTTCCTGGTTCTTGCAGAACGTCCAACGCACCAGAGTAGAAACCTGGTCTGCGTGTTCAGGGCTCATGAACGGGCTGACGGGGATACCGACTACGCCCGCGTCCTTGGGCAGGCGCTTGCAGAACTTTTCAGCCGATTCCCCTGGGAAGGCCGGTGTGATGTCTGTGATCAGGAAATAGGTTCCGGCCGTCGCCAAAATATCCATCCCCAGCTCCGCGAAAGCAGATTCCAGCTGCTCCTTGCGGTGCCGCAGCGTCTCCAACCACTCATCAGACCACTCGCCCGCATTCTCCAAAGCCCAGGCCACGGCCGGCTGGAAGGGGGTCGCGCCCACGAAGCTTAAGTACTGCTTGGCCTGGAACACGGCGTTGATGAGAGGTGCGGGGCCCATCGCCCAGCCGATCTTCCAACCGGTGACGTTGAAGGTCTTGGCTGCGCTGGAGATGGTGATGGTGCGCTCAGCCATGCCGGGCAGGGTGGCGAATGGGATGTGGCGGCCGGTGAAGACGAGGCGCTCATAGACCTCGTCCGTGATGACGAGGATCTTCGTGCCGCGGACGAGATCGGCCACGAACTCCAGATCCTCGCGGCCCAACACCGTGCCCGTGGGGTTGTGGGGCGTGTTGATGAGCAGGGCGCGGGTCTTGTCCGTGATGGCTGCTGCTAGGGCCTCCCGGTCCAGCGCCCAGCCTTGGCCTTCGCCCTGGTCTTCGGTGGCGTCTTCGCGGCGCAGGGGGACCTGGCGCAGCGTTCCGCCGGCCATGGTCACGGCGGCGGGGTAGGAGTCATACGTTGGCTCCAGTGCCACGAGCTCATCGCCGGGGTTAATGACCGCCAGGATGGTGGCGGCAAGGGCCTCGGTGGCGCCCACGGTCACCACGATCTCCGTGGCGGGATCGAGGTGGTGGCCGTACCGGCGCTGCCGGTCTTCCGCGATGGCTGCGCGGAGGCCTTCCAGGCCGCGGCCTGGGCCGTATTGGTTCAGGGTCTTGCCGGGAGTGTGGACCAGTTCCGCGGCCAGGTCCAGCATCTCCTGCGGCCCATCCTCATCGGGGAAGCCCTGGCCGAGGTTCGCCGCGCCGTGCTGCGCCGCCAGGGCGCTCATGGTGGCGAAGATGGAGTCACTGCTGCCGGCCACGCGGGCAGCGGGGGAAAAGGTGAAACTGGTCTGCTCGGTCATGTGATACAGGTTACCGGCGTGGTTTACCGCAGTGGCTCGGAGGCGTGGTTACCGAGGGTGTCCACGTAGATGTCCGCAGTGAGTTTGCCGTGGCGTGAGCACTGCGCGGTCCACCCCATGGGGTCAACCTGCACCATGAGTCGCCGCCCGCACAGCGCGCAGAACCGGGGTGGCTCCAACCCAGCGCGGGCGCCGACGCTGCGGCTTGCGAGCGCCCCGCGAGCCGGGCGGGCGTTTCCTGCTGGGTCAACCTGCTGGCCCGTGTGGGGGTCATACACGGCCGGGGTGCCCAGCAGGTAGGCGGCGGCCAGTTCCCCGGTGCCTGGGGGAAGGGGCAGGGGCAGGGTCGGTGATCCGGATTCGCGATCGTTCATCGTCTTCGCTGAAGTTCCTTCAGTTCCCTCAAGGCTCCTAGAGCGTCGCGTTCAGCGCCTTGATGGGCAGCTGCAGCTTGCCCAGCATGTCGATGTCCCGCTCTGCAGGCCGGCCGAGTGTGGTCAGGTAGTTGCCCACGATCACGGCATTGATGCCGCCCAGCATGCCCTTCTCCGCGCCCAGGTCACCCAGCGTCAGCTCACGGCCGCCCGCGAAGCGCAGCATCACCCGCGGCAGAGCCAGGCGGAAGGCGCCGATGGTCTTGAGTGCCTCATTGGCCTCCATCGGCTCCAAGTGGGCGAAGGGAGTGCCCGGGCGGGGGTCGAAGAAGTTCATGGGCACCTCGGTGGGGTTGAGGCGCTGCAGGTCCATGGCGAACTCCGCGCGCTGCTCAATGGTTTCCCCCATGCCCACGATGCCGCCGCAGCAGACTTCCATGCCCGCGTCCCGCACCATTTCCAGGGTGTTGATGCGCTCCTCCCAGGTGTGGGTGGTGACCACATCGGGGAAGTAGCTGCGCGCAGTTTCCAGGTTGTGGTTGTACCGGTGCACGCCGGCGGCCTTGAGGCGATCCACCTGCTCCTGGGTTAGGATGCCGATGGAGGCAGCCACGTTGATATCCACCTCTGCCTGGATCGCGTCCACCGCGCGCTCCATCTGCTGCATGAGGTCCTCGTCCGGCCCCTTTACGGCGGCCACGATGCAGAACTCGGTGGCGCCCGTCTTCGCAGTCTGCTTGGCTGCCTCAATGAGCTGGGCGATGTCCAGCTTCACCGACCGTACCGGCGATTCGAACAGCCCGGATTGTGCGCAGAAGTGGCAATCTTCCGGGCAGCCGCCGGTCTGCAGGCTGATGATGCCTTCCATCTCCACAGCGTCACCACACCACCGCAGCCGCACCTGGTGGGCGATGTCCAACAGCTCGTCCAGGTGGGCATCGTCCAACTTGAGGACTTCCAGCGTGTCTTCGTAGTTCAGCGGAATGCCCTGCTCCAGCACCTGTTCGCGCGCCTTCGCCAGGATCTCTGGGGTCTCGGTCTGCGGTTCGGTAGCGGTGGGGTTAGTCATGTGTGGGTCTCCTGTAGAAGTTGCGAATGTTTAGAATACTAATCAGTTTATTGAACGATGTTCAAGTGCGCAGGCTTTTCGGGCATGTCTATGGTGGATGGGCATGACTGATTCAGCGCACTACGTGAAAGACAACCCCGGCGCATCCGGTCGGTGGGAGGCCGCCGGGCTGCGGTGGCTAGGGGAGGCCACGGCCGCTGGCGGGGCCCAGGTTGTTGGTGTTGTGGGGGCGACGCCACACCGGCTCACCATCGACCGTGTTCACACGGTGGCACCCACGGCAGAGATGGCCGAACGCTTCGGTGCCGAGCTCGCAGCCACGCACAGCTACGGCGCACCGGCATTCGGCTTTAACCCAGCGGGCGAGGGCGAACCGGGCTTCCAAGGGCCCAATGATGACCTCCGGGCCCTCCCGCTCCAGGAATACGAGAGCTGGGGCGAGTTCTACGCGGATGTGTGCCTACAGCCACTCGTGGAGGACGTACTGCCCCGCCTTGGTGGCAGCGACCAGCAGGCGGCCGAGCAACTGTTAGACCGTCTGCGCGCCGGGGAGTTTGACGAGGGCGCAGCTCCGGCAAGGATCCACGGTGACCTGTGGAGTGGGAACCTCATGTGGGGTCGGCTGGCCAGCGCACCAGACCGGGAACCCGCAGGTATCCTCATTGACCCCGCCGCGCATGGTGGCCACCCTCAGGCTGATCTGGCCGCCCTGCAGCTCTTCGGCGCGCCACACTTGGAGACCATTCTGGGCGCGTATGCGGAGGCCGCGCACTTGGATTCCGGCTGGCGGGAGCGCACACAGTTACACCAGCAGCACCTGCTGTGGATGCACGCGGCCATCTTCGGGGGAGGATATGTGGACCAAACTCTGGCTGCCGTGCGCCGCGCACTAGCGCTGTAGCATGTGACATGTACTAATAATTCTAGAAGCGTATGTGAATTCTCGAGTTTTTTGACAAGGTTGTGACGAATAGCGTGAAGAGATCCTTTTCTATTGCAATGGCCTTCGTGGGCCTCACCGTGGGGGCGGGCTTTGCCACCGGTAAGGAAGTCATTCAGTACTTCATTTCCTTCGGCACCATGGGATTGTGGGGAGCCCTGCTGGCGGGCGTGGTGATGACCATTGCCGGCGCGGTCATTCTGCAGACCGGCAGCTATTTCTTGGCGAAGGAACACAACATGGTGTTCCGTAGCGTTTCCCACCCGTGGGTATCCCGGTTCCTCGACATTTCCGTGATCATCACGCTATTTGCCGTGGGCTTTGTCATGCTGGCCGGGGCCGGAGCCAACTTGAACCAGCAATTCGGCATCCCCACGTGGATAGGCTCAGCGGTAATGACGGCCGTGGTGATCGCCGCAGGCATGCTGGACGTGGATAAGGTCAGCCGCATCATTGGCGGGCTCACGCCATTGATCATGGTCGCGGTTCTCATCGGGTTCATTTACACGCTGATGAACATGCCGGAAGACATCGGTGCCCTGAACGACCTGGCGCAGCAGGAGCCCTCTCCGGTCTCCCCGTGGTTCCTGTCCGCGCTGAACTACAACGGCCTGGCGCTTCTGCTGGGCGTGTCCATGACCCTGGTCATCGGCGGCAACTATGCCTCCCCAAAGGAGGCTGGCCGCGGCGGCCTGATGGGTGGCGTGATCTACACGGTCATGCTGCTCATTGCTGCGGTGACCCTGCTGCTGAACATTGACATTGTGGCGGGCAAGGACGTGCCCATGCTGGAGCTCATCGATAACATCCACCCGGCTTTGGGCTTTGCGATGGCCTTCGTCATCTTCACCATGGTCTTCAACACGGCCATCGGCATGTTCTACGCGCTGGGCAAGCGGGTCACAGAAAACTCTGACCGCTCCTTCAACAAGTGGTTCATTGGGTTGACCCTGGTGGGCTTTGTCATCTCCTTCGTGGGCTTTGAAACCCTCATGCAGTACGTCTACCCAGTGCTGGGCTACATCGGCCTGGTCATGGTCGTGACCCTCGTTGCCTGGTGGGTCAAGTCCCGGGTGCGCATTGGCAAGGAATCCAAGCGGCGCGATCGGATGCGCGAGCTTGCTGAACACCGCGAGGATCCGGAGGCGGAGTTCCCCGAGGAAGAGGAACAAGAATTGGACAAGGCAGCCGGGGAGTGCGAGCCGAGCGATGAGGAAGTAAAACAGGCGGTGGATAAAGAAGTCACCAAGGAGAACAACTGATCATGCCGCCGCTCACCCTCAGCCTCGATTTCCTCACGCCTGACCAAGGGTGGGGCGCAGTACTAGAAGAGCAGCTGGGGTTGGAGCTGTGGCGCGTGCCGGTGGTGATCGTCTCCGCCATCGGCATTTACCTCACCTTCCTTTTGCTGGTGAGGATCTTTGGAGCCAGGATCCTGTCACCCATGGGTGGCTTTGACGCGATCCTGCTCATCATGGTCGGCGCGGTGGCGGGCCGCGTCATTATCGGCCACCCACCATCACTCGCCGCCGGCGTGCTGGGCCTGTTTACCCTCATGGCGCTGGTCGCCATGTTCGGCGCGATGCGCCACGTGACCGGCATTGGCCACACCATTAATGCTCAACCCGTGGTGCTCGTCGCCCACGGAAAGCTGCTGGAGGACGCGCTGGCGCACACGCACACCGACCTGGAAGACGTGCGCGCCGCGGCGCGTCAAGTGGGAATCGCGGACCTCAACCAAGTAGCCGCCATGATCCTGGAGTCCAATGGCTCCGTCTCCGTCATCCGCGAAGGCCAGCCGCTGGATGAATTCATGTTTACAGACGTACAGGGCGCGGAGGCTGTGCTCCGCGCCCTGTAGTGGGGGATTGTCTAACGCAAGCTAGCGCCTAGGCATCCAGCGCCGGGTGCAGCGTCTTCATCGTCCACGTCCGCTGCTTCCGGGCGGCCAGGGTGGTCCCCAGCATGGACAGCGCGCCGAAGAACAGCAGCACCAGGATGGCGATCGGCAGGCGCTCATCGTAGAAGCCGTAGATCAGCTGGCGGAAGCCATTGACCGCATAAGTCATGGGGTTGAACGGGTGGAACCACTGGAAGACCTGGTTCTGCGTCTCCACCGGGTACAAGCCACCGGAGGCCACCACCTGCAGCATGAGGAAGGCCAGGGAGACCACGCGGCCAGGGCCAGGGCCAAGCACCGCGTTGAACATCTGGTTCATGGCCATGTACACCATGGAGACAAGCATGGCGAAGGCGAGCAAGCCCAGCAGGTTGTCCGGCTTCATGCCCACGCCCCACACGGTCACGGCCACCACTACCATGGCCTGCAGCGCGGCGATGATTCCGGTCGGCATGTAGCCATCCATGGCGGCGCGCCAGGAGTGCACACCGGAGTTGACGGTGCGGGCCTGCAGCGGCTTGAGCAACACGAAGGTCAAGATGCCGCCGATGAACAGCGCCAGGCTGAAGAAGAACGGAGCCAGGCCAGCACCGAAGGTGTTGGTGCCGGAGTCATTGAAGGAATCCATCTCCACGGGCCCGCCGATCGTGGCGGCCGTGGCTACGCGCTGGCCGTCGGTCCACTTCGGAACCTGGTTGGCACCATCCTCCAAGCGGTCGTGGAGTTCGTTGGCCCCATCGTTAAGCTTGGCCACGCCATCAACTGCCTCGCCGGTGCCCTGCTTCAGCCGCGTTGCGCCGTCTAAAAGCTTGGCGTTGCCCTGATCGAGCTGTTGAGCACCACTTGCCAGCTGACCTGCGCCCTGCTTGGCCTCGCCCAGCTTCTCGTGGAGCGTCTGTGCGCCGTCGTTGAGCTGGTTCACGCCGGACTGAAGCTCGCCGAACTGGTTCGGCAGATTCGTGATCTGGTTGATGCCAGAGCGGAAGGGCGCATCCTGGTTGTTCAGCTGGTAGGCCAGCTGCGCGGTGCCCTCGGCCAAGCGGGCAATGTCGGCTGCGTTCTGGGACTCCGGCCCCAGCGCCTCCTGCTCCAGGGCGGTGGCGGCGATGTCCAGCTGGGCGGCGGACTGGATGGCGATGGGATCGCCCGTGCCGCGCAGCGTGTTAGCGATGTTGCGCAGGTTCGTCGCCTGAGTGTCCTGGAAGTTGGTCACCCGGTCAGCCTTGCTCTTGAGCTGCTGGACTCCGCCATTGATCTCCTCGGCCCCAGCACCGAGCTGATTGACCCCATCCGTGAGCTTTTGCAGATCATTGGTGCTGCCGCCCAGCTTCTCAGCGGCGGAGTTCACCTTGGTCGCCAATTCGTTGGTGCCCGCGGAGAGCTCGCCGGCACCGTCGTAGAGCTGACCCAGGCCGCTATCCAGCTCGCCAGCTCCAGAGGCCAATTGGGCAGACCCGGACTTCGCCTGGCCTAGTCCGTCCTTCAACTGCGCGGCGCCGTCGTCCAATTGAGAAGAACCACTGCGGAGCTGGCCGGTGCCATCGGCGAGCTGCCCCGCACCATCGGCGGCCTGTGCCAAACCCGTGCCAGCGTTGACCACACCCAACAACACCTTGTCCACGGCCTCGGCGGAGATTTCGTCACCCACCACGTTGACGACCTCGCGCATCACGTTCTGTCCGATCATGGTGGACAGGTAGCCGTTCGCGTCATTGTAGGTGGTGATGAGCTGCGCCTTCTGCGGATTCGGGGAGTTGGAGGGGCTCGCCACCGCCCGGCTAAAGTTCTCCGGCAGCTCCAAGGAGAAGTAGTACTTGCCGTTAGCTACGCCCTCTTGGGCCTCTTCGCTGGTCGTATCGATCCATGAGATTTCGTCATTCTCATGCAGGCCGGCCACAACCTTATCGCCGGCGTTGAGCTCCTCGCCCTCCACGGTGGTTCCCTGGTCGGAATTGACCAACGCCACCGGCAAGTCATTGACCTTGCCGAAGGGATCCCAGAACGCCCACAAGTAGAGGGAGGAATACAGCAGCGGCATGAGCACGATCGCCACGAGCGCGATCTTGGTCAGCTTGTGGCGCTTGAAGCCGCGGATTTCAGAGTTTGCGTGTAATCCTGCGATCATTCCTGGTCTCCTTCAGTGCTCTGCTTCATGCCGTAGCCGTCCTCATCGCCGGTGACTTCCGGGATGGCGTGGCCCAAGTTGGTATCGAGTTCGATGGTTTCCACCGGGGTGATGGTGTCAATAGGGTTGACGGAGTTGACCACCACCGGGATGTCCCGGCTAATGCGCTCCAGAATGTGGAGCAGCACCTGCCGGTCGCCCTGCTCACGCACCTGCTCTAAGTCATCCATGACCAGCATTTCCGCGGGCGTGCCGTGGGCGGGTTGCAGTGCCAGGCTGATGCGGATGAGGAGCTTGTCCAGGTTGGTGAGCTGGCTGATGTAAGCATCCAGCGGCGGGAGGGAGCGGTCACCGTAGACATAGCCGCAGAAGTTTTCCAGGTCCTCCTCGGTGGCCTTCTTCACTGGCTGGATCCAGAGTTTCTGCCAGGCCTTGTTTTCCGTGAGGACGTCCTTGACCTTCACGGAGCGGTCGAGGAAATCGATCTGATCCACGCCCGCGATGGCCACGCGCTTTTGAATCTTGCTGTGCTTGGTCATGCCCAGCACTTCAAGTTCGCCGTCCGTAATTTTCATGCGCCCGGAGAGCACGAGCGCCAGGGCGGTGCGCCCCGATCCTCCGGATCCCAGCAGGCTGGTGAGGCCCTGGTTGGGGATCGTGAAATCAAGTGGTCCGAATACTTTGCCTTCATCGCCGGTGAGGGAGATTCCCTCTGCCCTCACGGCTACGTCCATATCCGCCATATGCGTGTCTATTCTTTCTTCCCTTCCGTGCAGCAGGCGGGCCTGGTGGGGTAAGGGGGTTGATTGAATTGCTGTTCAGTTCTGTTGGTACATCCTAGTGCCTCGCCGGGGGAGGAGTGCGGTGGCTCGCCACCGTAGGTGACGTGCGGTTTCGCGGTGGTTGTTCTCCCTGTGGGGGCGACGGCGCCAAGATATGTATGAAGATATAGGTATCTTCGAGCGACTTGCACTAATGTACGCCTGCGCCTGCGAGGTTTCAACCCCCTCGCAGCGCCCTGTGGACAACGCGGCGCGACCGACCTACTCCGAGGCCTGTCTGTGGAAAACTATGCCCGTTGCGCTGCGGCGATGCGCGCCTGACACTATGCTCTGCAGATGACGTCTCAAGGTGAGGGATCCTTGGGCGCACGGCGGGAAAACACCAAGACGGGAGGGAAGGGGAAAGTGATTGCGAGCGGACAGGCGCGCCGGAGCTTGGCTGTGATGATGGTGGCTGCCCTGACATTGACCGGCTGCACGCAAGTGGAAGGTGCGACAGACGACGCTCCAGCGGGGGTGAACACCTCGGCTGCTGGTACCTCGACTCCGGCACCGGGTGAAGCTGGCGAGGTTGGTTCAGAGGAGCTTGCGGAATACGTGCGCCGTTCTGAACAGTTCATTGGTCGGCCGATAACAGTGCCCGAGCTAGGTTCGGAACACGGAATTGACGTAGCTTTCTGGGGTCTGCCTGATTACTGCTCGCCAGAGGTGGTGGAACGCTTTGAGCAGATCGGCTTTGTGGGAGGTGGCCTCGATGCAACTTCTTTCGATCGGATTTGCTACTTCAATCCGGAGGATGAGCTCCGTCGGGGCGGGTTGGAAACGTTCCGGGTAAATGTGAGCGACAGTTTTCACCACGTTCATCATTCGATCGCCTCAGAGTCCGCGGGAAGCGACGGGTTTTATAAACTCTCCAAGTCGAAGGGGGACGAGTGTGCTCAAATTCTCATATCGCGGGAGTCTACTATGTTGAGCATTGGTCTCAGTCATCTTCCACCGTCACTTTCTCAGGAAGAGACATGTAAGCGGCTCACGTCGTTCAAACGAATATTAACCAATATTACCGGGGGTAAGTAGAATGATTCAGATCGATAATTCAGAAGCACTAAAGGTTGAAACTATGCTTCGCGCATCGGTACGACCACTAGCTAGCGTCTTTCTTCGGGACTATGTGTTCGACTCATACACAAAAACGCCGGTGCTAAATGCGGCGTTCAGTGAACATTCTTCATTTATGGCTGGACAAGCGGAATCTGCCATAAGGGTGATCGAGGATGTGCATAGCAACCTGTCATTTCTCGCTACCAATTTCGGGATCCAAATCGCTTATTTCGAACAGCAGGAGGACCTCAACGCCAGATCGTTCCAGCGGGAGTACTCCGAACAACAAGGGGTATTGGGTGAGCTCCACGGCAGGTTGACGGAACGGGTCGCTACGCCCATCGCGAACCTGCTGTATGTTCCTCCGGTCGCGGTGGCAGAGGCTTCGATGCCTCTAGCCGTACTAATCTCCGCATTTCAAGGTACAGACGCTGCGCCAGCAAGACTGGCGTCCCAATGGGAACGAATTTCAACCAACCTCACGGCGGCGGTGGATGCCTTGGAAGCAGCAGGGCGTCATGTTTCTGCGACCACCCACGGGGAGTCATTCGATAGGTTCCGCGAGGCGGTGGATGACGTGGCACGCTCAGGGAGAACCATCGCGGCAAACGCTCAGCTGATGGCGACTTCCGTGGCACAGTTCCCAAGCGTGCGGTTGGCAAACCTCGCAGCGCTTGAGGCGATTCAAGCCAGCACGGCAACCATCACAGAGCCTGCGGCCCGCTTGGCGGCTGAACAGGCTGCGGTGGCGACTTTCGTCTCTACTCAGTTGCAGCCATCGCTGGAACTGTTGAAACCTCCGGTGGCGAACCTCGGGGTCCCCGTTATCGGCCATAGCGGCGGCGGGGTGCTGACTGCCGGTAGTGCCGGGCAGGGGAGCAACACGGTGGACATCGCACGAATTGCGGGTTCGCCAGCTGACGCGGGTGCTGCCAACGGGCAATGGGGAATGGGGAACTCCGCCCAGCAGGCGGCTGGGGCCGTAGGTCGCGGGGAAGCCACGGCGGTGCAGACAGCGGGCGCCCAAGCGCCAGCCCCAGCAGTAGTGCAGGGAGGGGCAAACGCGATGCAGCCCATGACCGCTGGGGCCGGGACTGGAGCCTCAGGGGCCTCGGGCGGGGTACCGGCAGTGCCCTCGCTCAACGGAGCGGTGAACCCCGCAGGGGGAAGGCGACACGCGGGCACGGGTGGCATCAGCACGGCGCCGCAGGTCGGCAATACCGTGGGAGGCGGCACAGGCGGAGGTGCGGCGTCTGGCAGGTCCAGCGCGGGGCTGGGAACCGGGCCGATGGGAGGCCTGGGGGCCAACATGGGCGGGGGAGCTGCGGGGCAGCGGCTGCCGCAGTTGCCGGTCCAGGCGCGGGAAGCGGCTCTTGCCCGTGAAGCTGCATTTAAAGCAGGAACGGGGCCACACGCTGCAGGACACAGCGGAAGCAGCGGACCCTTGGGCGCAACCGGACGAATGGGGGAGAAGCAGGGTGGCGGTTCCGGCCGTCGCAATAAAAATAACGGGATGGTCCGCTATACGAAAGAAGACAAAGGATATTTCAAGCGACTGTTCTTCGGCGGTGACCGCGGTGCCGCCAGCGGGAAACGCACCGTGAGAAAAGTGCTAACCAGGGGGTAAAAAATGCTCCCCGGAACCACGAGGGTGCCGGGGAGTGAGATCGAGCTGCTAACAATTAGCAGTCGTAGTACATCTCGAACTCCTGAGGAGTCGGGCGCAGACGGGTCGGTGCGATCTCATTGTCGTACTTGTACGCAATGTACGTATCGATCAGATCGTCCGTGAACACGCCGCCCTCGGTCAGGAAGTCATTGTCCTCCTCCAGCGCCTTCAGGGAAGCCTCCAGGCTGGTCGGAGCCTGCGGGATGTCCTTAGCCTCCTCCGGAGGCAGCTCGTAGAGATCCTTGTCAACCGGAGCGTGCGGCTCAATACGGTTCTTCACGCCATCCAGGCCGGCCAGCATCATCGCAGCGAAACCGAAGTAGGGGTTGCCGGACGGGTCCGGAGCGCGGAACTCAATGCGCTTCGCCTTCGGGTTAGAGCCCGTGATCGGGATACGCACAGCGGCGGAGCGGTTGCGCTGGGAGTACACCAAGTTGATCGGAGCCTCGAAGCCCGGCACCAAGCGGTGGTAAGAGTTCAAAGTGGAGTTGGTGAAGGCCAACACAGCACCAGCGTGCTTCAGGATGCCGCCGATGTAGTAGCGGGCGGTGTCAGACAGACCAGCGTAACCGGACTCATCGTGGAACAGCGGCTTGCCATCCTTCCACAAGGACTGGTGAGCGTGCATGCCGGAACCGTTATCGCCCGCCAGCGGCTTCGGCATGAAGGTAGCGGACTTGCCGGCAGCCCATGCGGTGTTCTTGATGATGTACTTGAAGGTCTGCAGATCATCGGCGGCGTGCAGCAGGGTGTTGAACTTGTAGTTGATCTCCTGCTGGCCACCGGTGCCGACCTCGTGGTGGGCGCGCTCCAGCTCAAAACCAGCGTTGGTCAGGTTGCGGGACATGTCATCGCGCAGATCCTGGTAGTGATCGTATGGAGCGACGGGGAAGTAGCCGCCCTTCATGCGGGTCTTGTAACCAAGGTTGGTGGAGCCATCCGGGTTGTGCTCCTTGCCGCGGTTCCACCAGCCCTCAACGGAATCCAGCTCGTAGAAGGAGCGGTTCGTGTCTGCCTCATAGCGGACAGAATCGAAGAGGTAGAACTCCGCCTCGGCACCGAAGAAGCAGGTGTCTGCCACGCCGGTAGAGGTCAGGTACTGCTCGGCCTTGCGGGCAACGTTGCGGGGGTCGCGGGAGAAAGGCTCACGGGTGAAGGGATCGTGGACGAAGAACTTAATGTTCAGGGTCTTCGCCTTGCGGAACGGATCAATCTTGGCGGTAGCCAGATCCGGCAGCAGGTTCATGTCCGACTCTTCGATGGTCGTGAAACCACGGACGGAAGAACCATCGAAGGCCAGACCCTCCTCAGCCACCTCCTCATCGAAAGCGGAGGCGGGGATGGTGAAGTGCTGCTCAATGCCTGGCACGTCGGTGAAGCGCACATCCACGAACTCAACTTCGTTGTCCTTGATGTACTTAACAACTTCTTCTGCGGTCTTAAAAGCCACTGTTCTTAATCCGTTCCTTGCAGTTGGAATCTTCTCGTGCGCACAGCCTGGGAGCTGGCCCCGCGTGAAGGATGGTGCCCATCAGTTGGGCGCTGACCTTCACACGTTGGCCGGTTGAACTCCAAAGCGATACACCACTCGAGTGTAGGAGAAAGTTGTTGCTCAACTGTCACCCGAATGTTTCAACTTTATTAACTTGCCTGTGTTGCTGATCACATGTTGTGGAGGGAAAGTGCTGTGAACAGGCATTAATCTCCAGAGATGCGCGCAACAACATCTACAACTATACGCAAATATGAATAGGTGAGGGGAGAAAATGGCATACCCGAGCGGTTGGGGATAGTCTCTAGATCATCATGAGTGAGAAGCGAACATGGCTCGAAGGACCCCTGGTTCCAGGTGAAAACGAAGACCCCCGCAACCTGAGCGCATACCCAGGGCAAAACCTGGGGCTGCCCAAGGATGGACCCGGCTCCTTGGCCGGGCTCATGCCCCGCATGGGTGCCCTGGCGATCGACTGGTTGATTTGTTACGCAATGGCAGCGCTGATTACGCCCTACACGTCGTGGTTTGGCGATAGCGCCACCGCATCGATGATCTTCTTCATCCTGTGGCGCGTTGTGACCGTGTGGCTCTTCGCCCAAAGCCCCGGGCACGCGATCCTGGGAATCGGCGTGGCCCGGATGGATGACGGTTCTCAGCGTGTGGGACTGTGGCGTGCGCTTGTGCGGACGATCTTCACGATCTTCCTGTTCCCGCCGGTCATTCAAGATACCGACGGCCGCGGCATGCATGACCGCGCCACCGGCACGGGGGTTATCCGCACGCGGTAGCGGAGTTAGCGCTTCTTGCTGCGCTCCGCAGCTCGCCGCGCGCGACGGTTCATGCCGGACATCTGCCCACCCTTCGGCATGTAACCCTTCGGGATCGCGTTTTGTGGAGAGTTGAGGCGGGAGATGGACTCAACCTTTCCGTTGAGCGCATCCACTTCATTCTTCTTGATGTTGCGCGGCAGGCGCATCAGGTGGCTCTGGAGCTTCTTGATCGGCACCTGGCCTTCATCATTGCCAACAATCACGTCATAAATGGGAGTCTGGCCGATGATGCGGGCCAGCTTCTTACGCTCCTGAGCCATCATGGGCTTCAGGCGGCGGGGAGAGCCCTCGCCAACAAGGACCACGCCGGGGGTGCCCACCACTCGGTGAACAGCGTCCATGTGGGTGTTCGTGGCAACACCAGTCTCGGTCACCCACTTCATACCTACGCCATTTCGCAGGTTCTGCAGAGCCCACGCGGCAGCGCCAGCCTCCCCCTCGATCTGGTCATACACGCCGGACTGCAGGCGACGGGAGAAGACCCACATCGCCACAGCCAGACCCGTGATGATGCCCACGATAAGGTTGAGCCACCACCAACCCCAGACCATGCTGAGCAGCAGGAAAAGGATGACGGGGATCAAAAACGCCAGCACCATGTAGGGCACTAGCTTCTTATCGCGCCCCTTTTGGAGCTTAAAGGCTTGCCACATTTGGGAGCGTGTCTGCTTTCGCTGCTCCTTCTTAGCGGCCTTTGCAGCCTTCTTGTTTTCCTTATCTCGGATGTCTTTGGCCATGTAGACCACAATAGGCCATGGCCTAACGGGCGGCAGACACCGGCGTGTGTTCAGAAGCGCCGTAGCGCTGCAGCAGGCTGGAGGCTTCCTGAGCCGTGGTGGACTCTAACGTGTCCTCCAAGTGGCTCAGGTTCTCCGGGATGGCTTCCCCGCGGGCCTGCTTCGCTTGGGCGTACAACCGACCCGCACGGTAGGAGGAGCGCACCAACGGCCCGGACATGACGGCCTTGATGCCTTCCTCATAAGCAGCCTCGGAGTGCTTCATGAACTCTTCGGGCTTCACCCAACGCTCAATGGGGTGGTGCATGGAGGAGGGGCGCAGGTACTGGGTGATCGTCAGAATGTCCGTTCCGGCCTGCGCCAGGTCACGAATCGCGTCCCGCACTTCGTCCGGTTCTTCGCCCATGCCCAGAATCAGGTTGGACTTGGTCACCAAGCCATAGTCATGCGCGGCCTGGATGACCTCCAAGGAGCGGTCATACTTGAACGCCGGCCGGATGCGCTTGAAGATCCGCGGCACGGTCTCCAGGTTGTGCGCGAAGACCTCGGGCTGGGCGTCAAAGACCTGCTTGAGCAGGTCCGGCTTGTTGGAGAAGTCCGGGGTCAGGTTCTCCACGCCGGTGTTCGGGTTCAGTTCATGAATCTTGCGCACCACCTCTGCGTACAGCCATGCGCCTTCATCATCCAGGTCATCGCGGGTCACGCCGGTGATGGTGGCGTACCGCAGGCCCATCTCGCGGATGTTTTCCGCCACGCGGCGGGGCTCGTCGCGATCCAGAGGGGAGGGGCGGCCGGACTTGATCTGGCAGAAGTCACAGCGCCGAGAGCAGGTATCGCCACCGATGAGGAACGTGGCCTCCCGGTCTTCCCAGCACTCGTTGATATTTGGGCAGCCGGCTTCCTGACACACGGTGTGCAGGCCCGCGCCCGCCACCCGCTTCTTCATGTCCCGGTACTCCGGCCCCACCTTGGCGGTGGTCCTGATCCACCGAGGCTTCGCCTCAATGGGAGTCTGGGAGTTCTTAGCCTCAATGCGCAGCATGCGGCGCCCGTCTGCGGTCACACTCATGCGCACCACCCTACGCTCCTAGGCCCGCACTCGCTAACAGCCTATAAATCAAGCCTGGCTCAAAGGCAGATCCCCATTGAGCGCGGCGATGACCTTGGCCTCCAACAGCGGCTCGGCCTCGTCGGGAGTGACATCACGCCCCAGTTCAGCGCTGAGTGTCGTCACCCCAGCATCGGCCAGCCCGCACGGCACGATGTGCTCGTAGTAGTCCAGAGTGTTGTTACAGTTCAGGGAGATACCGTGCATCGTCACCCCGCGGGTCACTCGGATCCCTATGGCCGCGATCTTCCGTGCCGGCTGCAGCACGCCGCCGACCACTCCGGCGGGTAGCCACACTCCACTGCGTCCCTCCACACGGCCAACGCCCTCGAGACCCAAGGCGCGGCACGTCGCCATCGCCGCTTCCTCGAGACGGCGCACGTAGTCCACCACATCCACGGGGTCCGCGAGCTGGATGATCGGGTAGGCCACCAGCTGACCTGGTCCGTGCCACGTGATCCGCCCACCGCGGTCCACGTCCACGACGGGCAGCCCGTTCGTCGGCCGGTCGGCCTCCTCGGTCCGCTTGCCCGCGGTGTAGGTCGGCGGGTGCTGCAGGAGCAGCAGGGTATCGGCTAGCTCCCCGTCAGCACGGCGTCCGGCCATCGCGGCCTGCTCTTTCCACGTCTGTTCATAATCGACGAGGCCCAAGTGGCGAACCTCAATATCCTCCGTGTTGCGCCGGATGCTGCCTTGCTGAAATCCCATGGGATCGATGGTACCTCTCACTCTTTTGGTGCGACTGGAGTGCCTTAGGTTTTTAGGTCCGGGTGACTTGAGTGTTGTCCATTGATGCCCTGCCTGTGGGTGGGGAGAATGGATGAATGGTGAAGAAGTTCAGTAAACACACTCCCGAGCAGATTGTTCGCAAGCTGGATAAAGCTCGAGAACTCAGAGAATCAGGATCGACCACGGCTCAAATCCTCACCGCGCTGGGGATCAGCGAAGCCACGCTGAACAGGTGGCAGGCAACCT
>DXFZ01000044.1 GCA_019114175.1 Candidatus Corynebacterium gallistercoris
CGACATATTTTCCGCCAAGATGCGGTCTTCCACAAGACGGACCACACGGTCCTTCGCATCCTGGTCAAATTTCCTTGGCATGTTCCAAATTTTCCCATCTACTCAAACGGAACAAAACCTGGGACACTTCATGATGCTGCAGTGGGCGAAGTGGTCGCGACAGGATGACTACTTCTTCGGCGACCAACACTTCAACTTGAAGGAGCGGTTCAACAAGGCGCGCGGCCCGCTGCTCTCCGTGGTGTTCACCGATGACCTCTGGGCCAACCGCCGCTCCGTGGATGTGCTGACGGACCAGACGACCCGCGCGGATGTGGACAAAGTGGACATTGAGGCCGGCAGGGGCACGGCCAATGGCCCGGTGGGGCACATGGGGTTCTACAGTTCCGCCAACCGGCAGCTGTGGCCGCAGGTGGTGGAGTGGGTGGAGCGCGCGGTGGGGTAGCTGGTGGTGGGTGGTTGTTGTTGTTTTATTGCGACGCCACCGCACCGTGCCCGCCGCCGCAGTGAGCCCATCAGGCACTTAGCCCAGCCCCGCACATGTGGCTAGGATATTCGCATGCCATCGCCCGCGAAACGCAAACTTTCTAGCCAGGTGCTCGCGCAGGTTACGCCGCGTGTGCATGCACAGGTGCCCGCGCAAGTCACCGCGCACCCGGCGCTGCACTACCTGGCCCCGGCGGTGCTGGTCATGGGCGTGTTTTATGGCTTCCACGCCATCCAGGACACCCTCCAGCACGCCCGCGACGCCTTCCTGCTGGACGTCGGCGTGTTCCGCGATACCGGCCGCGCCATCGTGGAGGGCTTCCCGCTGTACTCTGACGAGTTCCCCACCCGCTCCGGTTTCCGCTTCCTGTATCCGCCTTTCGCCGCCGCCCTATTTGTGCCGCTGACCTGGATGGATGAGCAGGTGATGGAGCTGGCATGGACGTGGGCTTCCATCGCTGCGCTCCTGGCGACCGTCACGATGGCCACGCACCGCCTGGGCCTGCAGCGCTGGTGGATGTGGTCTGTGGGACTGACCGGCTTCGCCCTGCTGCTGGACCCCATCCAGACTCACCTCATGTACGGCCAGATAAACATCTTCCTGGCCTGCATGATTACTGCGGACGTGCTGGGCTACACGCCCCGCCCGATCCGCGGCCTGGGCATTGGCGTGGCTGCGGGCATCAAGATCACTCCGGCGGCATACGCGCTGCTGTTCTTGGTGCGTAAGGATTGGTGGTCTCTGGCGCGCTCGGCGGGGTTCTTCCTGTTCACGGTGGGTGCGGGGTTCCTGCTGCGCGCGGAAGAGTCTTGGTACTACTGGACGGACGAGTTCTTCCGCTCGGACCGCGGCGGCCCGCCACCGTACCCGCCGAATCAGGCGCTCACCGGCCTGATTTCCCGCCTGGGCGTGGATGCGGATACGGCCGCCGCGATCATGCAGCCGGGGTTCGTGCTCATCGCCGCGCTGACGGTGTGGGGCGCGTGGAAGCTCACGTGGTCGGGCCGACACGTGGACGCGTTGTTGCTGGTGGTGCTGGGTATTTCCCTGGCTAACCCGATCGCCGTGACCCACCACTGGTCCGGCATGGTCATTGCCCTGCCGCTGCTGTTCGTGCCGGTGAACCGCGCGGTGGCGGCTGCGTTGGCCCTGTTCCTCTACGCCAATTTCGCCGGCTGGTACGTGCTCTACCCGGACCAGCCCACGTACTCCTTCGATTTCCCTTTCTATTTCGTGGCGAACCTGCAGGGTTTGTCAGGGTTGCTGTTGTTCGTGGTTTATCTTTTTTCGGTGGCGACGCCACCCCACGCTCGAAGTGTTCGAATCTTCAAACGGTCCGGCAGGGGTGTTGTCCGCACCGATGTTTAGTGTGTGACCCATGCAGAAAGCTTATAGTTTTTTGATTGCGTGGCTGGCGGCGCTGCTGGCGGGTGTGTTGGCGCTGGCGGGCTGCGCGGCACCGCAGGACTCCGCGCGGGAGACCACCTCCAGCTCCAGTGCGGAGCCGGCGACTTCCGCCGCGCCTTCGCCGCCTGAGCCCACCGCGCCGCCTGAGTCCATAGTGCCGCCTGAGCCACCGGCTCCCGAACCTCCAGCCGAGGCCTCGGCTCCCGCGGCGAATCCCGCCCTGGCCCTACTGGACACGCTCGAGGTGAAGGGCCGCGCGCCGAAGACGGGGTATGCGCGGGATCAATTCGGCCAGCGGTGGAAGGACGTGGACCGCAATGGCTGTGACCAGCGCAATGACGTGCTGGCGCGGGACATGGTGGAGTTCGACGCCCCGAAGGGGTGCAAGGTCCTTTCCGGGGTGCTGATGGATCCGTACTCCGGGCAGCGGATTGACTTTGTGCGCGGGCAGGATACGTCCCGGGCCGTGCAGATCGATCACGTGGTGGCGCTGGCGGATGCCTGGCAGAAGGGTGCGCAGCAGCTCTCGCCGGAGGAGCGGGAGCAGTTCGCCAACGATCCGCTGAACCTGCTGGCTGTGGATGGGCCGCTGAATCAGCAGAAGGGAGCTGGTGACGCGGCCACGTGGCTGCCTCCGAACAGGGAGTTCCGCTGCCAGTACGTCACCATTCAGACTGAGGTGAAGGCGAAGTATCGGCTGTGGGTGACGGAGGCGGAGAAGCAGGCGATCGCAGGCGTGCTTGCGGGGTGCTAGCTGGCTGCGCGGTTCGGTGCCCTGGTGCTCGCTAGCTCTGCTGCTCCCTGGCTCTGGCGCTAGCTGCTAGCTGCTAGCTGCCGAGCACGGTGAGCCACACCGCTACATGGTGGATGCCCGCCGCGATGATCGTGGCGGCGTGGAAGACCTCGTGGAATCCGAACCAACGCTCGGAGAAGTTGGGGCGTTTGAGGGCGTAGGAAATGGCCCCGGCGGTGTAGACCGCGCCGCCGGAGAGGATGAGGATGAGCGTGGCTGTGGACAGCCTAGTGGCGAGGCTGGTGATGTCCGCCAACCCTATCCACCCGAGGAGGAGGTAGATGCTGACGGACATCCACCGCGGGTGCGTGATCCACACGATGTTGAGGATGACCGCCGCGATGGCGGCAACCCAGGCAACGCCCAGGGTGAAGAGCGTGTGGGCGCTGGTGGACGCACCGAGGAGCACCGGGCCGTAGGTTCCCGCGATGAACAGGGCGATCATCGCGTGATCGGCCCGGCGCCAGGCGGCGACGGCGGCCTCACTGCGCCACGGGAAGCGGTGGTAGAGGGCGGAGACGCTGAGCATCGCGACCAGCAGCAGGGCGTAAATGGTGGTGGCGAGGCTGAGCCAGCCGATGCCGGCAAGCGCGAACGCGGATACGACGAGGGCGGTGCTGGTGCCGCCGAAGTACCAGGCCGCGTTGGCGTGCAAGTGGCCGCGCAGGAGTGGGCGGGGGCCGCGGTCAAACGCGCGGCGGCGGGGAGCATCAGTCATGGTGCACCAGCTTCATAGTCGGGGACGGTGGAAACTGAACCTCATGATGATACCGCTTGTGATCCGGGCAGGTAGTCTGAAGAACATGATTCGTCGTTTCATCGCCAAGACTTTCTGGGCGCTGGGCCCATGGACGTTGAAATCTGAGGAGCCCCCTCATTACCCCAGCATCTACGTGGCAGCCCCGCACACTTCCAACTGGGACTTCATCCTCATGCTGGCCGTGGCCTGGTACTGCCGGGTGGACATGATGTGGATGGGGAAGAAGTCCCTGTTCGAGGGCTGGGGTGGGCCCATCATGCGTAAGCTCCACGGGCTGCCCGTGGACCGGGAGAACCCGAAGGCCGTGGTGGATGAGATCGTGGCGCGTGTAGATGAGGCGAAGACGGCCGGCCTCGTCATCGCCCCGGACGGCTCCCGTGGCAAGAACCCGTACTGGAAGTCTGGGTTCTACCGCATCGCCCAGAAGACTGGCATGCCGGTGACCTTGGCGTATGTGGACCGCCCCACCAAGACCGTGGGGCTAGGTCCAACGTTCGAGCTCACGGGGAACGTGGGGGAGGACATGGACCGCATCCGCGCCTTCTTCGCGGACAAGCACGGCTTCCGCCCGGAAAACCGTGTGGAGCCGCGGCTGCGCATGGAGGAGAACGGCTAGCCCCCGCGCCCCTAGACCGGCTAGCCTCTGCGCCCAGCTCTCGGATCTCAACTACCTGCGCCCGGACCTAAAAGGACCCGACCTCTACCCCTACTCGTGCCGTCGTTGAAGAAGAATCGTGCAAAATGCTACTGCGCCCGGCTCCCAGTAGCATTTTGGCGGAAAATCCTAGGGAAAATCAGCTTTTTTGCTACCGGGAGCTCGTGCCAGTAGCAAAAGAGTCGATAATGCCCCTGACGCAGGTAGCGCTGACGATCCGCGCACTTCAGCGCATCCGCGGCGCCCGCGGACGGCCGCGCGGGCTACTCACCGTCTTGTCCCCCGGCACCCAGAATCTCAAGGGCGCATCCGCGTTCTTGGTGATCCCGATTCGCGGCCCGCAGGCGTAGTCCTCCACGGGCTTAAGCGGTGGAGTCAGGGTGAAACCGCTGGTAGCGCCCGCGCCCGGCACCTGCTCCTGCCCCGGAACGTGCACCGGCGCCTGCTCCACCACGGACCCGTTCAGCTCCAAATCCAACCCAAGCGCCGCACCCAGGTTCCCGGGGCCGCGGGCCAGGGCCTCGTGAGGGATCCCCTCGCGGCGGCGGG